>JAPKFG010000087.1 GCA_028821675.1 Candidatus Poseidoniales archaeon
GCCTGATGCCGATGACGATTGTGCAGAGACTGGCGCTGGTGTCGAGGTTGACGCCAATGGGTGCCCAGTGCCTCAGGACAGTGATGGTGACGGCGTTCTCGATGAGAATGATCAGTGTGCAGACACGCCTGCTGGAATCACTGTCGATGAGAATGGCTGCGAGGTTTTCACTGGAACGGTGATTGAAGTCAAGATTGGTGTACTCACACCCCGTACCGGTGACAATGCTCATCTTGCCGAGGGATTGGAGAATGCCGCGCAGATGGCCATTGATGACATCAACGCGGCTCAGAGTACCTACGAATTCTCCCTCGTGTTCTATGACACCGAATCTACTGGTTCAACGGCAAACGTGGCGACTTGGTCTCTCATTGAGGGCGATGGCGTCTCCGGTATTATCGGAGGTTCATCTTTTTCCATTCTACAGCAAGGCTTGGCAAAACCGATTGAGTACGAGATTCCTATCATCACACCCTTGGTCGCTGATGGTGGCCTTGATGAGATTGAGGATGGCGGCCTCATCTGGCGTGTCATACCAAGTGATGCCGATAGCGCAAATGGTGCAGCGATGTGGTCGAATATCTACGAATTGAACAATCTCGCCGTCATCCATGTCGACAATGGATATGGGCGTTCTTCCGCGCGAATCTTCACCGATGGTTACGATGAGAGTCTTATCTGTGCCACTCTACCCTTTCCACAGAATCCCACCGATTCACAACTTGAAGATGTCCGTGATGAAGCGGTGAACTATGGCTGTGAACACGCCGTACTGCTATCCGGGGATACCGATTCTGCAAGGATGATTTCGAAGATTAAGGGCGTCCTTCCCGAGGCCCGAATCGTCGTATCTCACCAGTCTGGGTATGCTGAATTCCCTGAATTACTCTCTGCTAGCGTTCGAGATCATGTTCTGGGTGTGGTCGGCGCCAACGTATCAACAACTTGGACATCCCCACTTCAGTCAGATTTCGATGCAGATTACCTGGCCACCTTTGGCTCAGATGCTCCGTCTCATGCCGGTTCATCATACGATGCGGCGATGATTATGGCTCAGTCTGCAATTCAAGCCGGTTCAAGCACGGGTAGCGATATCAAAGCTGCCATCCCATCAGTAGGTTCCAACTATGCGGGCATTGGAGGCACGATCACATTCGATTCCCATGGTAATACACCTGAGATGATGTATGATTTGTTCCGATTTGAGAATGATGGCGATCAAAACGGAGATGGATTCGTTGACATGTCATTTGAGGAGATGGGTTATTGGAATGAATGGACTGGAATTTCATCACAATGCCGCGCCTCTGCCAGTTCTGTTGTTATCGGAATGCTCAGCCCACGAACGGGCATTCATTCTGCTTACGCCCAAGGCGAAGAGAATGGTGTTCAACTCGGTGTGGATTTGCTAAATATCAATCAGCGTGGCACTTGTTTCAGTTTGACTGTTGCCGACACTCACTCGACCCAATCCGGTGCAGCTAGTGCTATGCAGGCGTTGGTCAATGCCGGCGTCATCGGCGTCATCGGCCCTCACTCGACAGAGGAGGCCCTTGGAGCACTGAACGTCGCTGAGACGAACAAAGTACCAGTCATCACATATGGCGCCTTCTCTGATGAAGCACTTGACGATGCATGGGATGGGTGTGGCCTAACTTGTACTCCCTCTGATTATGGCTATCTATGGCGGGTATCACCCGGTCAGGATTACCATGTTTCTGCACTATCTGCACATATCTCCAACGGTGGATACTCCAATGTTGCCATCCTGTATGACGATGGCAAGGATAACACTGCGATTGCAACGGCCCTCAGCACGGACCTTGGAAGCACGTGTTCTGAACAATCATTCACTCCAGGACAGACCGACTTCAGTACTGAAATCTCTGCTCTATCGGGTTGTGATGCTGTGGTCTTACTGGTGGAGTCAGAAGATGGTGCAGTCATCCTTGCTGAACTTCACTCACAAGCCTTGGGTATTGCCAAAATTGGAGGACATGGAATGGGTGATCGTTCTCTGGGTAACTTGGTCACTGATTCGGCGCATCTCGACAATTTGACCGGAATCCGTATGGGTATCGATCATGACATGGCTGAATATGATCACGAACTCAAGTATGTGTACCAGATGAACTACGGAACCGAACTCGATTCCTATTCTGCGTGGGCCGGCGATGCATCCCTCATCTTAGGAACTGCGGCTTTGTTGGCTGAAGTAGGGGCGAGTACTGCAACTCCGCAGCGTGTCAATGAACATGGCATTTCCGCAGCTGCTGACGAATACCCTGTGAGTAGTGGCGAGATTACGCTGAGTACTTCGACGGGTGAGACCAACCACACCAATCTCGATGTCTACCATTGGGCTGGTGACGGCGAATTCACAGAGATTGGTCGCTGGCGCCACAACATGGGCCTAGTCATGTTCTAAGGCACATCTCAGCGGCCTTTGCAAAATGCTCCTTTGCCTCTTGCATTCGATGACCATCTTCAATTTCCATCAAGGCGACGACATTCGCATTCGCGCCCGCGACGCGCCGTGAATTCTCGATGGGAACGATGTCATCCTGAATACCGTGTAAGATGACTGTTGAATGGTTCAATTTGGGCCAGGACATCTTGTCAGCCGTTTGCATGAACTCCCAATCGAGTGTGATATCATGACCAAATCCATGGTGATGATAGGCTCGTGCATTCGTCTGTTGCCATTCCTCCATCTCCTCCGTTGAGAGAGCCGCTCGCCACATCTCAGATAGTCCGAAGGCGGGTGCAATCAACAGCAATCCGAATTGTGCGTCCGGGCGAAGCGCACTAGCGTTCGCAGCGGCCAATCCGCCCATTGAAGATCCGACGATTAAATCAAAATCTTCCGCATCAATATATTCGAGCAGTACATCGGTTTCTTGTTCGATATTCCATCCCTTATCTGACATCACAGGGGCGACCACATCCCAACCCAATGCTTCACTCATGTGAGTGGGTTTGCCACCATCGGGCGCCCCTTCAAATCCATGGGCGAACAGGACTCGCATGCCTTAGTCCTCGAAGGCCAATGGTTTGAATTCACTGCCGGGAACCGAACATCGCGTCATCGGCACACGCACATTCTTCTCGAGTACACGTATGTGAATTTCAGCGGTGACATGCACAATCGAAGAGAACAGGTGCCCACCGTGTACATCGTGATCATCATCTGAGAGCACGATGTGAATATGTGTGAACGGTTCCCCATCTAATACGGAGACGTTGCCCTGCATGCTCAGCAGTTCGTTTCCTTCCGGAAGTACGACGCGCTGATAGATACCATCATCTCCGAGGTATCCGATATCGGTGTCGCGCACGCGCCCGATGCCGCTGGTGATTGCAGCTCCAGACACTCCTTCGCTTTGACAAACCGCTTGAATCGATGCGTGCAATTCATCCCCGGGATCCAATCTGAGGAAGATGTCGCTGCCCGAGCGAGTGTGTTCCATGCTCTTGGCCCCTTCTCGGCCGTTCAAAGGGCTTCCCTTCAAAATGGTAGAAAATCCAATTGGAGAACCCTCCATTGGAAATCCCGACAGCCCCCAGAGCCCGTATCGTATGCTTCTGATTCCAGTGGAAACGAAGGGGTTTGGCCCTTGTCTTCCACTAAGTTAATGGGGCTCGGAGTGCCGATGGCAATGCCCTGTGTGGAGGATGTTGTATGCTTCAGGTTCATGATTCGGCTGCTCGTTGGCGTTCCTTCTTTGAGGAAACCTCTGCCAACGAAATTTCCAACTTTGCTGCTCAGTGGCCAGAGAAAACTGGATTCCTCCAATCCTTTGAGGATGTGCAGGCATGGGATCCTCGATTCGCTGAACTCGTTCTGAACTTCCCTCGAAAGGTGATTGAACAGGGAGAGACGGTTCTCACGGATCTCTGTGCAACAGCAGGTCATGATGTAGAACCTAAACTTCTGATCAACCACTTGCCTCCAGATTCGAAGGTCGAATTGAGAGATGTGGGTAGTGAGAGAGTCGAACAATTCATCTCTTCTGAAGTCATTGTGACAAAAGTTAGTGAATTGAAACCTCGAATCTACAATGCCCATTTCAAATGTTCATGTGATTTTGAGATTGAAATCCCTCAACCGAATGAACTTGAGCTCATTGAACCCTTGGAGTGTCCAGAAGGTTTGGGGTGCGGTCGAAAGACCAAGGGTGCAAATGCTGTCCGAATCGAATTGATCCCTGAGAAATCGAGTTTGGTCGACAATCAATGGATCGAAATCCAAGAATTGCCTGAAAATATCCAAGGAGGAGCTAATCCTGCCAGAATGCACGTACTAGCAGAAGGAGATTTGGCTGGCACCCATGCTCCTGGAAACCGGATTACGGTGAATGCAATTCCTTACATTCGAACTCAGAAGAAAGCGGGTCAAAAAACTCCAATGTTCGATACATACCTATCACTGATTTCTAGTGAATATCGAAACACTCCATTAGAAGAAGTCATAATCTCCGATGAAGACATTCAGGCCATTCAGGATTTGTCATCACGTGACGATATTTTTGAAGTGATGATTCGCTCAATTGCACCGAGCATTTACGCAACAGATCAACTCCTATGGGTCAAACGAAGCCTTGTCCTCCAATTATTTGGTGGCGTTCCAAGAAAGCAGGCTGATGGAACCAGAACAAGAGGCGACATCCACATATTGTTGATGGGAGATCCTGGTGTTGCCAAATCACAATTGCTGAAATTTATGGGCAATTTATCCCCACGTGGAAAATTCACAACAGGTGGCGGTACGACAGCCGCAGGTTTGACTGCGGCTGCAGTTCGTGACACCTTCAATGATGGCCGATTTTCTTTGGAAGCAGGTGCCCTTGTTCTAGCCGATTTGGGATTGTGTGCCGTTGACGAATTCGACAAGATGAGCCCTCAAGATCGTGGCGCCATGCACGAAGCGATGGAACAACAACTCATCAACATCAACAAAGGTGGATTGAGTGCTTCGATGAGAACGCGTTGTGCCATACTTGCAGCAGCGAACCCTCGCACGGGGAAGTTCGAACCGAGAGGTGCCAATGCAGAATTGCCCTTTGACGAAGTTGACTTACTGCCCGCCATGCTCTCTCGTTTCGACGTTATCTGGCTCATCCGTGATGAACCAGAAGCCAGTGTCGATGAAAGAATTGCACAGCACATCATTCGGACCCGCAGAGCCGGTGTCCCTGAGCATCTCATCGACACTGGTATGGCGGTTGACCCACTTTACGTCTCTGAAGAACGACAAGAAAACATAGATATCAACGGAGAGGAGATTATTCCAACTCAATTATTGAAGAAATACATTGCATATTCAAAACGTCGTATTTTCCCTTCATTGAATGATGAAGCAATGGATCATTTGGTCGAATTCTACAAGACATCCCGCAGGAGAAAAGAAAATTTTGATGGTGTAACACAAGCTTACGCTGAAGATGCACCTAGGATGACTGCAAGAACCCTTGAGGGTTTGGTGCGAATTTCAGAAGCGCATGCTCGATTGTACCTAAGAGAAGAAGCAACCATTGAGGATGCAAAGTTAGCCATTGCTGTGGTCAAGCATTGGCGTCATGCAGCTTCTGGTGATGAATTCGATGA
>JAPKFG010000088.1 GCA_028821675.1 Candidatus Poseidoniales archaeon
CTTCATTCTTGGTTTCTAGACCAAAGTGATTCAAGAACTTCTGCTTGAGTTTCAGATAATTCGAAATTAGTTCCATTCGGTTGCCTAACCACCAACATTTCGCAAAGAACATCGTCTTCTAGAACATCCTTACGTTCAATCATTGGTTTTTCATCGGTGCAATATTCCAAGATTTGCAACTCAACCCGATCTAGTCTCGTATTTTCCATAGTGGGGTCTGTCCAATAAGCAACTACCCCAGGAGGGCTGAACATCGGTGTGACAGTGTAAACCATCACGGATTTTGCAATCACTCCCGCAGGGTTGCCATTGTGCTCAGAACGCCACAGAAAAACAGTATCTCCTAAACGCATCTTTCTGCCATTCTTCTTAACTAACCATGTTGTCTTCTCAAGTTCTCTTACTGCATCATCTATCCTGAATGTTGCAGGGTTTCCTTGGAAAATCCAACTCGGCATATACCTTCGATTAAACAGTCCCTAATCATGTATTCGTATTACAAATTATTCAAATGGCATGAACATATCAACCTCGTATTCAGAATGTCTGAATAAATGGGCTCGCAGTGGGCTATCCGCCTCGCCACCTTCTGATTCAAGAGAGTATGTCACTGAGACAATCCTTGTCAATCGCTTTGCGAATGCACCGTGCAATTCTCTGACCTGTCGATAGTCCCGGTTCATTGATATCGGAATAGGGCGAACCACCTATTGCCACATTGGATCCTGCCACGATACGAGCACTGACCTCAAAGACGCGGAACTCCAACTTGTCGGTGACAATCGTCTCCAGGCAGAAGGGGCCAATCATCCCACGGGCGGCCTCTTCCAGTTCAAGCGAAGCTGCAACCGCGCCCTCACCCAATCTGAACGCTTCAGGCAACAAGGATTCACGAAGCACTGCAGGAGTGTTTCCCGTAACCACAAAGGAGGGTTCTAGGCCCATGTCACGAAGGTCACTCAGACCCCCCAATTTGTAGAACTCATCCACATTGGACTCGTCACGACGATCAATACTCATGAGTTCGAGGCGACCACAGTTCTGTCCCTCTCGGCTGCCCATGCCTTCGACCTGATAGCCGTCCTCTGCGATGGGATCGAAGAAGAATTGGAAGTAGTAACGAGTGCCGAGAACATATTCCTGAATTGTGAAATCCTCTTCCAGATCGACATTTCGCCTGAAGTCACGGAAGTTACGGGCGATGAAATATCCACGACCGCCTTTGGCACCTGCATACTTGACAATCACCGGCCCATCGATTTCATGCGGGTCCTCAATCACTCTCGGCATGGTGCAACCACCGGACTCCAGCCATTGACGTTGCAACTCTCGATTGGCCTCCCATTTCAGGATTCGACGATTGCCGAAGGTTGGCACTTCGAGTTTAATGAAATTGTCAGGACTCAGATACTCAACCAACGAACCATGCGGGATGATGATGACATTGCGGCTGCGCAATTCTTCCGCTTTGTCTAGAAGCTCGAGATAGTTGTCCAACATCAACCATTCATCCGGTTCAGCGCCCGGGAACGCTTTGTACAACTTCTTGCGGCCTTCACCAACACAAATTCCGAGGGTTCGGAAGCCCTCTTGTCGGGCCCCATGAAGTATCTGAAGAGATGAGTGCGACGCTATGACACCAATCGTAATCTCGGCAGGATTGTACTTCGCGAGCCAAGTTGGCAGGTGCGAGGGAGGGGTCGCCATTAGGGACGGCTCCGATGCCGGGTAATTATCGGTTGCGGAAAACGCAGAGATTTGATGGTGGGTAATAGTGCAATAAATCACACACTTAATATAGGTAGAGAACAAACCCAAAAACTCGTGATTCTGATGTCTTGACGCACCTGATCTAAACCGGATTGGTTACAGGAGCGTAAGCGCTAGATGGATATTACAAAAGAGAACAAGAACACGAAGCAAGCAAGAGAAATTCAGAAAATGGTCATACAATTAATGCAACTTTGGATACCAACACTTGAGGATGAACTGCACGGACAGAAGAGCGCACTCAAAAGTCGAGCAATGAAACTGATGGGACTTTGGATTACGAGATTGGAATTTGACAATGCGGAAGACCGTCTGAGAAAAGAAATTTTTGAATGGGAACGAGAGAACACGGTCTTGAATGATGTTGAGGACCAATACGATTGGGGGTTCAAACAGGAGCATGTTTGAGGATGTCAAAACCCCCTGTGAAGCCTAGTGGTGGAGGGGGCAAGACATTCAAGCGCCAATCCAGTGCGACGATTGAGCAAAGATTTACTTCGGGGTGCCAATATGGAATTCAATGTTGAAGAAGAGAGTTTTCTACTCCCCATATTGGCATTGATGTTTCCCGAATCGACGAAGTCCAAATTGCGAAAAATGTTGACTGAGGGCAGAGTATTGGTCAATGAAATACCTGTTTACAAGGCCAAAGAATTACTCGTGAAGGGTGACACAATTACAATTATCAATCGCTCGGATGCGATGAAGAAATCCCCACCACCCGAACCGAAAAAGCAATTTTCAAAATTGAAAATTCTATCTGAGGACGACTATGTTTTGGTCGTTGAAAAACCAGCAGGCCTGCTTTCTGTCGCCACTGACAAACTTGAGAAAGATACGCTGCACAGTCGTTGTGTAGATCACGTAAAGCGCCAATCGGAACGCGCATGGAGCCATATTGTGCACCGATTAGACCGCGATACATCTGGTGTCATGGTATTTGCTAAAAGTCGAGAAATTAAAGAATACTTGCAAAACCAATTCGCTCAACGTGAGGTGGAACGGCTGTATCATGCCCTAGTGGAAGGGGGTCCAGAAGATTCTGAAGGAACCGATTCATCTTGGCTGGTGGAGGACAAACATCTGCATGTTAAACGTGTCAAATCAACCTTCAAAGGGTCGAAACAATCCATCACACATTGGAAAATCGAAGATCAGGATGAATTTGTATCGTTGATGGAAATCAAAATCGAAACCGGCCGTAGACACCAAATACGAATGGCGATGCAATTTCAGGGTTGTCCAATTGTCGGTGACATTTGGCATGGAGCTACAACAAACCCTCTCAATCGAATCTGTTTGCATGCAACTTCGCTTGGTTTTTTGCATCCAGAAACAGAGGAATTTGTGCGATATGAAACGAATGTTCCCTTCGCAAATCGGGTCAAAATCGATTTTGAAACCTGAACGGTGAGTGGGGCAAGGCATTCAAGCACCAAGGCGATGCGGAACAACATGGGCGGAGGATATTCGGGTGGTGCAAGCGGCTCAAATCGGACTTATGGGGGCTACCTGAGCCTGCATGAACTGCTATCTTTGCAACGGGATGCAGAAGGCATCAGCAACGATGAGATGCACTTCATTGTGACCCACCAGACCTTTGAACTCTGGTTCAAACAAGTGATTCGCGAACTGAAAGAGATTCGCGATATCCTCGCAACGGAGCACGTTCCCGAAGCACAGATTCCCAAAGCGGTTGAACATCTCGGAAGGGTGACGGAGATCTTCCGATTGTTGGCCAATCAATGGAAGGTCATGGAGACGCTCACCCCACAAGGCTTCCTCGCATTCAGAGATGAACTTGGTTCGGCGAGTGGATTCGAATCATATCAGATGAGAGAGATGGAGATTCTGCTTGGTCTTGAACACGTGGGCCGAGTATCAGATATGGACCCTCTCGCACACTTCCGAAAACTCGCTTCACGAAGTGAGGCCGATGCAATTGCATTAGCAAGATTAGAGGCCACACTCGAAGAGACCACTTTGGTATCATCCCTGACGACGTGGTTGTCTCGCACCCCGATTATGGGGTCATTTTACGGCTCAGAGGGTGATTCTGAGGTGGTGGAAGCCTATGTCGATGCGCATCTGTCGGCATACAGTAGCATTGGCGAAGCCGCCAGTGCCCGCATGGAAGCACAAGGTGTGGACAATATCGAGGCGGTGAAAGCACGTTTTGAGGCGGCTAGTCAAGGGGCACGAGATTTCCTCAAACCAGATGGGGATATCAATCGCGCACGCGCGGGACTGTTGTTCATCGAATCATATCGAGAACTCCCCTTGCTCGCTTGGCCTCGCGTTTTGGTCGATGCCGTGGTTGAACTGGAGGAGAGCATGGTTCTCTTCCGCACACATCATGCACGCATGGTCGAGCGAATCATCGGCCGAAGAGTTGGAACCGGAGGTTCATCCGGTGTCGATTATCTGGATGCTACTACCAAATACCGAATCTTCGGGGATCTCTGGGGTGTTCGAACAATTTTACTGAAGCCAGAGTTGCTCCCCGCGTTGCAAAATGGCGAAATGTATGGATTCGCGGGTGAAGACGCGAATTAATTAGGGGTTAGAAACATGCCAGAGGTTGTCATCTGTGCTGTGGCCCGGACACCTGTCGGTCGATATCGAGGGGCTCTAGCAAACCGTTCTGCGGTTGAATTGGGCATTCATGCAGTCAAAGGATTGCTTGCACGTGCAGATATTGATCCCTCCAGTGGAATCATCGATGAGGTCCTGTTCGGGCAAGTGTTGCAAACAGGGGTGGGTCAAGCGCCTGCACGACAGGTCGCACTCGGGGCAGGCATGCCTGTCAGTACTCCTGCAACCACGCTCAACAAGGTCTGCGGGTCTGCATTGAAAGCGGTCATGATGGCTGCGAATAGCATCCGCGCTGGTGAGTACAGCGTGATTGTGGCCGGTGGCATGGAATCGATGAGCAATGCACCCTATTTCGCCCATAAAATCTCTAGAACTGAATTCAGCGAGATGAAACCCACAATGGTCTACGATGGTCTGTGGGATGTCTACAACGATGAGCACATGGGCAATACTGGTGAGGCTATTGCCAAAGAATGCGACATTTCCAGAGAAACTGCAGATACCTTTTCTGCTCGCTCTCACAAATTAGCAGATGCCGCATGGAACCAAGGTTGGATGGACTTCGAGGTTGTTGAGACGCCTGGAATCGAACGCGATGAGGGTATTTGTCCCGGAGAAAATCTCAGCGAGATGCAGGCCGCCTTCATCGAAGGTGGGAAAATTACGGCAGGCAATTCATCGCAACTCTCTGACGGAGCCGCTGCTGTTTTGGTCGCCAGTCGAGATGCCGCCGATGCAAATGGTTGGCCGGTACTAGCAACTGTACTCGATTACTGTACCTCTGGAGTAGAACCGGCCAGAGTCATGGCGGCACCGATTCCTGCCATCGAGACATTGCTCGGTCGAAATGATCTGACGATGAGTGATTTGACCTATGTTGAACACAACGAGGCTTTTGCAGCCGCTTCGTGCGCAATCGCAAAGGGATGTGACATCCCTGATGAGAAACTCAATCCTCACGGAGGCGCTGTAGCCATCGGTCACCCATTGGGCGCAACTGGCGCTCGCTGTCTAATGACACTCATCAATGCGCTTCGTCGCTCGGGAGGCGGCAAAGGAATTGTCACACTCTGCCTGGGCGGAGGCAATGCGGTTGCCATGCTTGTTGAAGCGTAATTATCTGAATCTCTGACCGATCATCTGCGGGATGTCGGATGGCGGTGG
>JAPKFG010000089.1 GCA_028821675.1 Candidatus Poseidoniales archaeon
GACGGTCTGATTGGCGAAGAAGAGTAAGTAAAACCACTCGAATCGCACATCACAAGATAACACACATGTCCCTCAAGGGCGCTTCGGTGCCCTTGAGGGATATTTTTTTTAATCAAATTCTTCAAAACCAAGGCGCGGTCTCGCTGTCCATGGGCGAGCATACGACGACCATCGACATGCGTGTCGAACTACTGAAAGACAGTGTCCTCAAAGCTCCAGTCGTTTGGAAGGAGGGGTATCCCTACTTCGTTCACCCACTCTCAGATGGCGTACCTCGACAAACTGCAGAACTCCTGACAGCTGCTCACGATTTGGTTTCAGAAAACGTTGACTGGGACTCTGTTGACATAATCCTTGGAATAGAGGCGATGGGTATCCCCTTGGCAGCAGCACTGTGCCTATCCAGTGGTAAACCTCTCGTCATCGGTCGAAAGCGGCAGTATGGACTTCCTGGTGAAGTGGCCATCGACAAATCAACCGGCTATTCAAAGGGAGAAATTTACCTCAATGATATCGACGCAGGCGCACGAGTGCTGATTGTAGATGACGTTGTGAGTACCGGTGGTACACTTCTTCCTATATTGAAAGCCTTGGATCAATCAGGAGCTGTCGTACAGGATTGCTGGATCGTATTTGAGAAGGGCGAAGGGATGAACAAGATTCGGACAGAGGGGGATTGGCCACTCAACAGTCTTGTTCGAATTGAGATGCAAGGTGACAAAATCGTACTTCTCGATTGATTTCACTAAAGGGTGGATTCATCAAGGAGTGGTCTGACGGCGTGACAAGGTGAACCCATGGACATGGACCGTCATGACTTCGAACTCGATGAGTTAATCGAGCGAATCAAGTCAAATGATAATCGCCTCGTCGCATTGCAGGTTCCTGAAGGTTTGAAGATGCAGGCACTGAACATGATGGATGCTATAGAAGAAGAAACAACGGCTAAAATCATCCTCGCTGCAGACCCCTGCTACGGAGCCTGTGATTTGGTCCATGACAAGATGCAACGAATGGGTGTAGAATTGGTTGCACACATGGGTCACTCGCAGATGAACATAGATTCAGGAATGCCTACCCAATTCATCAACGTCACATACGATGGAGATCCAGTCATCGACCCAGTATTGCCCATCCTCGCACAGCATCGCGCGATTGCAGAGCAGCGATTAGTAGGGGCTCAATCCGATCAAGCGGTTGGCCCTGAAGAAGCGCAGGAGAGATTCCTCGATGCTGTCGGGCGCGTTGCTTCGCTGACTGGAACCAAACTTGGATTAGTGGGGAGCATTCAGCACTTGCATCTGATTTTCGAATACAAAGAGCGACTTGAGGCGGCTGGATTTGAGGTCGAAGTGCCTGTAGGTGGGGATCGATTGACATTCCCTGGCCAAGTCTTGGGTTGCAATTATTCAGGCGATCAAGACGATATTGGGCACTATCTGTTCCTTGGTAGCGGGGATTTCCACCCCATTGGTCTGGTCCTGCACACGGGCAAGCCATTGGCAATGCTAGATCCTTATTCTGGTGATGCCGAAGAGATGTCGTTTGAGCGAATTGAGAGAATACTACGGCAACGGTTCGGACTCATCATGGCTTGCGACAATGCACAATCATTTGGTATTCTTATCGGAGAGAAACCAGGTCAGATGCGCCGCACGCTCGCGTTGAGAATGAAGAAGATTATCGAGAAGCACGGCAAGAAGGGGTACCTGTTAGCGCTGGAGCACATCGGACCTGAATTGATTGACTTCTACCCGGTGGACGCCTTTGTCAATACGGCATGTCCACGAATCGCGATTGATGACTCGGTACGATATGCCAAACCGCTGATTACACCCTTTGAGCTTGAAGTGGCTCTTGGAGAGAAACAGTGGGAAACCGGATATCAGTTCGATGAGATCCCTTGAGGCTCTCGCACACGCGCACGCAACGCGCCATCGGGGGCGCGCGCGCGTGTGGCATTCCATATCTTCAAGAACAGCCAACAGTGGGAGAACTCGATGGCTGAATACCTGAATCGGATTGGCGCGGGCCTCATCTTGCTCGATGCGGCACCACTTTCCTACGATTGGGTACCCCCAAATGTCGTGGGTCGAGAAGAAGATCAGGAACATCTCGCTGCTATGTTTGCAAGCATCGCAACACCAGGAATGTCGTGCCGAGCGGTAATCACCGGCAATGTCGGCAGTGGGAAAACAGTCCTAAGTCGTGCCTTTGCAGATGATTTGACCCGACATCTTTCGGGGGTGAGGGCCATACAATCGATACATGTCAATTGTCGCAATCACCCGACGACCTCTCAGGTTCTGCAACGAATCGCCAAAGCGCTCGACGATCGACACCCCGACCGGGGGTTTTCCGCTTCAGAAGTCATCCAAGGCATCCGTCGCAATCTTCGAACGCACAACCAACACATGTTGCTCATCCTCGATGAGGTCGACCATCTGATGCGGAGAGAAGGAGGGGACCTGCTTTACCAACTCCTTCGAATTGATGAGGGGCGCGATGAAGCCGGAACATTATCACTGATTCTCATCAGTCAAGAACAAGTCTTGGACCAACTTGAAGGCGCGGTCATCTCCCGCTTTGGTCGATCGAATCACTTGGCGCTAAAACCCTATTCTGAAACGCAACTGGCTGCAATTGCATCACAGCGTGCGGTCCTTGCAACACGCACAGGCTCAGTAAGTGAGGAAATTCTTACTTTGATAGGGCAAGCCTCCGCAGATACTGGTGATGCACGCGTAGCCATCGAGTTGCTAGAGGCTGCAGTCATGCGAGCCGAGAAGGGGGGATTCCAAGAAGTAGCGGCCAGTCATGTACAACGTGATGCAGTCGCCCGTGGCCGTGTTGTCGAACCGAGTGTGGTCGATGAACTCAACCAGCATGAACAAATGATTCTGCTCGCCATCTGTCGTCGACTTCGACGTGATCCAGAAGTGACCTCAGGGGATGCCGAGAGATTGTACCATGTTGTATGCGAAGAATACGAGGTCAAACCTCGCGGGCACACAACATTCTGGAAATATTTGAAAATACTTGAGACGCGAAGCTTGATGGAATCTCGAACCGGAACGGCAAGCGCCGGCCGAGGACGGACACAACACATCACAATGCCAAACAGTTTGCCTGGCCAACTTGAAAACCGCCTTGAGCATGCCCTAAAGCAATGATTTCTGCAATGCGTTCGAATCCACCTACGGTGGAATCGGCCGAACCGCTCTTATAGGGGGCATCTGTCGCCGAGGCGCACGAGGTTTAAGCATGGCTGAGCAGGTATTCAAAGCGGTCGTCAACGACACCGACCCATCCAGTGGAGGAAAGGCGTATGCAGTCGACATCAGCGGTTCAAATTACAACCATTTTCTAGGCAAGAAAATCGGCGACTCCGTCGATGGAATATTCGTCGGTGACAGTGATGTCAGCCTCGGTGGATTCAAACTTGAAATTACAGGTGGTTCCGATTTGACTGGGACTCCAATGCGTAGAGATCTCCATGGCGGTGGCCGCAAGAAGGTACTCGTCTCTCCATCAACCGGATTCAAGGGCCACAAGATTGTGAAGAAGAAGGGTGGTCGATATCGCTACACCTACGATGGACTACGAAAGCGCCGGGCCTTCCGCGGCAACGTCATCTCCTCGGATACACGCCAGATCAACCTCAAGGTTGTCGAGAGTGGAAACAAATCACTCTCTGACATCTTCTCACCCGCAAGCAGCGATGATGCAAGCGGAGCTGACAGTGAGGAGTGAAAGGAGCTGTGACACCAAATGGCCAAGAAGCGTGAGCTCCCCGGCCAGCCAAAGGTGAACATCGGACTTGTTGGACACGTGGACCACGGCAAGACGACGCTGACTCAAGCACTGTCGGGCACGTGGACCGATACCCATTCAGAAGAGCGTAAGCGTGGCATCAGCATCAAGTTGGGCTATGCAGATACGGCATTCTACCGAACCAAAGGTGGGGAGACATATGCCATGGGGAAGCGTTCCGATGGTGGCGATGATGTGGAGAAGGAATTGCTACGTGTAGTGTCCTTTGTGGATGCACCGGGTCACGAAACTCTGATGGCCGTCATGATTTCAGGGTCATCCATAATGGATGGCGCACTACTATTGATTGCAGCCAACGAAGAATGTCCACAACCACAGACCAGAGAACACCTAATGGCGCTGGAGATTGCAGGCATCGAGAATATTGTCGTTGTTCAGAACAAGGTGGATTTGGTTAGCCGCGAAAGGGCGATGGAATCCCACGGTGAAATCAAGGCCTTCATCAAAGAAACAATTGCAGAGAATGCACCAATCATTCCTGTTAGCGCCCACCATGATGTCAATTTGGATGTTCTAATCGATGCTATTGAGGACACTATTCCAACACCCGACCTTCGAGAAAAAGAGAATGGGCTGATGTATGTGGCTCGTTCCTTCGACATCAATCGTCCCGGAACTCGCCCTGCAAAATTGAAAGGTGGAATCATTGGTGGATCCGTTGTCTCTGGGAAATTCAAGAAAGGCGATGAAATCCTCATCGCACCTGGACGTAAAATTGCTGAAGGAAACAAAGCTCGCTGGGAACCCATTGAAACGAAGATTGCAAGTGTCCAGAGTGGTGGATTGGATCTGGATTCGGTCCACGCAGGTGGGTTGTGTGGAATCGCCACACCTCTCGACCCATTCCACACCAAATCAGACAATCTGTCGGGTCAGGTTATGGCAAAAGCAGGTGAATTACCACCCGTTTGGGATACACTAGATATCAAACTCAATCTACTCAAGGAAATGGTCGGAAGCGGAGATGGTGATGCAGAAACAGTTCGACCACTACAACCCGGAGAGATGCTCATGCTCAATTCAGCAACTGCAACCAGTGTCGGTGTTGTCTCTGCAGTCAAAGGCAAGGATGCCTCACTGAATCTACGGCTTCCTATTTGTGCACTGACTGGAAGTCGAATCACTCTCTCTCGCCGTGTTGGCAGCCGTTGGCGCCTAATTGGACATGGCGTCATTGCGGGGTGAAAACCGTGACGGGCGTGCTCGTCGATGCTTGCGGTTGGGTGGCCGTTGTCGATGCTAGAATCAACATTGACTTAGAACTCGAATCTCAGATTGGCCCGGTTGAAATCAAAGTTACCGATTTGGTACTTGAAGAATTGAATCGATTGGCGGAACGTGAATCACGAACTCTTCTTCTCGATCTTCTACACGGAAGAGCCGAAGTGGTAGCAGGGGAAGGGGAACATACCGATGATGAATTGCTCAATCTTGCCACCACCAATGGTTGGCCTGTACTGACCGTAGACCGGGCACTCAAGGCCAGGCTGCATGCAGCGAATGCATCTGTCATAGAGGTTCATGGCTCCAATACCTTGCGCCTAATCGAATAGGTGAGATTTATGAAAAAAGAAATGTTTCTCTTCGGAATAGCGACTGGTGCATTTGTTGGATTGTTAATGGTGGTTATCACTAATATTCCACTTGGTAGTACTTCAGATGGAGATAAAAT
>JAPKFG010000015.1 GCA_028821675.1 Candidatus Poseidoniales archaeon
TCGCCGTTTTACATCGTGGCTGCGGTGGTCTAGTGGTTAGGACGGTAGATTGTGGTTCTGCCAACCCGGGTTCAACTCCCGGTCGCGGCCCCTTCACTCAATTCCAAGCTCATGCTGAGAGATTTCGTGACCCATTCGTGTGGCCTTAGTTTCCAGATATGCGCGATTTTCTGCATTCACACCAACAACCAATGGCATTCTCTGTGAAACGGTAATTCCCAAATCCTTCAGAGCCGATACCTTGCCGGGGTTGTTCGTCAGTAAACAAACATCGGCGATACCGACTGCGCGTAGCATATCGGCAGCGATTCGATAGTCGCGAGCATCAGCAGGGTGGCCGAGCATCAGATTCGCATCCAATGTATCTGCACCTTGATCCTGTAAATTGTATGCTTGAATCTTAGCATGTAAGCCAATACCTCTTCCTTCTTGCCGCAAATAGAGAAGACATCCCCATCCATGTTCTTGAATGGTCTTTAGGGCTGAATCGAGTTGTGAGCCACAATCACATCGTTCTGAACTGAAGGCGTCGCCTGTCAAGCATTCAGAATGGAGACGGACAAGAACAGAGTCGGGGCCGTTCATGTCACCCAATGTCAGGGCTACGTGATCAAAGCCGGTTTCTCCGTCATGGAAAACACGAATCCTAAATTCACCATGTTTTGTCGGCAATCGAGCATCTGCGGGGACATCGGTTTTCTCAATGATGGGTGTCATGATGAAGCCTCCTTTCGAATGCGGTAATGATACTCCCCCGCTTCCTCCTCTACGCCCAGTAGTGTGTCGCCACTTCTATTCAAAAGTGCTGGAATGTCAATTTTGGTTTCAGGATCATCGGCCATTACCAAAATGATGCTTCCATGGTCCATGGTTGACAAGGCACGCTTTGTTTCATGGACCGGTACTGGACAATGAAATCCAAGAACATCGAGAGTGACATCGGCGTCTGCTTGGGCCATCGATTTGAGGGGAGTGCTTGCCTTTCTTCAATGCGACGGGGGTTTCTAGGGGTGAGGTTGAAGCGAGAATGGGTGTTAGGGAGCCCGTGCGAGAGAAACGTCAAGCCCGCCCAAAGGATGACCTATCGTGGCCTGAAGTGGGTGAATTGGCCTACGGATATCTGCGGATTCCTCTGGCATTGATTCTTGTCGAGGTGGTGTATTGGTGGGCAACAGACCCGGCTGCAAGTTTTGAGCCCTATCAAAGAGCAATTGCCACAGTTTGGGTTGGTATTTCGAACTTATTCTGGCCCGGTTCAGCGGAATTAGCCTTCCATGGCCCTTCACAAGCTTGGACAGGGGTAAATCTCTTTGATTCTTCATTTCAAGGAGGAATGGAACGATTGTACGTTTCAGATGAATGTGCAGGCATACATGAAATTGTGTTTCTGAGTGTCCTGATGTTATTGACACCTGGAGTTTCCACTCGAACCAAATGGCGGTCAATTGCCGGTATGACGGTTCTGGTTCAGTTGCTCAACTACGTTCGCCTAATCGCACTATACCCAATCGCTACAAATGGCAGTGTGGAAGACATGTATGCGTTCCACGAATTCATTCTCAGTCAGGGATTCCTTGCGATATTAATCATCATCTGGCTAGCATGGTACATCGCCTTAGATCAAAGGGGCCTCATCGACCGAAAGGTCAAACCTTCCTTGTCGGATCTCCCGCAGATGAATCAATTTCGCATCAGAGATTCATTGCCAAGACTATCGGTTGCCATATTGATATTCTCAGCGATTCTCGCTGTATGGGCGACCCATGAGGTCACTATGAATGATTATAACATGGAATTGAAGGCGGGTGCAGAGGAATGTCACTATGATACCGAAGAGAAGATGTGGACACCAGAGTTTTGCACGGACGACAAAATGATGTGGGAAGATGTATGGGGTAAATCGATTCGTGGATGGCTGTTCGCTGGAATATTCAGTTTGATGGCAATAGTGACGGTAGAACCGTTCACAGAACCGAGTGAAGAAGAATAATCAATTCGCAATTTCTGCATTGACTTGGGCGCCATTGAATGCTTTGCCTTTCAAAGCGTCAAGGGTGTGTTGTGCCTTTTCGCGATGAACTTCGACGATAGCTTGTGTACCATCTGCAAGAATATGGCCAATTGCGAGATCTGGCAAGCGGGCTTCGCTGGTCATGAAATTATGAATCTCTAGTTTGGATGTCGCATCGATTGACAAGCGAAGAGGGACCATGCCGAAAACATCTGCACTCTCCCCCCAATCCATCTGCTTACGCACAGGGTCACGGTCTACACCATCTGGTAGGTCCGGGGCATCGACCTCGTTGATCACCATATTCCAGGTAGAGATGATTTTTGTCATGTTTGGGGCATCATCACCCGATACGAAGGACCATGCCTCACCTTTTCGGCCCATCCGTCCGGTTCGACCAATACGATGAACGTAAGATTCCGAATCATTCGGGATGTCGTAATTGACAACCATTGTGACGCCATCAACATCAAGGCCCCTGGCTGCTACATCGGTTGCAACAATCACACGTGTCTTCCCTTCACGGAAATCCGAAATGATGCGCTCACGCTTGTTCTGGGCCATATCTCCATGCAATCCTGTTGCAGAAAATCGGTGTCGTTCTAATCTCTCTACAAGTAGATCGACCATTCTCTTGGTGTTAGAGAAAATAATGACTTGGTCTTCCTTTGTGAGTCGAATCATGATGCGGCCCAAAACCCAAAGTTTGTTGGCACGGCCTATTCGAACCATGTATTGATCAATTTCAGGCACTTCAACATCCAATTCTTCACTCATCACATGCTCGGCATCAGTGATGAACTCATTGGCTGCTTCCAGAACTTCTTGTGGGAAGGTCGCAGAGAAGAGTAATGTCTGCTTTCGACTGGTCAGTCGCTCAAGACACCAGAGGATGTCAGGGAAGAATCCCATGTCCAGCATACGGTCTGCTTCGTCAAGAGCAAAGTGAGTGATATGCTCTAAATCGATGTGGCCACGCTTGCTCATATCGATGACGCGTCCTGGTGTCCCGACGATTATGTCGCAGCCAGAATCCAAGACTTTGGCCTGCTTCTCAAGGTCTGTCCCACCATATACTGTGACAAATTTGAGGCCCTTGTCACCCTGTAGCCATTGCAGTTCCTCGCTAACCTGTGTCGCAAGTTCGCGTGTTGGGCAAAGGACAAGAGCCTGGGTTTGGCCAGTAGGCTGAGCATTTTCAATTAATGGAATGCCAAAGGCAACAGTCTTGCCGGAACCGGTTCGAGCCTGGCCTACGATGTCCTTTCCAGCCCGCGCCAATGGGATGGAATCTGCTTGAATAGGTGTGACAAAATCCCAACCCTTCGACGAAATGGCATCGGCTATGTTAGAAGAAAGATCCCAATCCGAAAATCGGACGGTCGAAAGTGCGTTGGTAGCAGACATTGGTGTCAGCTCATTCAGAAGGTCTCCGCATCTCGCATTTCCTTCTGCAACTCACCCATCCAATACTTCTCGCAGTTTTCTCGAGTCATGGCCACCTTCTTCTGGCGGACGTGCTCACGGATGTATTGGCGGAACTTGAGTGACTTGGTTCGGTTGACGCCTTTTGGCGTAATTCCATCCCAGAGATTGCTGAACTGCTCGCGCTTTGTGTTGAACTCTTCGTCACTCATGCGGATTCCTCGGAGCCGGCGACTTTCCGCCCCTCTTTAACCGTGCCGACTCCCCTACGGGGAGAACTCAACTCAAACAAGGTCATCATCATCATCATCATCCTCATCATCGAAATCATCACCATAGAAGATTTCATCTTGAGTTGGCCGTCTAACGGGATCTAATGTCTTGGACGAATCTTTTGGTTCGTCTTTCTTTTCTACTGCGGGCATCATTGGAGGTAGGTTCGCCAACGAACCTTCGTCCATTTCCACCTTTTCGGCTGGGGCCAAGAAGGCATTTTTCTCTGCTTCGGTTCCTTCTAGAGATTCGTCAATCATGAGTTCTTCTAGCATGGTTCGGATTTGAACATCGGTTTCTTGCTCGAGTAAATCTGTGGCTTGAACCCGCACCTCAGCATCGACCATTATGATGGGTAACATCTTGATGCAGGACATGCGAATATTGCGATCTGAATGACGAGTCCCATCCGTAATCAATCGCTGCATTCTGAAGGAATTCGGATCAAGTTTCTTTGAAGCCTTTAGAGCCGAAAGACGAACCTTTTCATCTTTATCGAAGAAGGCCATCTCGAGAGCGATTTGAGTAATCTTGGGGGCGTGATCAGCGAGTGGTAACAAGGCCCGGGCAGCGTGCCTCCTGACGATGACTGCCTCATCCTGTAGACACCAGCCGATTAAGTCCCAAAGTATGGCGGATTTATGCTTCGCGAGACGGGACAAGAGGGCCGCCGCCATGCCTCTGAGTTCACTATCTTCCTCTCGAATGAGTTCATCAATGTGAAGTTCAGCAACTTCTGGCCATGTACCTGCAACCTGTTTGAGTGCTTCAAATGCTGATTTGCGACGTTCACGGTCGTCGGCTCTCAATTCTCTCCGCATACTTTCTTCAGTTACTGAGGGGAATACCGGAGCGACGAGGATCAAACATTCCTGGGCGGCTTTCTGTACATCAGAATCGATATCTTCCAGAAGTTCATGGAGATGTTCAAACAATTTTTCTGATTGCTGCAAAGCACAGAAGGGCAGACTCACCAACCCTGCGATTCGCAATCTCGTGTCAAGGGAGCCGAGCGCGTTTTCCAAAGTTGTGTGGGCTTCTTGTTGGTCTCGGCCACGAATTCGAGGCAATGCCCGTACTCCATCTGTCTGACGCAACAATCGTTCTCTGTCCCGCCATGTTACTGAATGGACATCGATGTCCCCGCGTGCGAGCGGGATAATTCTGTCGAGAGGGATGAGGTCCCATGGGCCCTCACTTGGGCGGTATGCCGAATCAAGGCCTTTACGACGCTTGCGGCCGGTGCGCAAAGGTTTCCCTGTCTTGGGGTTTTTAGCAATATATTCGCGCATACAATCATCCTCTGGGTACACTCCGCCCTCTTCAAAGCCACCGGTTTGAGGCCGCGCAGCAGTCACTAGTGCATGACGTTTGGGTCGTGACGATGAAGAACTGAGTAGGGTGTCGTTCAATCGATACCATGGGTGAATCGATGGAAATAGAGCCGAACATTGCGATTCTATTAGCTCAAACGTGGCGAACTCAAATCAGTAAATCGATTGATCGGGATTCGATTTGTCGTATTTGGGCATTTGATTTCGGTTGGTTCGACATGGAGACTGCATTGCGTATACGTGATAATTTGATTCAAACAGGGTGGTTGGATGCTTCCGATGAAAGAGTTCAATCAAGTGTCGACCTGACGGGGGTTGAGGTTCCATTCGGATGGTTGCCCTCAATGCGTATCCTAGAATCACCACCCACAGTTCCCAAGGGCGAAGTGGCCGATGAAGTCACAAATGTGGAATCAGATGAAGTTGTAGTCCAGCAAATTGTCGAGTCCCAATCGATAGATCCGGCCGTAACTCACACTACCGAAATCTTGGATCAAATCTCTGAGGCAGCCGGTTTAGATCGAAAAGAAGTCATGCGTAGAGCTCAACGGAAACGACGTGCATTAGGGCCGGTGACACTGTGGATGGCGTTGTTATTGGTAGCCAGAGAACAGCAATTACCTATGGGTGAATTTGTAAGAACAATTTCGACTTAGTCGGAAGTTGTACCATTCTGTGTCTGCGAATCTAAGATTAAGAATACAGGAAGCAGAACAAGTGCCAAGATGAGAGAGAAGAATACTGTAATCGCAGTCACCAGGCCGAAATCTTGTATGACTGGCATTTGGGAAAGCAGAAGAATTGAAAAACCACAAATTGTTGTTCCGGCGGAAAGCAATAACGCAACACCTGTGGATGCATACATTTCTTTCAATCCGCCCCAATCACCTCCCTTTTCAATCTTCATCGCCTCAAATCGACGCCAAACGTGAATCGAGTAGTCGATTCCAAGGCCAATCGTCAATGCAGTCACCATTACCGTCATGACGTTCCAATTCAAATTTAGGATTGCCATGGCGCCGACCACCCAAGTGGCGGCAATCCCAACGGGAAGCACAATCAGTAGAGCAGGGCCTATTCGACGGGTGAGCGCCAACAATACCGTGAAACACACGGCGAGGCTGATTAGTGTGGATTGTAATTGTGATTCTGTTAACCCATCTAGAACGGCTTCTAGACTGACTGAATCTCCAGAGATGTGAACGTCCGCATCTACTCCATTGAGGCTTGTAAAATCATCAACAGTGCCACGGAATGCTGAGAGGACAGCAGAACTCTCACTACTCGTCTTCACTTCAATGAGAACCTCCATTCGGATATATCGTATGCTTGAATCATCATCAGTGAATGCAATTACCTTGTTGACTCTATCCGCCCAACTTTCACCAGTCAGTGGGTCGGCTAGTGAATAATTGGTGCTGAGTGATTTCAAGGCGGCTGCAATGTCACCTTCTTCAAATTCATCCGCCGTGGCCAACTTCGATTCGACAACTCTCAGATGATGGGTTGCTCCAAAATTTGAATCACCTTCAACGGCTTCAAACAAAATTGGATAGGGTCCATCGTACGCTGGATGTTTATTCTGACCCGTAGAGTGAGGGGAAACAACCCCATTGGTCGATTCAAGCCAAGTATCGAGGAAACCCAGCGCATTCAAGAAATATGCATCATCGGGAATGGATTGCGCACCATCACTAGGTTCCATGAGGATATAGATCGGTTTCCATCCGGCTGCATCATAGGATTCGTAGAGGTGGTCTCTACCATTCATCACATCCATGTCTTCATCGAGGAAGTCCGTGAGGTCAAATTCAGTTTCAAGGCGCGCTGCAGCAAAAATTACTGAGGCAATGGTCACCATGGCGACGACGCCCATCACTTTGGCCTGATGGGCCCTCTGGAAACCAACCATGTACTGACTGAACTTGCCAAATCTCATCCATTCTATGTGCTTGGCATGGGCCGATGAGTCCCTTTCCATCACAACATGTAGTGCTCCGACTAATATTGTCGATGAGGTGAATGCGCAGAAAACCCCGAATGCGAGGCCAATACCGAAATTTTGCAGGGGAGGAAGGGGGGATGCGATATTGGCAACAAATGCAGCCATAGTCGTGACTACTCCAAGGGTTAGAGCCACTTTGAGTGTTTCAAAACCTTGTAACCAGGCTTTGCTAGCGGACATTCCTTCGGCCCGGAATGTATTGTAATGACGTTGCAAGTGAATACTGTAATCGATTCCAAGCCCTAGAACGACGGGGGCCACTGCAACTTCAAGAATAGAAAATTGGATTCCCGCAAGTGCCATCCCACCGTAGGTCCACACTAGGGCCGCTGACAAACCGACAAGCGGGAATGCCACCCCCCTTACAGAACGGAATGCGATGGCAAGGAGCAGGACTACAACAAGAACTGCACCGGACATCAGCATCACTAATTCACCAAACGTATTCTTGTTGATGTCATGACTCATCAAATCAAGACTGGTCGAATGGTAATCCATTCCTGTGCCATCGGAAAAATCATCAAGTTGTGCTCGGATGAAAGCCTGTTGCACCTGCCGAGCAGTGTCGTCCAGATTCGGGTCAATCATGATGACCCATAGGGTGCTTGAGGCAGTAGGTGCTGCATCACCCGTCCAATTTACTGAATTTGATAAATAATCACAAGTTGCATCATAATTGAGATCTCGATTAAGGAGGCTGTCCTGAACAAACGCGCCCGCAGCCAAGGCGCGATCGTCTCCAAGCGCATCACTACAGACGGTTTCATCGTCCAATATAGCATCAAGTAATTCTGACCAAGAGATGTAATTTTCAAGTGTAGTATCATTGGCATCAGACTCATCGATTGCATACTGAATGACTTGAGGCGCAGCAATAACGGATTCGATGTAATCATTTGACGACGATGATCGATTCATAACCTCGCCTAGCGCGGTATCCTGTAGCTGTAAATTAGAGATACTCAGCACATTTGAGCCGTCATCTGCAGTCACATGGATGAACATCGGGCGACTTTCCTCAGGGAAGTAAGGGGCCATTCTATCTTCAGCTTCCTCGGCTGGTGTTTCGGGTGAGAATGCAGATAAGTCCGTGTCGAAAACGGGTAGGGGGAACAGTTGGGCACCCAAAGCAAGTGTTAGGACCAGAGAAATGACGAGAATAGGGATTGATGACTTCTCGAATGCAGAGGGGGAGATGAGGGTGCGGTCGTTTGATTCACTGCCACCCATAGGCGTGGCGGGCAGAATACGATTGATAAGTAAGAAGGCGACAAATGCTCGCTCAATTGCATTACAGCAGGGATGATTTACACCCACATAGTGGGTGGCTGAATAAAGAAGGCTCAAAAGGGTGGGCTGGGTCGGCGGGCTGGTCAACATGGCGATTAAGGTACTATTGAATGAGGGAGGGGAACTCCGAATCCGTATTACTGGAGAGACTCACACGGCGCTGCAGTTATTCAGATCTCGATTAAATGGGAGCAAGGATGTAGAATATGCAAACTACTTCATTGGACATCCTGAATTGGATGAGCCAGAGTTCTATGTGCGGTGCAAAAAGGGAAAGGATCCTGCTAAGATATTGAAGGGCCTGTGCAAAGATATTGCAAAAGAGTTCGATGGACTCACCCTACCGTGAAGTGATTTGAATGACTTCGGCGGACATCGCCGCTGCATGCGGGTTATCCGGTTTTGCCTGTGAAGGCGAAGGTGTTGGAGGCTTACTGAAGTGCAGATTTGAGGATTTTCGTGTCAAAGAGGTTGGGCGTACACCAGCTCTAGATGCGAAGGGTAGATTCACAGTGGCTAGAGTCACATTAACCAATTGGGAAACAAACAGATTTGTAGGTAAATTAGCCAAAATTCTAAGAATTTCAAAAAATCGAATTTGGTTTAGTGGGACCAAGGATAAACGCGCAATAACGACTCAACTATTGGTCATCGATGCGCCGAAAAATAAGGTTACTTCTGTCGAATTGAAAGATGTAGATATCGAAATATTGGGTCGGACACATCAGAAACTCGGCTTTGGTGACCACAGTGCAAACAGATTCACCATTACGGTGAGGGGATGTGCTGATTCTAGTGGGAAGCCACTTGAAGCGAAAGAGGCGATTGCCAGGGTAAACTCGATATTTGAAGCAATGGAAAATCGGTTGGGCACAGGGAGATTCCCCAATTGGATCGGACCACAACGATTCGGGGCTACAAGACCCGTGACTCCGGTTGTGGGTCGTTCAGTGATTGGAGATGACTGGAAGGGAGCTGTCGATGCTTACCTAGGGATGCCAGGAATTCATCAACGAGATGAAGTTCAAGCATTCCGAAGCCTTTGGCGTGAATCATCGAACGCAGATAAATGTCTTGAGATTATCCCGAAGCATCTTGGATTTGAACGAGATATGCTAAAGCATTTAGCCCGGAAACCAGAAGATTGGTTGGGTGCTTTTCGAAAATTACCGAACAATCTCCAATTGATGATGGTGCACAGTCTTCAATCTGAAGCATTCAACCGAATCATCGCTGCAAGATTGGAAGCGGGATTGACTTTGGCAGAACCGATTGAGGGGGATGTCGTCGGATTGATTCAGGACAATGGAAAGATTGACATGAAGAAATTGGTCGAAGTAGACTGCGATATCCTACCGAGGATTTCACGTAATTGTCGACTCGGTCGTTTGGCGGTTACTGCGTCTCTACCAGGGGCTGAGAGTCAATTCACAGAATCCAAGCCTGGTGAAATCGAAAGAAATGTAATCTCAAAAATGGGATTAGAGGGGGAAGATTGGCAAGTCAGTGGCATTCCGAGACTTACATCCAAAGGTAGTCGCAGAGCATTGACGGTTAAATTCAACGATTTCAGTGTTGAAGAAGCAGGAGATGTCGAAGGAGAGCAATTGAGTGATCGATTTTCAGAAGGGCCTAGAAAAAGTGAAGTCTGGCATCCTGATGGGTGCAGTCTTCGATTACGATTTTCATTGCCCAGTGGTACTTACGCAACGGTTCTGATGCGTGAATTTATGCGAGCGCCATTGACTCAATATTGAGTGACTCAAAGACGGCCGATTTCGAGGACTTCAACCTCGCCCACGCCATCGATTGCGCGAATGGAATCTTCAAACGCATCTACGGTGCCATCACCTTCTTGAATTACGCAGTGGGCTTCGACGAATTTGAGGCCAAATGCCAATGGCTTTGATACCGCCTTTTGGACGACCCCGACATCGCTAGCCATGGTTTCCATTGCTACAGCAATCTCGTCAGCATTGGCATCCTCAACATTAGGGTCACACATGATTTTGTACTTGACTGCTACTTCACCCATAAGAAATCCTCCATTCAGGGGCCTTCAAACTTGCACTCTTGATTCGGACAAATATAGTTTACAGCCTGATTTCGGCAGCGCTCGGAGCGTCCGATGGGCTCCCCGCAATTCGGGCAGGGGAAAGAGGTGCTCTTGGCGTCCGTCAATGGTACGCCAGATGCGGAGCATTTGGATGCGCGTTTCTGCATTTGAGTCCCTCAGCGAGCCGGCCACCGACTCCTCCTTAATATGGTTGACCGACGTCAACAGATACCCAATTCAGGCTTCAAGAACGGTCAACCGCCCCGTTCTTCCCGTGGATACGACCTTTTGGCCATGATTATATCGGCACCAACCACCTTGAATCGAGATTAGATCACCGGTGCGAACATGATCAACTTGATTACCCCAGAGTACAAGACCTATGAGGCCTGTTTCATCGCGCCCACACGCCGCTGCGATCGAACCAGTCCATCCCTTCGACATGACGGTTCGACGAGGATAGCGGCGCAAAACGAGCAGTTCTAGGCGTCCAACGGGACGCCCAGCAACCAAATCCTCAACACGTGTTCGGGGCGTGATTTTATGTCGTTTTGTTGCATTGAAAACCCCAATCTGTCGCATAATACTGGCGCGGGCAGTGGGGTTATTTCGGGTCGTTGGTGGGCTTTTATTTTCTATTATACTGACAGACATTGTTTCATCTCCTAGCAACCGAGATGAGCGCGTTCGGTCCACCATCATTGCGATGAGGGGTAACTGAAAGTGAATGTGTTATTCTTTCTTCGATACCCGCCGGAATCCGCTCTTGACTTCAGTCTCTGGTTCAGGTTCATTCAGCTGAATGATGCCTTCAGATTCAAGGTGAGAATTCAATTCTTGGGCCACAGTAGTACCACGAGATCCCTTCTTTGGCTTGAGCAATTTATGCTTACAGACGATGAATACTTCCGAAGACGATTTTCTCGATGCTACGGGAGAGAATCTCTGCACACGTGAAAAACGCTGTTTGGCTGCATTTACAACGCCTTCAATCCCCGTGCCTTGGAATATCTTGGTCACAAAGGAGCCACCCGTAGCGAGCAATGGCAAGGTGAAATCTAAGACTAGGGCAACCAATTCCAAAGATATTGCTTGATCTCGGTCATATTGTCCAGTCAAACGGGGGGATATATCGGAGACAATGGTGTTGAACAAGCGTGTTTCATCGACACCAATCTCGGGTAAGATCGAACCGTCGACTTTTCGACCTTCTCGCAACAATTCAAGGATGGCATCCTGTGATGATTTGTCGGCCACATCTCCTATCACAAGTTGAGCACCTTCAACAGGTGCACAGGCAAGAAGATCAATGCCAATAACCAAACCGTTTGACCCGGTTTCTTCAACGGAGACTTGAATCCACCCACCGGGGTGGCATCCGACATCCAACACCAAATCTCCTTCACTTATGAGGGTAAATTTCTCTTGAATCTGTTTGAGTTTGAAGGCAGAGCGCGAACGATAACCTTTGGAACGAGCCTGGCGCCTCCATGTATCGCGCTGATGTTCTTGGAACCAACGCTTGCTCACTACACACCCTCAGTGCGGGGGCCGAGCCCGAGATATGTAAATGAGACCCGGAGAAGACGCTCGGGATATGCAGAAGAGGATAGGAGTCATACTCATCGCGCTCATACTGTTGCCTCTCGCGGGCGCGGATACGCGGGCGCCCGATGAATCAAGAGATGCGAGAGGGGGGCACGCCATCCTGCTGGAGCAGTACACCGCGACTTGGTGTGATACATGCGCGACCGTTGACCCTTGGATTTCTGAATTCACAGATGACCACGCGGGGCGTGTCGTACGTGTCGCACTGCACCCAGATGATCACGATCCATTCGGCAGCCCGCTGACCACGGAACGACTCGCATTGAAACAATCCGAACAGCAGTATTCGTTGCCGACCTTCTGGTTCGATGGCGAAGGTGAACTCGAAGGACAGGTGTCGCAATCACTGCTTGAAAATTCATTGCGTTCAGCCGAAGTCAATCGTGAACATTGGATTGGGATGCACGTATGGTGGGACACTTGGGATAATCAGCTGCACGATGATGTTCAACAGCTAGCAATCCATATCGAAGAGGACCTATCGGAGAATGCATCTATCACAGTGTTCAGATTGGAATCTTTAGAAATGACGAGTGATATTGCCAACAATGGAATCGATGTCCATCATGATGTGGCAACTCAACTGGTAACCTTCGATCGAGATGGAATTGTCTCAGATTCATTTGAAGGGGTTCATGGCTGGGCCATTTCTAACGGTAATCTGTACAGTGAAGGAGGTATACCTGTGTTCATTTTGGAAACCTTCGGTAATGTAGACGGTTTTGTAACGGTAATCGAAGAAAATGGAGAGGTCCGTGGTGTAATCGGAATATCAAATGAAGAAATACCCCGAAATCCGGAAATTGACGGGAATTTTGCGCTCATTATACTTCTAGGCGCGCTAGTGGTTTCTGGAATCATCGTGCGCCGAAGGTAAGTCCAACGATGTCGTCCTATATCATACTCTCGTCTTTCTGTTTAAACGGTGTGCTGCGAAGCATTGATAGTCCCTCAATGCAAATATTATACTGATGGCGTACATCCCCGAAGAGAGAAAAGAAGAGCGCCTAGGGGGCGTTCAAGCAGATCGTGAGTGGCTCGTTGAATACATCATCGAGCTCCAAGATGAGAATGCAATCCGTATGGTGACCATTCTACGTGGGGCACAAATGGCTGATGTTCAAGGGCGACTGTATGATGTCTTACGCGCACAATATGCGTCTGAGACCCGCCTAGATGTGACTGTGGTTCGCATGGAGCCTGTCGATATGCGAACTGATGTCGCACTTTTCGAAATCGGTGGCACGTACCAGCCCTGATCACTTCTTTCGTGCCTTAGCCAGAAGTTCAGCCTTGGATAGTTTAGGAGTGATAGCCCAATTATCGTCTTCGATATCCTTGCGAATAAGATACAACAGGTACATACTGGCAATGAGTGCTATGTGCACACTGGTACAGTATGGACAAATGTGTGGGGCACCTTCAACGAGGAATAATTCAACGATGACAAGCCCAGCTATACCTGGGATACTTGGCAGGCTCAGCCACCAAGCATATCCGGCATAGGACTTAGCCCAGTCCGCCTTCATATCTAGGAATATTGTGAGTGTGAGCCAGCCCAGTGCTGAGAATGCCAGAATGCCGACGACACCCCAAGGGACTCCGAAAAATTCAGAGTATGTGGGGTCGCCTATTACAGATCCACATTGAACCACTCCTTCAGCTGCGCATAGCGTTGAACCGCCTTGAAGCAGTTGGTTGTGAATCATCCATGTCCACGCGCTGGCAGCCAACCCGCCCATCTCAATGACGAACAATCCTAGCAAACGCCGGCGCATCGGACTCATTTCATCCAGTTGCGAAATCTTCTGATTGCTCGCAATAAGTCCACCGATGGCCATCACGGCAAGGAAGAACGCGAGGGGCCCGTATTCCATGGAAGCGCTCAATCAAGCACCTCCTGACAGATGATACTGGAGTGCTTGGGCCGGTTCATGCAATTGATCGAATTCATCGGAATGCATGGCACTGTTCCAGACCACAGTGCCGTCCGGGGACAACAACAGATGGAAGGGTACACCGGGTGGATTGTAATCTTTGAAGGCCTTCATGTTGAGATCATCGACATAAGGCCAATCGTGAGCAGTATCGCCGGGTCGATCTTTGCAATTTCGTTCGTCATGATTGCAACCCTCGAAGTCCCCTTTATCTTGGAATGCAACAATCTCGGCCCTACTGTGGTCCGAATTCAACATACCAACTGAGATGGTGATGAAGACTACGGCTCCATTGGCACCCCAATTGTTGTAATTATCGCCCATGTCCGAAGCATCGGACCAGCAGTGAGGGCAATCGGTGTCCATGAACTGCAGAAATATGTATTGTCCAGGCTCGCCTTCCTCCCATGAATGGTTGAAGTAATCGTAGAGTCTGAAATCATCCCAACTTCCAGACTGATGGGATTCGCTGAGAATATCAGGTGCCAATTGTCCTTCTTTCACGCCCACACTTGGTGGTGGCGCCAATGTCCACACCACAATCATGACCACAGTCATAATGGCTGAGATGGAAAAGAAAGCAGCGATGCGGGCATCGGCATCTTCGTCGTTTTTGAGCGTGTGAACGTTGAGTTGTTTGTTTGACATTACAATCCGATCTCCTGTATCAGGGTAGTGGTAGTGTGGCGGATAGCGTCTTCAGAATTGAAATTTGGCTCGAATCCGGTGGCAAAAAGTGTAGAAGGGTCAAGCATGGTCTTGGGCACATCTCCGGCCCATCCTCTGTCACCACCAGTATATTCGATGCTGACATTCTCAAATCCAGTCTCCTCAACCACGATTTCAGCGATTCGGCGGACACTGCAAGTATCATCTGTGCCGAGATTGAAGCAGTTGACTGCCGCATCTGTAGATTCGGTCAGATGAACCATCGCGCGCGCACAATCTAGGACTTCCATGTACGACTTCTCCTGTAGGCCGTTTCCAAGTACCTCAAGTCGATTCGGGTCGGCTTTCAACTTGTGAATGAAATCAAAGATTACTCCGTGTGTCCCACGGGCGCCAACAATATTGGCGAATCGGAACAGCCAGGCCTTGAGGCCAAAGGTGCCCACCCAACTGGTGATGAGTGCTTCCGAACCCAATTTACTGGCACCATAGAGGCTGATTGGGAACAATGGACCGTATGATTCAGGAGTCGGCATCTCATCTGCCTCGCCATAGACCACACTACTGCTCGAGAATGCGATGTTTTTCACATCGGCACAGCGCATGGCTTCTAGGACGTTGTAGGTGGCCACTGTACCTTGCTTAAGATCCGTGTCTGTAACGCGTGTTCCCAAGCGGATGTCGGGGTTCGCGGCGAGATGAAAGACGAGGTCGATTCCGTCCATTGCGGCCTTAATTGCATCGAGATTGAGGAGGTCGCCTTCGATGAATTGGATAGATTCGCCATGATGGGAGATAAATTCACTGCGGCCACTGCTCATGTTATCAAACACTGTGACGTTGTCCCCCCGGGCAACCAAGCGATCGACAAGGTGCGAACCGATGAAGCCGGCGCCACCGGTCACGAGAACGTTCATCGCTCGCGCGACAGGGGAGTCGTTCTTCAATGCGACGTTTACTAGGATGGATGATTTTCACTCACTTTCCCTCCGCGTAGCGGAGTGAATCAATTTCTTTTCATTTCACCTCTCATAGAAATTGATGTGGTCTTCCGCGCTTCAGTTCCCTATCTGTCCCCGATGCCGTGGGACTGGAGTTGAATAATATGGCGACAAAAAATACAGAAAAAAGCACGCAAATGAATGAAACAACAGAGAATGACACGATGCCGAGTCTTCTCGTCGGATATGTCCGAAGAAGCAATGCAGGTGGGGCGATTAAAATCTCCATCAACACAAATGCATTCGGAGATTGTGAGACATACACGACATCTGATGGTCAGGCCTACGTGCCGTTGGTCATCAGCCTAAGCGCATTGCGTAAGGTCATCGATGGTGATCGGGTGGTTACGACTGTCAGTCAGTTAATCTTTGAATGATAGAAAACGTCGCCGGGGCCCGTTCCCGGCGGCAATTCTCTTATTTCGCCTACAGGGCGATAAAGAAAGGGAAGTGTTGAAATGCGGTCCGATGGGCCCGCGATGCATGGAAGGCGTGACTGAAGAGATCGCTGGGACCATCGTTTGGGATGGTCCAATCATCGCTGCCATGCCAGTTTTCAACGAAGAAGAGACGATTGGTAGTGTCGTGCTATCGTGCAGAACACAGGTCGATGAGGTCCTCTGCGTTGACGATGGATCTTCAGATGCATCTTCACGGATTGCGCAAGCTCTAGGAGCAACCGTCCACCACCATCGAGCCAACCGTGGTTATGGTGGTGCACTAAAAACAATCTTTGGGATTGCCTACAAGCGTCGAGCGCGTGCGCTGGTAATCCTCGATAGTGATGGTCAGCACGATGCGAGCGATATACCCAATCTACTCTCACCAATTCTGGCTGGAGAAGTCGATGTTGTCATCGGATCACGATTTGTCGCTGGTGGGGGGGCGGAAAATATGCCAAAATACCGAGCGTTGGGCATTAAGGTCATCACTGCAGCTTCAAATCTCTCCAGTGACTTGAAAGTCAAAGACACACAAAGTGGATTTCGCGCCTTTGGACCCAGAGCCCTAGAGCGGCTCAATTTCGATCATAACGGGATGGAATCCTGTTTAGAGATTCTGAATGCATGTAATGACTTGCAACTGAAGGTGGGAGAAGTGCCCACCAAGATTCGATACGATGTCCCAAAAGGCAGCCGTTACACGGCACTCTCACACGGGTTTACGGTGCTGAGTTTCGCCCTTATTTCACTCTCTCAGAAAAAGCCTCTTCTCTTCTTCGGAGTCCCTGGTATCTCTTTGCTTGCAACGGGGGCCGCAATTGGAATGCGGGCCCTCAATGAAGTCGAAGTGTTGACCGATGGTACAATCTCACTTTCGGTTGGACCTGGGCTAACTGCAGCATGGATTGGGATGCTTGGTGCTTCACTCTGCTTCGCAGCAATGGTTCTGCACGGTGCCCGTCGACTCATGCGTCGACTGATGATTGAAGAATTCGGACTCGACTGAAAATCACTAAAGAGGTCCCTATAGGACCTCTATCACCGAGGACTTCAATATCAAATGGTGATTCGAAGGAGCAATGAGTGAGCCTGTAGAGGGTGAGGATGTATCGCTCACAACTCGTGCTGTTTCAATCGCCTCTCGACTTCGGGGACTCTGGACTGGTTCTTCTGAACGAATGGAATCGGCGGGAGAATTCGTCCATGAAGCGGTAGAAAAACCTGTGCGGGGATTCTACGGCGCTTTGCACCGATCTCCGGGTGCTGTCATCATCATCCTCCTATTGGTAGCAGGATTTATTGGACAATATGCCGTTGATTTCCAGCATCAGATCAATGGAGATGTTGAGATTTATCTTCCCGATGGCGCTGAATCGAAAGATTTGTTGCTAGAAGTTCGGGAAGGCTGGTCCACAGACATAGTGATGCTCTACATCCATACTCCTAATGCCATTGAAGATGAGTCGATTCGAGGGACATGCGATGAGGCCGATGATTGCGAATACAACGTGACCAGTGTCAATGTTCTCAATCAATTATCCTACCTTGAAGGCGATGATAATAGTGGCCAGGGAAATTATGCTCGTGGATTGGATTGGGATAAAGAGGACAGAGGGAGGGATGATGGTGTTGTTTGGATTTTATCCCCTTCACAAATCATCAAGGAGGCAAACAGCAGTGAATCTCGATTTAGATGTGCGATGGAACAGCATGGAGTACTCGGTTTCAATCTAGATCAGTGCCTGAGTACCGAACAAGGATATGTAATCCCTCAAGATCAAGATGCTGTAAATGAAATGGTTGAGAATGCAGGCAGTCTGATGGATTCCTTTGTTCGAGACACCAATGAGGATGGAATCTGGGATACTGCAGTCGTCGTCATAGGCATCCGCTTTGAAATGGAGGGGACTCAAATCGATGCAAGACCTGACCCCAAGGGTGAGGTTGGAGAGACCATCAAGGACCATCGTGCCTTCCTCGATTATACAAAGAAGTTGATTTACGAAGAAGCAGATCGTGCAATGTGTGAGTTGTGCTATGTTGAGTATGATGAGAAACTCTCATCGATGTGGTACGAGGATGAAGAAAGTGGAGAGTCAGAATGGCGAACCCCACATGAAAATTCAAACGATGGGAAGAGACGTGCGATCACCGTCACAGGTCTAACACCGGTTCTCCATGATGTCTCGATAGCGGTGTACGGTGAACTTGAGAAGATGTTGCCGATATCTCTGGCCTTTGTGGCTATCACCATGTGGATATTGCATCGAAATCCCAAGGTACTCATCATCTGTGGAACACCCATCGTGATGAGTCTGGCAGTGACCTTTGGAATCACTGTCATGGCGAACATCGAATTGACTCCGATGATTATCGCTGCAGGGCCCATTCTCATTGGACTCGGTGTTGACTACTCATTACATCTAATCAACAGAATAGAAGAAGGACGAAACGAGAGGTTGGAACGGGCCGCTGAAGAAGCTTGGCGCAATCAGCGTAAAGGGATGCAAACCGAAGAGATTGACCCCTGGGATGGTGAAGTATACCTCGGGGCAACGGTCGATGCCGTGATGACCACGGGTAATGCGATTTTCCTTTCTGCAGTGACAACCATTGTTGGATTTAGCGTTCTCGCTTGGCCTTTCCTTGTTCCCATCAAACCGATGAGAACCGTGGGCCTGACGCTCGTTCTCGGAATCACCTGCACATTCTTCTTCTCGATGATCATGGTTCCAGCCCTTGGCTGGGTCCTTAGATACCGAAAGCGTGGGTTGGAGACCGCGGACAAGGCTTGGAAGCAAATTGCGAAGGTGCCCGTCGTCGGGTGGTGGGCTGTCATCCTCGTAGCCATCATCATCAGCGCGGGTGGAATCTATTTCATGAAGGCAGAGATGGGCAAAGACATCACAGGTTCATCCGACGAAGTTCCACCTGGTTTAGCATCTTATGAGACGTTGTCTGAATACAGTCGGGTGTTTGAGGGTGGACAGACGAACATGTTCATCGTCGATGCTTCCGACCATACCGGGGAGAATGAGGCCCCGATACGTGATCTCGACGTTCTCGATGCCATTGAGTTCATGGAAAATGAAATCGATGATGTTCCAGAGACCACTACTGTGAGTTTAGTCACAATTCTCAAAGCCGTTCATGTCGATTTGGGGGTCCCAGGAGTTGAAGCGCAAAGTCTGTGGGAAGTCTTGCACGATGAATGTTGGAATATATCTCAAGACCCGACACAACTGGTATTGCACCCCGAATGCTTACCTTACACTGCTTCAAGTCAGCCACAGATGGTCGATGTGGCCTTCGACACACTCTCGGTTGAGATTCGCTCCATGCTCATGAATGAGGCAAATGAGGAACTCGGGGGCGAAACACAGACACTGGTTTACGTCAATCAACCATACATAAATCTCCGGGATGCAGGTGAACTGAGAGATCAAATCGATGGATTACTTGCTGTTGGATTCCCTGGACTTGAAAATGTCCATGTCAGTGAATTGACGGGTGGCCTCCCCCTCTCCTTGGACATCAACAAAGGGATTCACGATGCACAATCCGATGCGACGATGATGACGATGCTTGTATTGCTCATCGTCATGGCCATTCTCTTCCGTTCTCCACGACTCGCATTCTTCACCATGGTTTCTGTCGGTGTGGTCGTGTTGTGGCAACCATTGCTGATGAAAGGTGGCAACGTCAACGTCAATGTGTTCACTGCCATGGTATCCACCATTGTATTCGGTATCGGAGTGGATGACTCAATCCACATCATCGACAGAATTCGAGAAGAGAAGGAGACACCGGGTGGAATTGTCAAGACAGTTGCGCGAACTGGTCAGACAATCTTTGAAACAACAGCGACCACCTGTGCTGGACTCGCTGCTGGACTCTTTGTTAACATCCCAGGTTTGAGGAATTTCTTCGTCCTGATGATGTTACTCATAACATTGGCTCTATTGACCAGTGCAATTCTGCTCCCGGCGTTGCTGGTGGGGTGGCATACAATGATGTTCAAAATAACTGGCCGTGGAGAGTATCAGGATTTAGACATAGATATCGTGGTTGCGAGCAGTACAACACTTGATGCGGTTTTGGAGTGAATATCCCTCGCGTACGCAGCGCCGTAGGCGCTGTCGCAAGGTTCAATTCTAGGCACCCTGAAGACCCCTTCATGGGGCGGCGTCTGGCATTCCTTCTGGTGGCTTCGCTACTGACCGTTTCGTGGTCCATCGCCATTCCCGTAGGGGCTGCAGATGCAAGAGGACCAGAGGGGGGTTCGATTCTATTTGAGAAGAAGACTTTTGCTTCGGATGAACCGCTTGAAGCGACCATTGGTCTATGGGGTCTGACGGTGGGTCGTAACTATGACTTACACTGGACGGTGCACGGAACCAATGACTCTAGTTCGATTGGTTTAGGAACCATGGTAAGTTCTGGAATCATTCCTTTCTTCTCCAATCAAAGCGCAATGCAAATCGAACTCAGTGAACATCACATTTCCAATGAATCTATGATGTACTATCTTGAGATTGAATTGGACTCTTCCAGTGGATGGACGGATGTTTCAGCTATTGCGCCATTTTCCGTTTTCTGGAATTCAATGTCACCTCAATATTCGGATATGTACGTTTTTGGCGATAGTTTGTCGGATTCAGGAAATACATACAACGCATTCGGGACACCTGAAAGTCCACCTTATTGGCAGGGTCGATACTCAAATGGCAAGAATTGGGCTGACTTCACCAGTGAGTGGTTGGGAATTTCAAACGTTGCTGGTGGAAACAATCGAGCGTTCGGTGGCGCGGCAACCGGCAATGGGGTGACCTACTTCGTCATCGAGAACATTGGCAAGCAAGTGGATGATTGGGATCAGAATCACAATCTCGGAGGCAGCGATGCCGTGGCCATTTGGGGTGGTGGCAATGATTTGCTCAACTACGGCGAAAACAACCCCCAGGTTCTCGTCAACAATCTAGAGGAACATGCTGAACAACTGATTGCGGCTGGAGGTCAAGAATTCATCTTCTTTGAATTGCCTGCTCTCGAAAAGACGCCGAGTGCCAACGGGGATTCAGCAGCAGACAGGCAAGCCCTAGGACAGCGAGTTGTGGACTTTAACGCAGGAATGCATACCATGGCGGCAGGTTTGGCCTCAACATACGGTGTCACCACTCACATGATTCCGATTTTTGATGGATTTGAGATGCTGTTTTTCTCAGGTGAACACTTTGGCATTACCAACGTTACACATGCCGCTTGTGACCACGAAGGAGCCACATGTGACAGCAATGACCCAATCGCCCCCAATGTGGAAGAATACATCTTCTTCGACAACCTTCACCCCACTGAAACTACGAATAGAGCCGTTTCTCTAATCGTCCAACAGGAGATTGGCATTCCTGACTACGATGGTGACAATGTTGCAGACTATATGGACACATGTCCACACACCATGCCTGGATTACCTGTGGGTACGGATGGGTGTGAGATTCCACCAGCAGATACGGATGAAGATGGTGTGATTGACGACGAGGATGCTTGCCCAAATACAGATCCTGGATTGAGCGTCGATTCAAATGGATGTGCAATCAATCAACTCGATAGTGACGAAGATGGAGTCATGGATGATGTCGATCAATGTCCAGATACTCAGCCCGGATGGGCTGTGAATAGTGTCGGTTGCTCTTCATGGGAAATCGATACCGATGATGATGGTGTGGTCGATGCCGAAGATGACTGCCCTGAGACTGCACAGGGCGAAGATGTAGATGGAGATGGCTGCGCAGACGAACAATTGGACACGGATGATGATGGAGTCACCGATGACCTCGATTCATGTCCACGCACGCCTCGTGAGGAATTGGTCAACGAATTAGGGTGTTCAAGTTCACAGTTGGACGATGATGGAGATGGGATTTACAATTTCGAAGATGCGTGTCCCAATACGCCCGTTGGAGCAGACGATGTTGATTCCACAGGATGTGGCCCCAGCCAGCGCGATACGGATGAGGATGGAGTCAACGATGATGTCGATCTTTGCCCCGATACTGAGTGGTTGGTTGAAACTGATGATGACGGCTGCGCGGCCAATCAACGAGATACCGATGATGATGGCCGAATAGATTCAGTGGATGGATGTCCACTCATCTGGGGTTCACTGAACGGTTGTCCTTTACTCTCAATCGATTTAATCCTCGTTGAAACTCCGGATTCTGAGACCAGGACTGCGAATATTTCAATCACAATTTCATGCGAAAGTGGATGCTACATGGATTGGACGATGGAAGGAAATTCACTGATTTCAGAAGGTGCCAATCTGCTCAATGGAACATACTACACCTCGTACACGAATCTAGTGGATGAATCAAAGGAATTGACCGGGCAGGTCAGCATTGATGGATGGTGGAAAGACACGAAGCTGACTGTGTCCTTCCCGCCAATCGTCGATGATTCCGAATCGCCAATCGAGAACGAAACTGGACCTGTTGACCCAAATTCAGATGGAACGAGTCAATCGGATTCTGCGGGCGAACAAGAAACGGGCTTTCAGTTGGATGCAGGGTCCATTGCCATGATTGCCATGCTGCTGCTACTCAACGTCGGTGTTGTCGCGGCAATCATGGCATCACGTTCACATTCGAAAAACAAGCGCGGAAACCGAGATATCTCGATGGCTGCATTTGAACGGGATCTGTTCTCCAACTCAGGACCCGTGGCCCCTCTACCAAGTATGCCGACTACTCCTGCGCCTGCTCCCACAACTGCACCGGCTCCGGTGCCTCAACAACCACAGCCAGCACCCGTTGAATATGCACCTCCACAGCAATCTCAGGCCCCTGTACAACCAACCACGCCGACAGTTCCAGATCTCCCGAGCATCGAGGATTTACTTGGTTGAGTCAGCGCACGATTGATTGTCTAGGCCATGACAGCATTGATGTTCAGTTGCGACTGAGCCATACCATGGGCGGGGGTGACGATGAACATGGTTTCATTTCTCTCGTGTTTGAGGAGATTCCTTCAAACGAGATGCTCGCCCGCGCGCGGGCGTTCCACGAACAGATGGATCGACGACGGACCACACGTCATTTCTCGACCCGTGAGGTGCCTCGCGAACTGATTGATTTAGCCATCAAGACAGCAAGCACAGCCCCCTCTGGCGCCCATCTTCAACCTTGGACCTTCGTGGCGGTATCCAACCCCGAGTTGAAAGCGCAGATGCGCAAGGCTGCAGAGCAGGAGGAGAAACAGACCTACGACGAGCGCATGCCGGAGGCATGGGCAGAATTGATCCGACCTCTGGGGACCGACCATGTGAAGGAGCACATCACCAACGCGCCGTGGGTCATCGTGCTATTCCGGCAGAGCAAGCGTCCGAGGGATATTGGCGAATGGGGCCCAACCTATTACGCACAGGAATCGTGCGGAATCGCGGCTGGCCTGTTCATCACAGCAGTACACAACATGGGTCTGAACACCCTCACACATACACCCTCGCCAATGGGTTTCCTTCGCGAACTCCTCGGCCGACCGGAACATGAGCACGCGATGCTACTGATGCCAGTCGGCTACCCAGATGAGGGGGCAATGGTTCCGAACATCAGTCGCAAATCTTTAGATGCCATATCTGAGTTTTTTGAGTGAATCAGAGGGTAGCCTATCGAAGGACGCACTGAAAGCCCTTTGAAATTAAAAATCCGTTTC
>JAPKFG010000016.1 GCA_028821675.1 Candidatus Poseidoniales archaeon
AGCATGGCCGGAAGATGCGGTTGAATTTTCAGAGATGCTGATTGATTCTAGAGATAGAATCTCAGCCTATGCGGGGTCTTCTTGGCGCCCGTGGTTCAGAGCACCCGGGGGTTATGTTGCACCTTGGATGGCGGGACCGTTGGCTGCTACAGGTTTCCGCTTGGATTCATCTGTCAACCCTTCAAGATGGGTCAACCGCAAAATGGGTGGCGACTGGAATCGAGTGAAGGATGCCATGGAAAGTTCTGGTGTTGTCGAACGGCCGTGGCTCACATCTCAAATGGGACCAGCTTGTGGCCCAGCCTTGAGTCTGTTTCCATTTTCATTATTCGCAAAGCAAGTGTGGAAGAAAAATTCTGTTTCAATTACGAATGAACCTGAAATGGAAGATACCATTGCACTTTACTGGCATTTACTGGATCATAGTCGAAAGCATGGCAAATGGACTCCACCATTAGCCAGTGAAATACAGGGCCTTGGTTGAACCAAGAGTAGGCGTTTCATGTTCACATCATTCGTGAGACAACACGCTCAGTCTCTTCCTTACTGAGACCAAGTTCACGGTAGGCAAGAGGGCCGCCTTCGTCTAGTACCGGTTCCTGCTCTTCAAGGGTCAATCGAGCGTTGGTCTCAAAGAATAGACCCGTGTGGATAACGTCCCCCCACACCATTGCTTTCTCGATTGCTTGCTTCCAGTCGCTAGAGTCATGTTCGATGTCTTCGAGGGGCTGCACACGTTGTTTGAAGAACTGGTAGGTGTTGACCTTGTTGAACGTCACACAAGGGCTGAATATGTCTAGAAGGGCGAATCCATTGTGCTGCATTCCTTCAATCATCAATCGAGTCAATTGCTTCATGTTGCCAGTGTAACCACGTGCCACCCAGGTTGCTCCTGCTGTGATTGCACTCGCAATTGGATTGATGGGCAGTTCGACACTGCCGAATGGTGTACTTTTGGTCTTCATGCCAACCTCGCTGGTTGGTGAAATTTGACCGGTTGTGAGTCCGTAAATCTGATTGTCCATTACGATGTACAATATGTTGAGGTTACGGCGACTGGTGTGGGTGAAGTGGTTCCCTCCGATGCCGTATCCGTCTCCATCGCCCCCTGTTACAATGACATTCATTTCGTGATTCGCCAATTTGGCACCGGAGGCATGCGGCAGTGACCGACCGTGTAGTGTGTGCATACCATAGGAATTGAAAAATCCGGGGAAGTTTGATGAGCATCCTATGCCACTAATCGTTAGGATTTGATGGGGGTGTAGGCCAAGTTCTGCAACCGCTCGTTGCAGTCCACTCAAAACGCCGAAATCGCCGCATCCCGGACACCAATCAGGGTCTACTTTCCCCTTGAAATCCTTGGGTTTCAGGCTGAATTCTACATTTGTATCGCTCATTTTCTCACCTTCTCAGACAATGATTTCTTCATATGGCACAGATATTGCATCTCCACCTGCTAGTTGATCTTGAACCGCAGCCGTGATGTGTTTCGGCTTGAACGGCTCGCCGTCATACTTGCGAATGTGACCATCCACTGTGAATCCAGTCTCGCCTCGTAGATAACGGTGGAAGAGCCCGGTGTAGTTGTTCTCAATGATGATGGTGCGTTTGCAGGATGACAGCAGTTCAGTGGCCTCATCTGAATGGAATGGCACCATCCACTTGAAATGGAGATGATTGGCGACGACTCCCTCTGCCGCGAGTTGTTCAATGGATTCCTGAATCACATCGGCGGTTGAACCCCAGCCGACGAGTGTCACTTCGGCATCAGGAGCACCCATGATGACAGGAGGGGGCAGTTCAGCCAGCAATCCAGTCATTTTTTGCTGCCGTTTTTCCATCATTGCTCGGCGCTTGTGAGGATGAGTGAACTCATCGCTGATGAGTATGCCACTGGGCATGTGTTCGTCACTGGCGACCACATGTTCGTATCCAGGAATACCCGGGAGTGCGCGTGGAGAAATACCACTTTCTGTGAACTTGTAGCGCTCGTATGATCCAGCTTCCTCTCCTGCTTCAGTGATGAGTTCTCCTCGGTCGATGATTGGATGCATGTCGAGTAGTTTTGGATCAATGGTCGAAGTCTCGTCTGAAATGAGCAGATCGGACAGAATGATTGCAGGGAGTTGGTACTTGTCTGTGAGGTTGAACACGTCTGGAATTGTCTGGAATCCATCTAATGGGCTGCTCGGAGCAAGAATGAGTTTGGGGAAGTCACCTTGACTCGCACCGAGTGCTTGCCAGAGGTCACCTTGTTCGGTCTTTGTCGGCACGCCCGTAGAAGGTCCAGCGCGCTGTACGTCTACCACAACGATGGGTATTTCCATCATTCCAGCTTCACCAATGCCTTCGGTCATGAGCGCGAATCCACCACCAGAGGTGGCACACATCGAGCGACAACCTGCGTGCGCTGCTCCTATGGTCATGCAGATGACACTAATTTCATCTTCCACTTGCCGTACCATGATACCTAATTCTCGGGCGTTCGCTGCCATCCAGTGTAGGATACCAGTGGATGGGCTCATCGGATATGCGCAGTAGAACTTGACACCGGCGCCGGCGGCTGCCATGGCGAACGCTTGATTGCCTGTCCATACGGCGAGTGCTTCTCCCCCCGTGGGCATCTGCTGTGAAGCGGGCTGGAAGGTTGCGGCTGAGTGGTCATAGGCCCCTTTGGCGATGCGCACGTTCTCGGCTACCAATTCCTCACTCTTGCCCGAGAATTGGAAGTCGATGACATCCTCTAGTGCGGAGAATTCAACCCCAATCAATTGGCATGCGACGGCAATCGCAACCGTATTCTGCATCAGCTTGTTTGCTCCTTTGCCCGCCAGTTCTTTCACATCCATTGGACAGAGTTGGACTCCGTCTGCAGGTTCCCCTGGATTGATTGTGTTGCTGTTGTAGATGACTGCAGTTCCGTCACGCATGTGCTCGAGATGCCGGTCCATGGTATCTTGATTAAGGCAAATCAGCAGATCGATGACATCACCGTGAGTACGGACTTGTTCGTTACTACAGCGTACAGTGAGGAAGGAGTGGCCGCCACGAATGATTGATTGGTACGCGTTGTAAGCATACATATGGATGCCCTGACGAGCAAAAAGACGAGCGAGAATATTCCCCGGAGTTGCGATACCCTGTCCGGCCGCCCCCCCGATACTGATGACATAATCGAATTTACCCATTTTATCCACCAAACCATCTCGGATGCATCATTTTTGCCCGATACTCCGAGGTCCCTTTGAATGGCCCGTTGGTTTGGCCATTATATCCATTACTGCTTCATTGGCTGATAGACTACTTGAGCCACAGTCCTCAAGATACAGCGTATATATTCAAAAATACAGTAAATGACGCCTGTACGGTGTTTTTATAGCATCCTCCTTACAGGAGGAACCATGAGCGCTCGTTACGTGAATACATTGCTGGTTGCAATCATCATGATCTTGGTATCGATGAATGGTGTTTTGGATTTCAGCGAAAAAGAAAATGAAACCCCTGAATTGCTGGAGCTCGTAGAGCCTCTAAGTGCTCCAACCAACCCAGGCCATACGGTGTTTGCACAATATGTTACTTCGGACAACTGCGGATTCTGTTACCAATATGGAAGCCCCGGGCACCATGCAGCAAAGCAAGCATTGCCTGACAATTATGTGTACATCTCTTACCACAGTCAATCCTATGGTAACACAGCTGATGCAGAATCGGGTAACATTGCTCCGATTATGGGTGTATCCCATCTTCAGGAAACAGGTGGCGCACCAAAGACATCCTTTGGCGATGCCACCCTCGAAACAGGTTGCGGTTCCAACACCTGCTGGGATTCGTTCATCTCGAGTGGCGGTAACATGCATTCGACTTCTGCCGATTACGTTGTGAACGTTGGACAGAGTGACAATGGCGACGGCACTTCAGATGTCACCGTCACATCTTCTTACATCGGTACAGGCACAGCAGCCTCATCGATTACATTGTATGCGGCAGTTACGGAGAAGGTCTGCAACTCTCACGTTTATTCAGACGGCACCAAGGGACACAACTGCTGGGAAGCATGGCTACTGAACAACGGTGGTTATGCGAGCAACAGCGGAAACGTTGGTGGTGGCACAGGCTTCGAGACGATTTCTCTTTCATCCGGTTCTGCCTCCAAGTCTTGGACAGTTCCGAACAGCCTCGTTAACGGTGGTGCAAGCAACATGAATGTTGTCGCAGCACTCTACAGTGGTTGGAGTACCAACAGCTTCCAAGAGGATGTTTACGCAGCAGCTGACGGCACCATGCAGCCACCGATTGACATTGGAGTTTCTAGCTTCACTGTTACAAACCAAGATGGTGGACCAGGCTTCATGACTGGCGACACTCTCGATTTGACGGTTACTGTTCGCAATACTGGTGCTGACACCTATTCGGATGGCGGCACCATAGAATTGTGCGATGACAGTCTGTGCTTTGACAGCACATCTCTGAACGCATTGTCCAATGCAGCTGGCAATTACAACACCCAGACATTCAGTGCGACCTACGACACCTCTGGCATCCAGACAACAGCATATGGCCTGACTGGATTCCAAGCCAAAGTCACCGGCTTGACCGACGACGGCAATGGTGGCAACAATGTCATGATGAATTACGTTGATCACGATTTCACACCGCAAGCGGAACAGCCGAGTGCAGATGGTCAGATTGCGATTGCCCGTGGCGACACACTGGACTTTGAAGTCACAGGAAACCCACGCGACGTTGTCGATACACTGGCTACGATGGTTCCTGAATTTGAGGTATCTCAAGCCGACTCTAACACATGGAGCACCGATTGGGTCATCGCTCCAAGCAGCCTGACCGCTCCTGGTTCGCAGAACGAGCACTGGCGATTCACAATCGACCCAGTCAGTAGTGCGAGCAGCGGTGATTACGACGTTCGCGCTCGCTTCACGGACGCTCGGGCCCAAGTTGGCGATTGGAAGATGGCTTCCGATGCCTTCAGTTTGATGAATGGAATACCTATAGTGGTGGACCCAAATCAACCTGAAAACGCACCCAGCACCTGCCCTTCATTCCCGGGTCTACCGACCGTCAAGGTCGAAACCAATGAGCGAGTATCTCTTGCTGGATTGGTTTGCGATGCTGAAAACGATTTGTCCAGTTTGATCATCACCAGCAGCGACCCCTCATTCATAGCATGGCATGCGTCTGCAGGTGAGATTGAGGTCAACTTCGCAACGATGCAGTGGGACAGCATGGGCAACCCACAACTTCAGGGATTGGGTATCTCAATCAACGATGGAGAGGACACTAACACTGGGACTCTCTTGTTCAGCGTGATTGAGAACGGTCAACCTCGCTGGTCGAGTGTTCCTGCACAGTCATACGATGAGGGCGGCAGTACACAATTGAGCCTCGCTCAGTACTTGACCGACACCGACACGAATGGAAATCCCACGAGTGTTATGGATCTATCATTGGCCATTGTCTCTGTCGAGCCAGCGGATGTTCTCACAGCTGAAATTTATGGCAACACCTTGATGGTAAGCGCAATTGATGATGATGCCTTTGGTAGTGTTGTTATCACAGTCCGTGCAACCGATGCGGATGGACAACTAAGTGAGACTCCAATCCATGTGCACGTGCAAAATGTCAACGATGCACCACGCTTTGATACAACAGGCTTGGACAGTCTTATGGTTCAGGTTGATGATACCCTTGAATTGGATCTTTCCTCTCGTCTAACAGACATCGATGATGACGATGCAGAGATTTGGGCTTCCGTCACTTCAAGCGACGGGATGGTCCAGTACAACCCAATTTCAGGTATGCTCACAGCGACCTACAGCACTGCCGGCCAATACAACATCCTGTTGTCCGCAGAGGATTCCCACGGTGTCAGTAGTGAAACTCTTTTGCTCATTAATGTCGTCGATAGCATCCAATTGGTCTGGAGTACCGATGGTGGAAGCACTGGTGACATTGACATCGCAGTGACAGATATGTATTACAGCAAGGACCCAACAATCTTCATCGTTCAATTCAGCGCAGTCGAATTGACGGACATTGTGACTGAGTGGCAGATTTGTAATGTGCAGACCGGCATCTGTTACGAACAGGGCTTAGAATCGGTTGATTCCGCAACGTTCCAAACTGGACAGACATTCACGGCAGTTCCCAGTTCGGGCAATGGATTGGCGAATTTCGATGAAGTGAAGATTCAGGTGACTGCAGTTGGCACTGATGGATTTGATTACGAATCCGATTGGATTTCCTATCTAGCTACACAGGAACCAGGTACTGACGATCCAACCGATGGAACAGGTGATGGCACAGACAACGAGCAGACTGGAGACGGTGAAGAATCCTCATCCGAGTCTGGTGGTATGAGTACAACTGTCATCCTCGCACTTGTTGGTCTTGTTATTCTAATGCTGTTTGCAGGAGTTCTTGGCACCATGTTACTACGTGGTGGCCGTGAAGAGCAGGTTGATTGGGCTGCGGCACAGCCTTCCTTTGAAGTTCCAACCGCCACAGTCCCACCCGTGGCCATGTCTGCAGCAGCACCTGTCGCACAAACGGCACCCGATTACACCCACCTCACACCAGGCGGCCAATATGTGACCGGTCATGTGGGAGAGACCGTCTATCTGGCACCAGATGGATCTGCTTGGACCATGCAGGCTGACAGTTCGTTTGTTCGAACATCTTGATTGGCTTTCAGGGTTCGCGCCTTGCGGCGCTCGGCGTACAAGGGGATTGTCCCGGCCACACCGGCAAGTTTGATTCCATGCCCAAATCGTGGTTTTTATCTACTAATTGCCGAAGTCCAATACTGAATGATTAAAAGGGGTCTTCAGAGGGCGGGTTCTATGTCTGTTGCGGATATGGTACAAGGAATGATTGACACGTTGAATGAAGCACTCGGTGATGCTGCAAAGCACGACCGAGGCAACTCTGCCGCGGGCACCCGCGTTCGGAAGGCAATGCAAGCCACAAAGAACTCAGCACAAGACGTGCGCAAGCAAGTTCAGAACGATAAGAACGCTTGAGCAGTTGAATTTGAGTGCCCCCGTTTTGGTTTCGGCCAAGTCGGGGGCCTCTCACGTTTCGACGAGTTCACTGTGAGTGGTCCACAATTGCCACTCACCTCCACCGTTCATGAAATCGGCATGCCCACTCGTTTGATACCAACCGTCAGGAACCTCTTCCCATTCGATTCCTGGCGCCAGTACGACCCATTCAACGAGGGACAGATCTCCACGATTTTCCATAGGTGTGTCTGCCAACAATTCCTCTCCCCATCCTGAATCAGGGGCACGCCAGTGCCCAGTGATATTGCGTTCAGTGACATCATCGATGTAGGTATGGAAAGTGTAGAGGTAATGCATGCCCAATGTCTCATCGTGAACGAAGACGAAATCCTCTCCATCCTCTAGGTTGTCTGACAGCACCTCTGCTGCCTCATCGGTCCAGTATGTCTGACCGTGCAGACCCGCTGCTAGAGAGATTGGTAAAATCATCAATACACCCATGATTGCTTTTTGTTTGGACCAATCGAGTTCACCATTGACTCGTTTGATCAAGAGATAGGATGGAATGGCCAAGATTGTGATGTATCGTCCGTTGTTGCCCATGGTCCACATGTGCCAGGGCCATTCAGAATTCCATAGAATCGATTCGTAGGTCCATAGGCAGGCCACATAGGCTACGATGGCGCCAGCCATCGTTCCAATGAACAACGATAGTTCACCAGTCAATCGATCATCATTCTCGGCCATTTTCCGCCAAGTATCCCTTGCGAATGGCCACAGAGCCATTCCGACTATTCCATAGACGATGATGACTCCGAATATCGAGATGGGCAATGCCTGGATGAAGCGGACCGGCTCTGTTGTCACAACCGAGAACGAACCATATCCTAACACACCCATTCCAACGACGCTCAACAGTCCGAATCCGAATCCAGCACACATCACTCTCTGTGGATTGAACCAATCCTCTGGTGCACGATCGATGAATATCCCTACCACGGTCAAGCCCAGTAATGGGAAAAATAGTGATAGGGGTTCAATCTTCCATTTGAGAACCAACACGAGCAATATGAGTATCGATGCAAGAATAATCGCAGTTATACGTGCAATGATTCCTCGTTCAGATTCGTAATTTCTTGACATTCTCCAGAGAGCCCATGCAGCCCCAATCATGGCAAGATAGCCGTATTCTGAGTAACCTCTGCCAATCGAAAATATGAGAGCTGGATTTAGCATCAATACAGTGATAGTTTCACGACTGAAATCCATTCGAACGGCGACCAGTATTGCAATAATCATGCCCAATACAGCAAACGACATTATCGTTCCAGGTGTGATACTGCTCGTCGGAACTTCACGTGCATTTGAAGGGTCTGAGGCCAACGGATCTTCGGTTCTGACATCCCCCCAATTCAAAGACCAGCCATTTTCTGTTTCAACATAGGCACCTTCCACATGTGCATCAAGGCCCAAATCGCTGGTGAATATGGCCATAAGATTCAGAATGATTGCGAGCAGGAACAACCCCTTCCAGAATTGGGGTTGTTGAAAGAAAGAATCACGATCGGAAACTGCAATCGCTTCTTCCATTGTGTCTGTTCCAGACACAGGTGGCTATGATTGCACCGCTGATTTAGAAGTCGAAAAGTGTCGATTGTCCCTTCTGACGCATTCGCCCACCCGCTTTCATACGGTCTAGGGCCCGAGCGACACGTCGCTCACTGAATTCACGTTCATCGATAAGGAAACGCCTGAGTTCTTCTTCATCGACCATGCCCGATGGAGGTAAATCACCTTGAATAGGGTGATTCAAGAACAATTCTCTAATCTCTTCCAGTCTATCGGGAATTTCTTTCTCCTTGGCCTCGCAGATTGCTTCAATCGTTCCGTATTCCTTAATCAGTTTCAGTCCAGTCTTGGGTCCAATTCCACGAATGCCGGGATGGAAATCAGTACCCACCATGATACCAAGGTCGACTAGTTGCTCATGGGTGATGCCATGGTTCTCAAGAAGCTCATCGAGTACGATACGCTCCGCAGTCACCATGCGTCCGAACTTGCGTGTTCCATGACTGGTTAGATTTCGAATCATCACAGGACCACCATACAGTAGAACATCCCAGTCCTGACTGGCGACACCAGAAACCTGTCCTTGCCGACACCACACGCTGGCCGCTCCTTCCGCTTCCATGGGAGCCTCAATCCAAGCGATGCCTAGATGGTCGAGTAATTGTTTGGTTTCCTGCACCATCTCACGGGTATACGAGACAACCTGTGCACCGAGTTTGCCAGCTGCCTCCCAATCTTCAGCCTCGACGGCGGCTTCCCATTTCTCTTTCGCAGCCTCTCGTCGTTCCTTGCGACCTGCCAACGTTTCAAACTTGAGTTCATGAGGCCGCCCATCAAAGACGAATACGGGATCTATCCCAACCGCGACAAGAGCAGAACTTCGATCGAGAAACCCCATCAGGTGTGAGACCGGGCGTCCACTGCTGTCACGCAGGTACGTCCCATCCTTTCCGTCCCCGCGCGCGCGTAGGCTGGTGATGAATTGGTATGCGGTGAGGAACGCATCTACCGCAATGCGCTCACCTGCGAGGTCGCTCATCTCGATGGATGTAGGCGTAGCGAGGTCCCTTAGATTACAGCCCATTCAAGTCGCCTCAAATGTCTTCAAGTTCGTCAAGTTCATCCTCTTCGTCCCACTCATCATCTTCTATTTCTTCTTCTTCATCGGTTGCCGCTTCACCGCGGAACGCCATCCAGAAACCAATACCGCCCAATAACAATCCAATCAGAGTTGAGATGTGCGCGTACATTCCCCATGTGGAATCCTCACCGATTAAAGTACACACTTCATGTGGTATTCCATATCGAATACTGTCCTCTCCATCGACTGTCACCGTAACGATCTGTGGTGAACCATTGGGGTCAGCGTACATGGGGAGGATTACGTCCTGACCTGTGACCGGATCCGTTGTATTGATGATTGTAATTTCCGCCATAACCGCTTGACCGGGCATTAGATCTACGTGGTATAGCGAGAAGAACAGTTGAACATATTCTCTACCCCGTCGACTGATTTCAGGGTCTCCCAGGATTCCTGCATCGCTCTCATACCCAAGTCCTGAGATTGTTTCAGCCCCGTCTTTCGTGGTGTAGACTTGGTCATATTTTGCGTATAGTGTGAACGAATATCCTGCAACCAACTCATCCCCAAGGAAGGTTCCGTCTCTTTCCTCGAGTTGTGCAAGTTCCTCAATAGTCCAGACATCTGGATCATCGGGATTCGCTGCCATACCTGTCGCCAAGGGCCCTGCTACTAGAGGAGCGACCAGCATGGACACTAATATTCCGAGTCCAGTGAATAGAATTGTGAGTTCCTTGAAGGGAATGGGTGGCAAGAACATGAACCCACCAATGAAAACACCAATGCCGAACACACCCCAGAAAATCAGGCCGATGATTGAACTGGAGTTCGCTGCTTCACTTCGAAATCCTGATGCTTGTGAGTATGGAGATTCATAGCCATCAGGATTGTCCAAACCTGGAATGGTTTCTTGATACGATTGAAGAACAGGAATTACCATCCAAGAATTCTCACGTCCAAGATCTAGATTGTAGCCATCCCCCGCTCCTCCCGGTTTTTGGAATGAAAGTCGAATTCCGAAAGTTTCCCCAGCGGGAACTTCTTCAATTTGATGATAGAATTCAAAATAGTAGTAATCATCTTCATCCGGTGTGTCAATGGAAACTTGAGCAATATCTTTGCTCCCCAAGCGAAGAACTATTGTAACTTGTTTTGTGCATTGATTTTGTTCCCAATTACAAATGATTTGTAGTTTAACTGCTCCAGTAATTGGGACAGCTGTATCGATTGGAACAGGTTCCGCAGGTGGATTTGAACCATCCCATATGAATTCCCTTGAACCCCCCCCATTATTTGCTCCACCCAGATTTCCTTCTCCAACAGTATCATCTGATTCAACATCAGATGTTGCGGCATGCGTCCACATTGGCCATGTTTCTTGACGTTCTTCATCTGATTGACCGTAGAGATACATCGTATTTTGTTCGTAGGTCAGATTTTTCGCATCTTCCGATTGCATCACACCGATGCCGGGTTCTTGGGCACTTGTAGGAATGGTCGCAACCAAACTCGCAAATAACAGCACGGCGAATAAGACCAGTGCTGCTCTTCCTCCCTCGCGCATGGTCTGAGGGGAGACGTGGGACCGTTATAGGATTAAGGCGAGGTGTGTGCTGCGTAGCAGCACAGACGCGCGCGTAGGAGAGGGTTTCCAATCATGATGAATTCAGTGATAATTGGAGCGGGTTGGCACCCGAGTTTATTTCGACAAGAAGCCGCCCAGTTGCTTGAATCCTACGAGTTCGTCCATGCTCATGCTCTGGTTTGTGGTACATCTGATGCACATCGATTGATTTCACGGTCCAGTTTAATCTCTGAAGTGTTGAGTCCCGGAGGTATTGTTTCAGTTGACAATGCCATCGAAACAGTGGCTGAGGAATTCCTTGCATTGAATATCAATGGTTCCGTCGCCGTGAAATCAAGTCGAACAGGAGAGAAGATTGAGGGTTGGTCCGGCCAAGATATTGCAGGTGAAATTGGAGGTAAATTGGTTGAAGCTGGAAGGAAAATTGATCTGACAAATCCCGATGTTACTCTACGCATTCATCTGCTTGCTCCATCAAATCGTTCGACTCATCCACATGAATTTACGGCTGAACCCGCTGTTGCATGGGGTATGACCATCCATGATGGTGATGATTGGGCTCAGAGAACAGCACCAAATCGTCCATTCTTTAAGCCAATCAGTTTAGACCCCAAACTCGCTCGTGCTATGGTCAATCTCGCTTGTCCTGAAGGTGGCCGCATTCTCGATCCATTTTGTGGAACAGGGGGTCTCATCGTTGAGGGCGTTCTTTGCGGCCTCGATTGTTACGGAAGTGACCTTGCATGGCCAATGGTTACGGGAACCCGTGAAAATGCTGCTTGGGCACAGGCACGAGGTGGGAAAGGGAATTTTGACATTCGAAATGGCTCTGCAATCGAGTTGTCCGAAATCTGGGATGGAACCTTCGATGGCTTTGCCTTTGATCCGCCCTATGGAAGGAACGCTTGGAAATCGGCCGACGGTTTCGAATTGCTATGTGGTGCACTTTCTTCGTGCGGTTCTATGGCCGCCGACCAAGCGAATCTGGTTACATTGATTCCATGGCCGCCTACTGCGTTATCCGGCCCAATCGATGAGGGACAATCTTTCGGAAAATCATGGGCAGAAATTTCTGATGCCTTTGCTAAATCGGGTTGGAGAATCGTTTCAACAACACCCATCCGTGTTCATCGTAGCCTCGCGAGAATGCTCATTCATGCAAACCGGGCCTAATCAGAGTGGGCGGTGCAGGATTCGAACCCGCGTCGACGGGTCCGAAGCCCATCAGGATATCCAGACTACCCTAACCGCCCGTTATCACTGGGGTCGTACCCCCTCCTTCAAATCGTCGGAAGGGGAGGGGAGTCACAATGGGCGCATGGCCAAACTCACCTTGTCTGGAAAAAAACTGCAGTTTCTGCTGTCGAAAAACGGAGATGCCACTCTCTCCCAGTGATGTTCTTCGATTGGCAACAACAACGGGCCAGCATCCTAATCAATTTAGTAAAGAAGAATCAGGTATCCGAATTCTTCTGAATAATCCAGCAACTGAAGCCTGTGTTTTTCTTGATACTGAATCCAATGATCCACAATCCCCAGGCCTCTGTTCAATCTATGAAAATCGTCCGATTGGTTGCCGAACCTATCCCTTAATTTTGAATGCCGATGACGAGGCCTTTCTTGATACTCTTTGTCCACACCGAGAAGATTTCCCCGAGGTCCCCCCAGCGTTGTTGATGATGTTGAAGCGATTGGACTCTGAACTTCAGGGCCAATCTTGAGACGGCCAAGACAAATCCGGTCGACTCCAAAGGATGACTGAATCTCCTCCCCACTCAATATTTTCGGTGATTTCTAGCCCAGCCTCCATGAGATTATCCTCATTGATTCCACTCTCTGGACCTTCTCCCAGTTCGGTTTTAGATTGGATTATTATTGCCCGATCTACAAGTTGTTCGTCGAGGAAATGTTTCCATACAATAGGTCCTCCTTCGATTAGCAATTCTTGTATTCCCCGGTCACCAAGATGGTCCAGTAGAGCGTTTAGATCAGCTCCTCCGTCTCCAGCTGGCAAAGCAACCCCTCTCAAATCTTGTTGAATGTGAACCAAAACAGTCTCTTGACCATCGGTCAATACTGTTGTATCCATCGGAATTCGGAGCGTTCTATCAAGAACGATGCGCAGTGGCTGCTTTCTCTTCCCAAGCGGCACACGTCGAATGTTGAGAGAGGGATTATCTCGAATGATTGTGTTCACACCGACCAAGATGGCATCACACTGTCGTCTTAATCGATGTACTGCATCCAGACTTTCTTCAGAGGTGAATCGCCCTGGGACTTCGCCATCCACCACACCGTTTGCATCCATCGCAGCCTTGAGTGTTACCAAAGGTCGTCTGTATTCACACCAGTGCATGAAGGCCTGCATCTGAATCTGTGCCTCGTCCCTGAGAAGGCCCTCGCGAACTATGATTCCAGCATCTAGTAGAACTTGGATTCCTTCACCACGAACGGTTGGGTTCGGGTCTCTTGTCGCGACGATGACTTCACCGACACCTGCCCAGAGTAATGCTTGGGTGCAAGGTGGAGTTAATCCAAAGTGGTTACATGGTTCCAAAGTAACGTAGGCCGAACATCCCTCTGTAGTCACACTTTGCGTTTCTGCATCTGCAATCGCGGCTTGTTCAGCATGTAGGTCACCAAGATGATTATGCCACCCTTCAGCGATGATTTTTCCCTCTCGAACCAGAACGCATCCGACAGGTGGATTTGGAGCGACTTGTCCACGTCCATGTTCAGCAAGTTCGAGCGCACGCCTCATGCAGGCGATATCGAACTCAGACCAAGTCCTGTCCATGTTACTCCGAAGGGTGAAAGATACCCGTTCTTTTCGGTCTCTTCATTTCTAGGTGATGGCCGGGGAAGACTCATGATTGGATGCCGGTCTGGTCTATACATGGTCCGTATCACATGTATCGTGAATCCGGCTGGCCGAGATGGCACCGTTCGGAAGCGTTGGCCAACAATCGCCAAACAGATTGAGGAAGAAGAAATGGACTGCGAGGTCATCTGGACTAAGCGAACAGGACACGCTTCAGAAATCGCCTACAGCCTACGTGATCGAGAAGACCTCGATCTAGTCGTTGCCGTCGGTGGTGATGGAACCATGAATGAGGTAGCTAGTGGATTGCGCGGCTCAGCGATTACTCTCGGGATTATTCCAATGGGCAGCGGTAATGATTACGCACGCGCACATGGGATTCCTCTTCGCAATACAAAAGAGGCAGTTTCTCTCTTGAAATCTGGAGTAGATCGTCGTGTCGGTGCCATGCGAATCGATGGTGCCCCTGCCCCTGCTTTGCCTCACTATCCTTCCCCCGCTCCAACAGAATGGGATGGAGATGCAGATGAGGATTGTATGGTTCGTCGTTGGGGTTTCCTTGAATCGGATGGAGGGACGACTAGCGACGTCTCTCGTCGAAAGACCCTTGGTCAAGGAAAGCACATTCGAGGTCAGATGAAATACACATATCTCGGAATCAAGAGCATATTCGGTTGGAAGAAACAAGATGGTTGGCTCAAAGTCGACGATGTCGAGATGGGGCGAACGGACATGAGTGGACTCTTCACCACAATCATGACACAGACTTTTGGCGGAGGATTTCGAGTCGCTCCAGGTATGTGCGTCACGCAGGATTCGATGTCCATCATCTTGGCCACTGGTCTATCTAAATCTCAAATGCTCAGAATCATGGGTCCTCTAAAGAAAGGAACACATGTTGGGAAATGGGGCATCACTCACAATCCGGGAAAGCGATTGGAACTGCGCAATATCGACGAGAATAATCAACCCAATAACACACCCCACGACCCTCCGATGTGGGTGCAGGTTGATGGAGAACCTTGTTTGATGACCCCGGCAATCATTCAGTATGTCCCTGACCAATTGACAGTTCGGGGTGGGCAGACGATTCCCAACGACGGTTCACAGTGAGAAATCGCTGAAATCGCCATCATCATTGACTTCAGGATCCACACGACGAGTTGTTGGCTCTTCGACTTCCTCTTCCATTTTTTCTTCAACGGGTTCAGGTTCAGAATCTGCCGAGCGTGTTTTGCGGGTTCGTCTGGTGGGTTTTCGTTTTGGTTCAGGTTCAGGAGTATCAGATTCCCTCCGTGAAGTATGAGGTTTGGTAGCAATGGTTTTTCGCTTACTACCTACACCACCCTTAGGCATATCTCCGATGATATTGCGAAGTCCCTTCTCCTGCAATTCTTGCTCAAATGCCTGTTCTTCTTGCATTTCTGTAATCATATCCTCCATAGCCTCAGCTTCGTCGGTAGATGTGACCGAACTTCCGGCCACGTAATGATCAGTGCTTGCACCGGGCGTATTTTCAGCAAGTGCAGCACGGATATCGAATTTTGGCGCCGCTGAAGATTTCTTGGTTGGTTTTCCCGTGTATTCTGATTCTTTGGCTTTTGTCGTAGCGGCCATTCGCGCTTTGTGGCGTGCTGCCTCATGTTTGGCCGATTTACCAGCACGCATCTGTTGCTCTGAGAGCATCGCTTGCGCTTGCGTATCTGCATTGAGTATAATCTGGTTGCGTGAAAAGATGTAGAGTGCACCCGATGCTACGATTGAGATTAACAGAACTGTCGTGTACAGACCTCTGCCGATGACGGGGATGTCACCGGCAACGTAGGCCTCGTCAGCGTTGACGATTCTTTCATCACCATATTTCATCGATGTGACTACAAAGTGACCCCTCCAACCACTACTGGATGCATCAATTTGACAGTCACTGATTTGGTCCTCATTGATTGATTCAGTTTGGGCGAGGTAACCATTCAGTTTGATTGCTTGATTCGCAGTCATCTGTAATGCTGCATCAAACACATTCTCATTCGCAGGAACAATGGCCAGCAAGGTCCATTTTCGATGTGGGAATTCATTCGCTTTACCATCAGCAGAAACTCCGTCGATGATTGGAATTCCTTCTGCCTGATTGGGAGAGGACCAATCCTTCTCACTGTTGACAACCGAGACATAAATGGTCCCAGGTTCAACATCCTGTGCCTCACCATACGGCATTTCCATGACCATCCATGAAGTGATGGCATGATTCGTTGTTTGTGGTTGATCAAAAATTTTGGTTTGAACTAACCAACCGGATATTGAGTATGTTGAATTTTCACACCCCTCTAATCCAAGTTCGTCTGCATCCAAATGTCTAGACATACTACTGGCCAGTTTGTTTGTCACAGATATCGAATGTGTTGTTAATCCGGTACTACCGTCGGAACTAAAACTGGTACTATATTCACCGTCGGAGGACCCCCAAGTGACGCTCGGTCCCCCGATACAGCCTGAAAATGACGATACCAAGAAGAGAAGAACGAGCAGAGGGGCAAGGCGTCGCACGGATTGTTGACGTCGGCTCCCGTTCAAGACTGTTCGCACCCGAAGGGTGCGTATTATGGTCAATGCTCGTGCTCTGATTGTTCGTCACTTGTTCCTTCAGCACTAGCACTAGAATCGTCGTGCAGAAGGTATGACAGGTCTTCCATGAAGTCCACAGTCGACCAATCTGAACCGGTATACACGAGACGCTTGTTTCCATTCTTATCGATGATGAATGTCACTGTATTGTGGCCTACTTCATACATTTCTTCCTCATCATCGATTCCGTCGTGTTCGTGAGAATCATTATCATCCATGTTCATTTCATCACCAGGAGCAGGAATCAACGAGAGATTTGCATTTGATGCCGCCCAAGCAACGTGGTCCGTATCGTGCATTATCATGACTTCATCGATTCCAACTGAACTCTCTTCCCAAGCCATACTGGTGTCATTCCAAATGTACAACGCCCAATACCATGACCAGTCACTTGGTGAATCTACACCATTGATTCCAGTCACGGAATGTCCGTAAGTCTCGTGTACAGAATAATTTAGAGAGATGTTGTTCATCGCCATTGCATTCTCTGTCAGATTCCAACCCGTCGCATTTTCCTCTGGCAGCATATTGTGGTGCCCATCAAGAAGAGAGGTTGTATTGTCAGGATAGAGTACTGCGACTTGGTGAGTCATTTCCGAATGTTCTTCATGGTCAGAATTGATATGATCTGTATCGACGAGCAGATGGTAGTTATCCCAGACATGTGTCAATTCACTGTGATTCTCGCTGGTAAGATGAGTCCAATCATAACCACGTTGTCCAGTCCACTCCAGAAGATGTGAGGGTGTATCTCGAGCTGGATCGATTGAGATGGAGAGAAAGACAAGATCCGATTCCTCCGACATTTCACCATCGATGTAATTCAGATTGGCTTCGATTGCGAGGCAAACATCAGGACAGGAGGTGTAGGTGAATGCCAAGACGACGACTTTGTTTTCAAAATCAGAGAGAGATATACTCTGACCATTCTGATCGGTCAGTGTAAAGTCTGGAGCCGGTGGGGCCGGATTATACTCCATAGCGTGGAAATTGTGTGCATCTTCGTGTTCATCACCGATACACCCAGACATGGAAGAAATAATCATCAGAATTGCCAATCCGATTGACTTCCCACGCATGATTCTATGTCATTGAAATTGGTATATCACAATACCTGCTCAGTGGGTAGAGTGTTTTGGCGCGGACGGAGAGATTTGAACTCCCGCGGCGAATACCACCGGATTTCAAATCCGGCGCGATACCAGGCTATGCGACGTCCGCAATGAATGGCCCGAGGCGCTACTCGTCTAAGTGTTTCACGCTACATCATGTGTAGAATCCGGGTCGACACCAATCCGGTAAGGTATCTGCAGCATCTGGATGTGTGAGTCCGATGAACAGGACCATGACGACGATGAAGAATACCGGGAACAAGGCTGTTGCAGTCAGAACACGACTGTCCGGGTCGCCTTGCAGATGCATGAAAATCGCTGCAATACCGAAACCTTTGACAATTCCAACCACGACCAGAATGAAAACTACTGTATTCATACTCACCGCATCTCTCATAGAGAAGGTCAATGCAACCGCAACGACTTCAATCGCGGTGAAAATCATCAACACCCAGAAATTGAATTTGTAACGATCAAATCCGAAGATTGTGTGATGTCCATCATGTCCATGTTCACTCATTTTGATGCCTCCGTTAATACAGGTAGAATGCGGGGAAGACCAACACCCAAACCAAGTCGACAAAGTGCCAATACAAACCGAAGTATTCGATGCTCACCGCGTTTTCTGGTGTGTATCCACCGCGGAATGCTTTGATGACCATGTAGAACAATGCCACCATTCCACCGAATACGTGAACACCGTGTGTACCCGTGGTCACATAGAACGTAGAGGCGGCCATTCGAATATCAAATATGGCAGATGAACCGGCAGCACATGCTCCAGCATGATCTGCCCCACCGTGATGATCCCATTCATGACAATAGGTATACTCAGAAGCATGTATGGTAAATCCGTCCGCCAATAAACTCGGTGAGTGGAAGAGGGCATCTTCACCATGACCAATTTCGAATCCGATGAACCACTCAACCATCTTGAAAATCAAGAAGAGCGTTGCAAGTCCAAGTGTTGTCAAGAGGTATTTGCCGACCTTGCTGTTGCGCTCGGCATCACTGAGGCTTGCATCCTTTGCAGTCTTTAGAGCGAGAACAATGGTGTAGGACGAGATGATCAATGCGAATGTGTTGATTGCACCGGGGATGAGCGTGTCAGGCATGAAGCCGAGAGCTGCGTGTGCGTTCTCTTGGTGATAACCACCTTCAGCGATGAAGTAGGATGCAGGCAACCAGCATGATTGTCCTTCGACGAATAATCCTGATTCAAAGAGTGCTTCACAATTGTCGAATCCAGTTCTGTATCTTAGGTAGGTGCTGAACAGGCTACTGAAGACCATCATCTCAGACATTAGGAACATCCAAAGGGCGACCTTTCGAATGTCGATGGTGCGAAATGGTGTCCCTTCTGACTTGGCTTCATAGGAACCATCGTGACTCCAATCCTGTCGCCAGAAAACAGTGATGCCCGCAAAGAATATTGCTAACCCTGCGATGAGAATACCGACTTCTGAGGAGTGTATTGCATAGGTCCAGAGATCCGCATTATCATCCCAAGTCTGTGTGAAAACTTTGGTGAATCCGAGCAAGAAGAAGCTCGCTCCAAAGGCCATCATGATAGGAGCCCATGAATTGTGAGGCGCGCCGCCATGTCCATGCGTCCAATCGTGCGGACCCCAGTGGCTGTGCTGATGGTCGTGGTGATCATCGTCGTGCCCGCCGTAACTCATTCTTCTTCACCTCCACCATCTTCAGGAATCATCATCCATTCAATCAATCGACCAAATAATCCAGGATCTCCATCATCATGCACTTCAGCGAATTTCATGTTGGGTAAATTGCTTGGATCGTGAGAAGGAGTTGGTGGCGGACTTGTAACCATCCATTCCATGGACCAACCGCCCCAAGGGTCACTAGGTGCTTTTCGACCTCTCAACCCACTGCTAATCATATTGTAAACGAGAATAAAATTGCTTGCAAAGAACATGAACGCTGCGATTGTAATCATCATGTTCCAATCCGCAGTCTCCGGTGGAAGTGCAAAGTATTCATCTGTCGTGATGAAATACGTATGTTGCCGTCGTGGCATGCCTTGAATTCCCAATCTGTGCATGGGCCAGAAGATCAAGTTGTAAGAAATGAATCCGGTCATGAAATGTAGGATTCCAAGTTTCTCATTCATCATTCGACCAGTCGCCTTGGGGAACCAGTAGTAAATTCCGGAGTAGAGTCCGAAGACGATTCCACCCACGAAGACGTAATGGAAGTGTGCGACGACGAAATAGGTCTCGTGTAGGTGCAAATCCATAGCAATCGCTGGGAAGTACATTCCAGAGATTCCACCTAATGTGAATGTTACAAGGAATCCAAGCGCCCACAGTGTGTGGGTTCGGTAGACAAGACTGCCACCGTGCATAGTCTGCAGCCAATTGAAGATCTTGATTCCGGTTGGAACCGCGACAAGCATTGTCGTCAGCATTGTGACGAATCGCAGCAATGGGCTCATTCCAGAGGTGAACATGTGATGGCCATAGACAATGAATCCAATGATTCCAATGCCTGCGAGGGCGAAGACCATTGATTTGTAACCGAAAATTGTACGCCGAGCACTGGTCGAGAGAACTTCAGAAATTACACCGAAGGCTGGTAGCACAACTACGTACACCTCAGGATGCCCGAAATACCAGAACAGGTGACTCCAGAGAAGCGGATCGCCTCCTGCTGCTACTTCGTAAAATACAGTCCCAATAGTTCGGTCGAGTAAGACTTGAATTAATCCGATTCCAAAGGCTGGAATTGAGATAAAAAGCATTAGTGTCGCAATCAGCATTGACCACGAGAATAGTGGCATATTCATCCATCCCATGCCGGGCGCGCGCATGGTGCAGAACGTGGTCATGAAGTTGATACCAGAAATGGTTGATGAAGCAACCAATAGAATCTGTCCAGCCACCCATAACGTAGCACCGGAGTGGGCTGTATGTGAGACGATGTAAGGTGCATACCCGGTCCAGCCTGTATCCGCTCCTTGTCCACTGAAAATTCCACTGAAGATGAGAATCGCTGCAGCGGGGTTGAGCCAGAACGCCAGCGCGTTCAAACGTGGTAAAGCCAAATCAGATGCGCCAAGTTGCAATGGCACAATCCAGTTTGCAAATCCAGCAATCATCGGCATGGCAGCAAGGAAAATCATCGTCGTACCGTGCATGGTGAAAAATTGATTGTATTCATCCTGAGTCAGGAAATCATTGCCTGGTGACGAAAGTTGAATGCGGAAGATCATGGCGAACAGACCCCCAACACCAAGGAAGAATAGGCCATTGACCATGTACAACGAACCGACCTTTTTGTGGTCCGTACTGGTGATGAAATCACTGAACCATGGCCAGAAATTTTCCCACGCAAACGCGTCTGGACTTTGTCTGTAGAAGACCCAAAGAACACATCCTAGAGTAATCATAACCATCAGCAGAATCGCTGTAGCAAGAACGGTCAATCCACTCGCTTGTTCTGTAGGTTGTGGACCCACATCCATGGTTAGGCGACCATACATATCGCCTCCACTGGTTCCATCGCCGTTGACTGAATTTGTGTGAAGAATGAATTTCGCACCACCTTCGGATGGGGCGGTCCATTCGACTTGCCACAATGTCTGGTCATTTCCTTGGCCACTGTCTTCATTGTCAATGCCGTTATGGGTGACACTACCGTCAGGATTTGCTTTCACTTTATCATCGACCGGAGCCAATGAACCTGCGCTAACCCATAGGTGGAATCCACCGAGTGCGGTTGCCCCGGGGTCTGTGCCTGATGGGCCACCTGTGAATGTGATGTTGAGTGTATAGGTAGCTCCAAATTCTAATTCATCAGGGAGTCCTTCGAGACTTGGCACGACTTCTTCGCTCGGGCTTTGACCGTGACAGGTACATCCGTCATTCTGTACACCAGATACGCCGAACGGATACGATTGTGCACTCGGTGCAATCGCAACAGCAATTAGGAGAATGGCAAGAATGGCGAGGGCGCGAGAATTCCTCTTGATCTTCAGCATCATATCACCTCAGGCGTGTACCTCGACCACGGCGGTCATGTAGCCGTGATCCTTGCCACAGTATTCAGTGCACATGAGAAGGGATGCACCAATCTCGTCGATACTAGGAGTGTGATAGATTCGGGTTTCCATTCCGGGTTGAATATCTTCCTTGAGACCCCAATCGAGGAAGAATGGTGCGTGTGTGACATCCTCAGATGTCATGTTGAACATATATGATTCTCCAGCCTTCAATAGGAGCAATGGTTTTGTTTGACCCTCGACATCGATGTTCGATACTTCACAGATATCTGCATCCAAATCACCGCAATCAAAGTCCCAACTCCATTGACTTGCGGTAATTTTTATTTCGTGTGCGTCAGGATCTGCACTCCACAATTCGTCAATGGGACCCCAAGCGATGAAAGTCAGATAGATGATGAGGATAAACGGAATTATTGTCCACGCCAATTCCATTCTGAGGTCATCATTCTCTTTCGGGAAAACACCTGGGATGAATTCATCTGCATCATTGGCTAATGATTTTCCATCAGGTGAACGGTACCTTAGCGAGTGATGGAACATCCAAACCATGACGATAACGAAGACGAGAAGGGCCCACAAATTGAACTCATTGAATAGGGCCCAGAACACATCGCCGCCGGCCTCCATAGTATATCCTCAGCCGGCCCGGAGAGAGGACGCTATATGAGCGTTGTCTGGCCCCCCGTAGGGGGGTCAGCAAAACCGATTAAAACTCAATATTCGTCCGATTAAATCAAGAATCAATCACGTTCATTGGCTTACGATGGAAGACTGGCCGGAAGGGCTCCTACGTGAGGGCGAGGATGGTGTGATTTTGGCAATCACTGTCCAGCCCGCCTCCAAGCGCGCAGTAATCGCAGGAATCGATATTTGGAGGGGCCGTTTACAGGTGGCTGTCAAGGCTCAACCTCAGAAAGGAGCTGCCAATGAAGCCGTCTGTGAGTTGCTTTCAGAAGCCTTCGATACACCACTTGTATTCGTCGATATTATTGCTGGTCATCGCTCACGTCAGAAGTCGGTTCGTTTTCGTGAGACTACCCTCTCAGCAATTGAATCTCATTTGGAGGGCTTCCATGTCGAATGATCGTGATGCGCGATATACCACTGCAGGGCAAGCATTGGGTCAAGCCCGCTTCCGTAATCGCCCATTACCATCTGGAGGCTGTGGCTGTCCCGTTCTTGTCGAAGGAAAAAAGGATGTGCTCGCCCTCAAAACCATGGGGTTCACAGGACTTATTGAACAAGTGAACCGAGGGTGGGATCAATCTCGATTGGTCACCTACATTTTCGAGACTTATGGCCTGTTCAACAAGGTGGATCAAGGTGCCTCCGTGATTCTACTCATGGATTGGGATCGTACCGGTGGTCGTTTGCAACGAAAGATCGGTGAACGATTGCAAGCTTTTGGAATGCGCATTGACAACGAGACGAGAATGGAATTGGTTCGGGCCATGAAACCTGAAGGTCGTACTGTAGAGGGATTGAAGGCCCACGCCGAAAAATTACGTCCATACATTGATCAAACAGATCCAGAAGGTAAAGAAGAAGAGTAATTATTCAATTTGTATGGCAATTCGAAGATCTAAGCGCCCTTCCAACCCATCTCTAATCTGGTCTAAT
>JAPKFG010000090.1 GCA_028821675.1 Candidatus Poseidoniales archaeon
TGCAGGGGTCGTTGAAGGGGCTGAAACTGCTCCTTCAGCCGAGGATACTGAAGTTGAAGCAGCCGAAACCGCTCCACCAGCCGAGGATACTGAAGTTAAAGGAGGCGATGCGTGATGTCACACAAGGCCGTTCTTCACATTTACAGTTCATACAACAATGTACTTCTCACAGCCACAGATTTGACCGGTGCCGAAACCATAGCCAAAGTTAGCGGTGGCCAGGTAACCAAGAAAGGAAGCGATGCTGGTGGTCAGTTCGCCGCCACTCGAGCTGCTGAGCGCATTGCTGACATGCTACGTGAGAAGGAGTTTACACAAGTTATCGTCAAGTATCGGGGTGTTGGTGGGAACAAATCACCTAACACTGGACCTGGTGCCCAAGCGGCAATTCGTGCTCTGACCCGTGCAGGCATGACGATTACAAGAATCGAGGATGTAACGCCGATTCCTCACGATGGTACCAAGAAAAAGGGTGGCCGTCGAGGACGACGTGTTTGATTGAGGAGGTTGAAAATATGATAAAAATCGAAATTATCGAAGAACGTGATGACCACGTAACTGTTCTTTTGAAGAACACCGATCGCGCATTCGCTAATGCACTGCGTCGTACACTGATGACCGATGTTCCTAAGATGGCCATTAATCGTGTCAGGTTTGAGACCGGAAAGAGATGCATGGAGCATCTAAATACACCTGATCCTGTTGGGAAAAATGGAGGATTCTTCGATGGAAGTCGTTGTTCAGAATGCGAGAAGAACAATGGTCTGAATCAGGCACTTGATGGTGAAGTTGTCGAATCTATCGGTGCCCTTTCCGACGAAATGATTGCACATCGCTTGGCAATGATTCCTATTCCAACATTTCACGATGAGTTTTGCCTCCTAGAAGATGATCCTGGAAATAAAGGGCTGCCTCGTGAAGAATGGGGTACACCAAAAAGTCAGATCATATACCATTGTCGTGCTTTTGGAAACAAAGAGGGTAATCTCCTGACCGCAGGCGACCTTGACGTGATAGGCGACGATAACTTGCAGATTCCCGAATTGTATCGTAATATTCCAATCACGAAACTATACACGGGACAATTCATCGAATTCTACGCATACGCAGTATTGGGTGTAGGTCAAGACCATTCTAAGTGGAATCCGGTCTCGGGTGTATCCTTTAGTTCGCGAAAGATTGCAACTATTGCAAGACCCGGCAAAGCCAAGCAACTTTGGGATTTGGAATTGACAATCGGTAAATCTGATTTCAAGAACAAGAAACTTGAGGATGTGCAAAAGGTCGAAACCCTCGTTCGTGAGATGCACCATGTGGGTGATGGCACGGCACGAATCGAAGATTTTGCAGATGCTATTACCATTGAAGATGTCCCTGGTGAATATCTATTCAGCTTCGACACAGATGGTTCGATGACTGCTCGCACTGCGTTTGAGATGGGATGCAAGGCGCTTTCCGCACGATTTTCCGATCTCTCCGAGCAATTGGCAGAGGACCTTTGAGTCATACACTCAAGTGTAACATCCCCTTCGAGGGTTCGTGATGCAAGGTCAAGCCCATGTGGGTGGGCATGTAACGCTAATTTTCAGTATTCAGGATGATGCTGACAGTCTGCTTGAACAGGGCAGCCGGGGAGCGGGAATTTCCTTGGATCGTGGTGTAATCATCGAGGCCATCGGTGAATCTGGAAGTGGGGGCCTCACAATCAATGGCGATGCACCGGGGGACGAATTGCATCATTTGGTGCTGGAAGAACTCAACATCTTCGACTCCTCATTTGGTGAATATGATTGGACATTGTCACATGTAGGGGAACTCCCAGCCTCGCAAGGTTTCGGTCTCTCGGCTGCCGGTGCAATCGCTTGTGGCCTTGCCATTCAACGTGCTCTCGGTATCGATGAGGATCTAGCTCGTTCTCGTGCAATCCACATTGCACATCGTGTCGAACGACGATTATCTGGTGGGCTTGGCGATGTTGCTGCCTTACATTCGGGCGGAATCGAATTGCGTTTGGAACCAGGCTGCCCACAGTTGCCTGATGGATTGGGAGGCCCCGGGGCAGTCCTCTCATGGTATGCTGAGATTCCCTTGGTTGTTGTTTGGAGAACCACTTCGAGTCAACACACATCGAATTACATTGACGATGGGGAATGGAAGCTCGCGATTCGTGCAGCCGGTGAACATTGTCTGTTTGGACTTCGTGAGGGGCAGTGGGACGCCAAACGCTGGCCTGAATTATTATCGAAGAGTGCAGAATTCGCCGAACGTTCAGGACTTTTGGCAGATTCAGGACGTATTGACCTCTTGCATATGATTGGTAGCGCACTTGCTGGCGCCGGCTTCGCCGATGGTTCTCTTGTCGCTCGTCTTTGTATGTTAGGGGAAAGTGCGATTATCGTTCCAAGAGAATTATCGATTTCAGATAATTGGCAGGCTGAGGTCGTCAAGCATTTACAGTTACGAGGTCTTGGAACTACTTCAGCCGCAGTGGCTACCGATGCTCTCAATCTTCATTGACCCGTTCATCGTTTAGTCGCTTGTTGTGTTCAATGAGTTCAGTCAAATCAATTGGACTTGCATCCAACAGTATGGCTCCTTTCAGTTTCAATCCATCACAAAATCCGTGACGGTAAATAATCGCCCCATGGCCCCATTCCTCAACATAGCGATTGACTTGTTTCTGGGTCTTTTTACGTTGGAATGAAAGATTGGCGCCGTAGAAATGTTTTGCATCAATCCAAGCGACTGGGACGCCATTAATTTCGACATGATCCAGCATCAATAAATCAGGTGTTCTAATGGGTCGTCCCTCAATAGCAACCTGTTCCTTAAGAAGTTCTGTTTGCGTTCTAAAACGAACACCATTCGCGGTAAAATGGTCACAAAGAACTTTCTCAAACAAATCTGCAGCATGATGAGTTTCAGTTTGATTCACGTGGGTTACGCGATCTTGAGACTCAGCTTTTCTGAATTCAGTTAAATCCCGCCCTTTCAATTTCTTGTCAGGCTCACGCAATGTTTCTTTGATGCGATTTTTGGACCAATTCCTCGCGGATAAAATGGCTCTAAACATATTGACAGGAGGGAAATCATAGCGCTTAGAGAGAGAAAGAACTCCTTCCCCGCCTTCGTATTTACGGAGCATTTCCCCTGCTCTTCTTTGCAATCTTCCGTGGCTGAACACTGCTTTTTCTTGATTGAGCGCAGCTCGTAGACTCAACGCTTGTTCAAGCGAGATTGGACGATCCCCAATCTGTTTTGCAATTTCGTCCACACGATCGTCCTCAAGAAATCCGAATTCACCAGGTCGACAAACGATATCATGAACCTCACGCTCAATCCGTTGGGGTACGGGTTTTAGTTTCCAACTCACCTTCATCTTCTTTGGTTCCGGATCCATATTCTTCGGCAATCCCATAGCAGGTGGATTTCGATTGAATCGTTCGTTCGCGCGAAGCACTGCTTCCTCATCGATTTGAAACGATTTTACTTGTCGTTTTCCACCACCCTTTCCGCCACTTCGGCGCTTTTTCCGCTTGCGCGGTCCTGTCGCGCCCTTCTTTGACGCATTGGAATTTGAGGAAGCGGAATCCTTCTTGGGATTCTGATCTGAACTCACTGTTCCACCCGAACGAGAGGAGGTTCATGAATCCGTGGTAAGCAATCCATGCCGTCGCTTGGCGAACATATCGTATCCGAGGTCTCGCAGAGGACGCGGAATCAACCACAACAATACTGCAGCAATCTTCCAATGCATTGAGAGCTCCCACAACATTCTGCAAACTGCACTGGAGCGGGCGAACCATTTACCATCGTTGATGATATACACAGAATCAACATCTTTGAGTGATTCAGGGCATGATATCATGACATCCTCGCCCTCGGGAGATTCCTGGGGAACTAATTCAAAAACATTTTTTGAATCACGTTTAGATATCCATTGTGACCAACGATTGCAAGTAGAGCAAAACCCATCAAACAGAACAATGGGCACAGAATCATCTCCAAGCAATTCCAGGTTCAAGTGGTAGGCTTGTTCGCGCTTTTCCAGCCACATCTTCACCCTCGCCAGCACGATAAACTTCGACGGATTCAATCCCTAGAGCTGAGGCGATAAAGTTTGAATTGTTGGAAATAAAATCAACTTCATCAAACTCACTGCTGGACAAGAGAGCGAGTTCTTGTTCACCCCAAGTGTAAATTCGCCCTCGTCGTTTCTTTTGACCAACAACTAGAGCCCTCCAGAATTGCATCACATCCCCTTTTGTCGATTCATCTTGGAAGCACTGTTGGGTTTGAAGGAATTTATTCCCCCCTGCTTTGAAATCGAAATCATCATTGTACATTTGAATCGCTTGTGATGCAAGATTCGCCTTCCAATCATTTGCCGTTTGAATAATGACGGCCGAAAGTGTGCCTTCGGTGTGCCGTCCCGCCAGTTCACGAACGCTTCTTGCCCGATCAATGACACGTTTCAGGTATTCTTCTTGGCCCAGAATAATCGCATCAGAATCATTTTGTATTGGGCCCATATTTAGAACCGTTTGGGCAAGCATAGTCTTGTTTCCAAGCATTTCCCACATCTCTTCAGCCAGATGGGGTGTAGCAGGATATAGCATTGGGATCCAATGATTCAGATATTCACGCCCTGCACTGGCGCTGACACCTCCTCGTCGCTGAGCCCATTGCCAATCAGTGACCATCTCGAAATGACTAATCATGACTCCATCACGCAAACTGACATTCGACATATTATCTGTCCAATTGTTGTGAACATGACGCGAACGTGCGAGCAGCCATTCATCCATCGTTCCTACCTCGGCATCATTTTCAATACCTTGAATCAATGCAGCGTGGATAGCTCTCATTTGTCTGTGATTCGAATCGATTGCAGAGTCCGACCAATCCATTCCTGCCTCAGGATTCGAACCAAAGAGGATGAACAATCGCACTGTATCTGCACCATATTTTTCGATCATGATTTCTGGGCTGACAGTGTTCCCCAGACTCTTACTCATTTTCGCCGAGCGCGAACCCAATGTATTCCCACATGTTGGACAAGGGGTGCCTTCGATGTCCACATGATACTCCACATTACATTCGGCACAGAAGGGGGCTGGAGCGTTGACCATTCCTTGGCACACCAATCGTGAGAAGGGTTCTGAGACATTGTGTAGACCGGCATCCCGTAGAGCCTTGGTAAAGAATCGAGCATACAGAAGATGCATCACAGCGTGTTCAATTCC
>JAPKFG010000091.1 GCA_028821675.1 Candidatus Poseidoniales archaeon
AAATCTCCACGGGTGAATGATGGCCAGTATACATCGGTAAAGTAGTACTCTGCATAGGCGGATTGCCACAGCAGAAAGTTGCTGATTCGCTCTTCGCCTGAGGTTCGAATCACCAAATCTGGGTCGGGCATATCACCGGTCCACAATCGCTTGCTAATCTCGGCCTCATCAATGGATGATAGGTCTAGGGCCCCTTCTGCATGGTCGGCAGCGATGGAGCGCACTGCATCGACAATTTCCTCTCGACTGCCGTATGCTAGGCATATTGTAAACACGAATTTGTCATGGGATGATGTCAATGATTCGGCGTTTTCGATAGCTTCAAGAACACGTTCAGGCAACAATTCTTTGCGTCCAGCCACCTGAACCTTGACGCTGTTCTTGTGGATTCGTTCATCGGTCGAGAGATCATTCAAACCCTCGACATAGAGGTCAAACAACGCCTCCAGTTCCTCGGGCTTTCGACTGGTAATGTTCTCTGTACTGAGCGCGTACACTGTAAGGTAAGGAACGCCAATATCGAGAACCCAATCCATGACATCCTCAAGTTTCTCCTTGCCCGCCCGATGACCCAATGTCGCAGCCAGACCTGAATCAGCTGCGTATCGTCGATTGCCATCCATGATAATCGAAATGTGTTGAGGGAGTTTATCCGCTATCACACGCGTTTGCAATCTACGCTCACGAACACGATCGGTTCGGGAAACAATGCTCCACGCGTAGCCCGAGTTGGCGACCCATCGTGCGGGTCCACGAATGATTCGCCACTTCAGAAGCCAATGGGCTGTACGGTCCAGTGTTCGGCCTAACCAACCCATGTCCCGTCGACTCCGCTCTCCCTCTTGATGCAATCGGGTGCCTTGATAGCGTCGACCGTATGGCCATTACATGCGCCGCGAGGTCGTCTACGCTCTCACCATCGGCATTGGTCTGTGGATGGATCAAAATGGAACAGATTGGCTCATCAAAGGTGAATATATCGTCGATATTGCTTGCTGGATTATCTTTGCATCCATCTATTCTCGCGGGGAGCGTGTGGAACGAATTGAGATGCTGACCGTTCTCGCTTTTGCAACACCGATGGAATTGTTTTTCACCGAAGTTTGGCATCTGTACGAATATCGCGATGGTTTCATGCCATTGTTCGTCCCAGCAGGACACTGGTTCCTGTTTGATCTAGGCCGCCGATTCTCGCGCCACCTTCCTGAGTCTTGGTCGTGGCCATCCATCACTCCATTCATTCCATTGGCCATGTATTTCGCTTACAAAGGGTGGGATTCATCGGGATTGTTCCTTCTCATCGCCTTGCTCGGCTTCATGCGCTGGGGGCCTGAGAGAAGGCTGTACGCGACGATGGCTTGGCTGGCCCTTGCGATGGAATTGTGGGGAACCCATCTCGGTAATTGGGCTTGGTATTCTGATGTGGCTTGGACGCCCTTGACTGCGTTGAACCCACCCCTGCTCTGTGGTGTAGTGTATGCGCTTGGTGATTTGTTGGTTAACATCACCGTCAATCAGTTCACTCAAACACAAGCGATGGACGATCTCCCAGTGCATTGATTGTCTCTTGACTGGCATTAACCACGATGACTTCACCTGCATAAGGCCACGTCTTCAAATCGTGACTGGAATTTCCTGCATAAGCGAATTGCCCTTTGCCATAGCGTTCTGCGAGTGCCTTGCCCTTTGCTTCCATTCTGAGATTCGTGACTCCATCACTGCCCATCACATCATCGAAGATTCCCACATAATCCGCGATTTGCTGAGCTACGGATTCTTCGGATGCGGTGCATAGAACAATTTCTCTACCGGTCGCTTTTTGTTCCTTTAGCCAAACCAAGAACGGTTCGTTATACTCTAGTTCCGCAGGGTCGAATTTGAGTTTACGGCCAAGAATTTGTTTCCATCTTGCACGACGATTGGTAAGATCTAGGAAGAGCATCCATGGCAGTAGCCAAATTCGTCGAAGAACCACCCTGCGGAAGGTGATTCTCGACATATCGGTAAAAATCAACGTCCCGTCGAGGTCTACCGCCAGTGGCAGGTTTGTCACCTCTCCCATGGCGCCTATGGCGCCACCGCAGCGCTTTCAATCTGTCCTCTGCAACAGAGAGTATTGATGTGGATGCAACCTTTGGCAGGAATGTGGAACTAGAATCCGAGCCATGGTACCCTCGTGTTGCAGTGAATTCTGTTACTGATGGAATCATGAAGCCTACGACAGGGTTCATTTCACATGTATTGCATGTCAGATGGGACAGTTTGCCGATGCTATTGCCGGATGGAGATTTGAATTCCAGTGAATGGTGGAGTACAGTTTCACCCACATGGGGAAAATGGATTGATGGAAAGCCCCTTTCTGTTGCATCAAATCAGAATGGATGGCTTGTTGAGTTTGAGAATCACGAAGCACAAATGTTGCCTCTGGATGAAGATGGTCATGGCAAGCGTTTGTCGGATCTGAATTGTGGTGAATTACATACTGCCATTGGAGGTTTACAAGTCGATGGTCGAGATGTCATTCTTGTGTTTAAGAAACTGAAAGTAGAACCGTTGCCAATGGATGAACAGCATCTACGATTGGCAGGTGGAGCATTGGGAAGATTCCATGCCAATTGTGGCCGAAATTTGGCCACACCCAACGATGAGCGTTCTTGGAACAAGCGCCTCGAAATATTGGAGCCACGCACACGTTCAGCGACAAAATGGAGAGCACCTCATTCAGCAGATACTCAGGGCACAATCACGCATCGCAACTTTAGCCTCGAGCATTGTCATTTAGTCGATGGGAAAATCATCATCGCTGGTTGTGTTGGTGGAATCTACAACGCACTTATCCCTGAAGAATCACCTTCCCCTGCGTTGCGAGACGTTGCCGCAGGAATCCTCAATCTCTCTACAGAAGAAAAGCGAGTGTTTTGTGAAGGCTGGGTATCAGCGGCTCCATCTCATTGGTATTCTCACAAGGCATTGGATGGCCATAGAGGAGGCCTCATTATTTGGGAATATGAACAGCATCTCCAACAACGGTTATTCCATCAAGCATGGGGCAAGAAAGAACCGGTTCATGTGACCAACTTCCTTGCCTCTGTATCCAGTATTCAGAATGGGATGTATCGAGTTCGCACCATTGCTGCTGGGGCTTTGATTTGCACATTCATTCCATTATCTGTCATCCTCTACTGGATATTCTATCCAGGATCACCCATCCCAACGAATTTCGAATTGGGTGGAATTGCAACTATCGGTGTGCTCGGTTGGGTACTGAACAAATTCTACCGGTATCTTGCACCTAAGCCCTGGTGAACACACCATCATCGTAAGTGTATGTTCGAGGTACGCCGGTGGGAATCTCCAGATTGAGGACCTCATCCTTAGATAGACTCTCGATTTTCATGACGATACTTCGCAAACTGTTTCCATGTGCCGCGACAAGCACGGTCTTTCCAGCCTCTAAATCGGGAATGATGGACTCTGTTAGGTACGGCAACGTACGTTCTGCACACATCGCTAGGCTTTCGCCTCCTGGTGGTGGAACATCGTAGGAACGACGCCAGATGCGTACCTGTTCTTCTCCATGTTTGGCACGAGTCTCATCTTTGTCCAATCCTTGCAAATCGCCATAGTGTCGCTCATTTAGGCGAATATCACAGTGAGTGGGAACTTCGCTTGAGGCACGATTGTGCTCCATGACAATCTTCGCCGTTCGCTGTGCGCGGATGAGACCGCTTGTATGGATGACATCGATTGTAGTGCCAGCTAGGTCTTTTCCCGCCTGGGCGGCTTCAGCCTCTCCTACCTCTGATAGGTCCACATCGGTCCAACCCGTGAATATGTTCGCAGCGTTCCAAACCGATTGACCATGGCGCAGGAGAATCAGGGTGGCCATTGATTTACCTCAATCGAGTGATCTCTGGTTGCGGACACGTGGTTCGTAGAAGACAATACCATTCCCTTTGGCGAGTCGTGCGACGTTGAGTAGGAACGCCTGTTTCGCATCTCGCTCATCAGCCCCGCCTTCGACATCCCAGTAGATGTTGCAGGAAACCTCAATTGAATCCTTTGCAATCGCTGAGACCTTGGCCCAAGACGAATCTTTTTTCATCGTGTTCACATCATTGCGAATGAGTTCTCCCACACCTTCGGTGAAGTTCTGAACCGCATCGGCATCACTGTCGAGATCCAGAGAGATGACCGGTCGATACCGGCGCCAGCGACGCTTGCCGAAATTTTCGATCGGCTTGCTGGTGAGATTAGCATTGGGAATGCTGACAATCGTATCCACACTGGTTCGTAGGAGAGTGGTTCTCAAACTGATGCTGACAACCTCTCCTTCGCAACCACTGATGAGAACCCAATCGCCGACACGGAAGGGTCGGTCGAGTAGAACCGTGACCGCTCCGAAGACGTTGGCAATACTGTCCTTTGCCGCCAATGCAAGTGCTAGACCTGTAATCCCGAGACCAGCAACCATGGTGGTCAGGTCGAAATTCAATGCGTCCGCGATGAAGATTGAACCAAAGACGACGATAGCGAATCGCAGTACGCTCTCAACCGCACCGATGAGCGTTTTCTCCGCTCCATCTAGTTCCTCATCATCATCCCAGTACTCTACCACAGCCTGAACTGCCACGGTGAGTCGAAGTGCCCAGACAATAATCGCAATGACCATGACGACCTGAGCGAGAGATGGCAACCAGAAAGCAACAAACTCAGGCATCAATGCCGAATCTCCTTCGATTAGAGTAAGACTCGATTGCCATAGGATTGCAGCACCCGTGGCCATTCCCAAAGCCTTGCTTGAGCCCTCAATCGCTAGTTTTGCGACCGGACTCTTTTCACAGAGTTTTCTGAAGATGATTGGGATAACTATCATTGCAATTATACGTGCAGCGAAGACCAAACCAATGAGGCCAATCAGCACGACGAGTGTGCCTTGATTGAATCCAAACACTGCTTTGTCCCAATTTGGGATCATCTCAATTATACTGTCCATGTTTTGTGCGACTCAACAATAGGTTTGAGCATTTCGATTACTACTTGTCGCTGAATCGTCCCATAAGGGACGTTTCCGTTGGGGTCGTCGGGGCGTTCCATTGAAAGGCTGTATTGGTCTGGACGGTGTGCTCGTCATGTCATCACGCCGAATTCCAGCACTCCTTGGAGTACTTTGTATGCTCATTCC
>JAPKFG010000092.1 GCA_028821675.1 Candidatus Poseidoniales archaeon
TGGATGCACAAAACGAATCTGCAGTTATGGCTGCAAACATCACCGCCAACCTGACAGGTGACAACGCGCCATTTTGGACAACTGGTTCTTACTTCGGGATTGGAATGAGTACGTTTGAGCCGACCATTGGCATCACTTCCGCAGATAATCTGTACATGTCCAGTTGGGGTAATGGAGTGGGTGGGGCGACTGCAGTCGTACAATGCACGGGATTGATTGAGATGAGCAATCTCAGCGACTATTCCTGTGCCGACGTGTATGACCCTCCAATTCCAGTGGTGAGCAGCAATGACCCGTACATCTACGTCGACAAGTGGACCGATCGAATCATGAAATTCGATATGCATGCCTTGGCTGCGATGACGGTCGAGTGGTCAGATGATGAAGGCAATTCTTGGAAACCGGTCACCATTACGACCTCACCTTATTCGGTGCAGGATCACCAAACCATCAGTTCAGCACCCGGTGCTGCATTACACCCAACCACGTGGATTTACTGTGTCAATGGAAATGCTCCCGCACCACTCTGTTCATTCAGTGTGGATGGCGGCCACAATTGGAGTCCCGAAGTTCCAGGTGCTCCACTGAGTTGTCAAAGTGGTGGGCTGAGCGCTCACTTGGAAGGGGCTGAAAATGGCAATTTCTATCGTGGCCAAATCGGCTGTGATGGTAGTGGATATTCCATTTACCGAAGCACGAACGGCGGCATCTCTTGGACTGAACACCCTTTACCTACACAAGAATCTGGAACAGCGGACACTTGGAATGCCGAAGAGGCTCAAGTAGCCATTGACATGGACAACAATGTACACGCCATGTGGATGGGTGCTGACGATATGCCCTACTATGCCTACTCATTGGATGAGGGCGATACCTGGAGTGATGCAATGATGATTGCACCACCGATTGGTTTGCTGGGCACCGGCTTCCCAGTGGTCACAGCAGGGGATTCTGGACGAGTTGCCTTTGGCTACGTCGGCGATACTGGAAACGACACTTGGAATGGTTACCTGACCATCATGACCGATGCTTTCAGTGATGCACCTCTGATGACAACCGTTCAAATCAATCAACCTGGTGATCCTCTCGATACAGAGGCTGGATGCGGATACAACCGATGTGGCGGCCTAGGCGATTTCCTTGACATGGCAGTGGATCAATATGGACGTCCCTGGTTTGGCCTATCGCACAATTTACAGGACATCGGGATATTCGCGACAATTACAGAAGGGCCAACCCTACGCGGCAACGTGGCTGAACTGACCGTGATGCCAACTGGTGGCCCTGAGACGCTATGAGGTGAGAAAATGGGAGAACATGATAGGGTGGTTCGCGACAATGTCCATCGAGACATTGTGTTGGATGACGACACCAGTCGTTTGGTCGATACCCGAACCTTCCAGCGTTTGCGTGACATCAAGCAGTTGGCAACCTGCCACTATGTGTTCCCAACCGCTACACACACACGATTCGTCCATAGTTTGGGTGCACACCACCTCGCTGGTGTTCTCCTTGAGCATTTAGAAACAGTCAATCCCGGTCGAATATCCCCTGAAGACGCACGGCTTGTCCGTTATGCGGCTCTACTCCATGACATCGGTCATCCACCATTCAGTCACGCGCTGGAAAATGATCGTGTGTTCGCCAATTCCAACCATCACGAGACTTGGGGGCGATTGATTCTGGAGGACCCAGACAATGATCTTCGAATCGCACTGATTGAGTTGATTGGAGAAGACGGCCTTGCTCGTCTATTCTCCATCCTTGATGGAACCTGTGACCTGCCAGTTCTGCATGACATTGTCAGCAGCCAGTTGGATGTCGACCGGCTCGACTATCTGATGCGCGACCAAATCAACACTGGAGCCAAGATTGGCACCTTTGATGTATTCAGAATCTTCCGCTCCTTGCGTATTGATGATGACGGACATATGACCGTGACTCAAGGTGGCGTGGCCGAAGTGGAATCCTATCTAATGATGCGTTACCACATGTATCACAACGTCTACTTTCACAAATTGAACATGCTGACCACAGCATACGTCATTCGCGCCCTCGTGCGCGCGAGGGAGTTGATTGAGGCAGGAGAGATGGAGGTTAGCCGTCGAATGGAACGAATGCTTACTGACGAGAATCTCTCGGTGAAGAATTACCTCTCCTTGAGCGACAGTCTGATTCATGCTGAACTTTCTGCATTTGTCACCCATCCTGATCCCGCATTGTCGAAGTGGGCCAGCCTCCTTGCAAGTCGCTCGGGTATGCACAAGCGCGTTCGGGTTCGGAATCTAACAGAAGTGGCCTTTTGGGGGGCTCAAAACAATATCAAGGAGATACTTGCAGAAGCAGGACACAATCCAGACGAGGACATGATTGTGACGCGCGTACACAAGGAGGGTTACCGCCCTTACAGTGGTGGCATTCGTGTTGAGGGTGGTCGTGATATCAGCGAGGTCAGCCCGATGGTTGCTAGCATCACTGCACCTCTGAACGACATCATGCTATTTGTTCCCGAAGATTGTCGGGAAGCCGCGGAGAATGCCATCAATGTAGCCATGGCCGGCGAGTGAAGGCTGAAGTGCTAGCGCGTTACCGCGACCCTAGAGGACCCCTAGCTTAGTCTGGTCAGAGCACCTGGCTCATAACCAGGTGGTCACTGGTTCAAATCCGGTGGGGTCCACCACTACTTACACGAACCCTCTTGAACAAGGGAGTACCACCGAAGGTCTGATGTCAATGTCTAGGAGACCACTCCTCCTCGCTGCGCTCCTGCTGCTCAGTTCACTGACAGTTGCTCCTGTTTCTGCACAGAGCCCTTTACCTGGCGTCGACATCACCTGTGTAAACGATGACGAAGAAAATACGCTATTCATGAATCCGGTTTCAAGTGGTGCACAAGCGACCGCAACCTGTACTGTTGAGAATACTTCACCTTACAATGAGGAGGTCGAGTTTGATTACGACGGAGACGGACTCACCATGGTTGGCCCTGAAACCATGTCTCTCAATGCGGGTGATGAAGAAACAATTCAGATTCAACTTTCAAGCAACTCGTTAGCATCTACAATCTACAACATGACTGTGACTGTAGATATTACGTCAGTTCAGGGCATAGAACCACCCGATTTCTTCGCGATGTTTTTGCCTTCCGATGAGAGTAACATCGTTGCTCAGGTCGCTGAATTCGTCGACTTGAGTGCCTCCCTTCAACCGAACACTCTGATTTTGTCTTCTGACCTCATGCAGGCCATGTCTGTCTCGCTTCTTATTTCCAATGATGGCAATGTCGACGATAACATCGATGTGAGCATTCAGGATCTGCCGATGCTAGATCAACGCAATATCGGATGGAACCTCACCAATTCAGGACAGGATAGTACAATTGAATCCGCAGGGGGTTCAGCAACGTACACACTGCGATTCACCCCTAATCCTTCCATGGATGACGAATCATTCTCTATTACCATCCGGGTGAAGTCTGAGTTCTCTAATTCAGATTCGGTTTACATTACATTGTCAATCAATACGACAGCACCGGAAGAAAGTCTTCTCGATCTGACGGCGATGAACATCCCGGCTTGGGCTTATATCGCGGCTGGCACACTCGCTGTATTGTTCGTCTTCGCCATCGTACTGAGCATTTCCAAGCGTGTAAAATCTGCCTCACAGGCACACCTTGACGCGATGGATGAGGAAGATGAAGATGATGATTTCCAACTTGCCAACCTTCAGTCTGCAATTGCTGGCACCCTTGAAGATGATGAAGACCTCGACGACTTTGAACTAGAGGATTTCTGAGTCCATGCTTTGCGTATTGCGTTTTTGTCCTTTACCCGCGAATGCTTATTTACGTCGGATGAGCAGGGCACAATAGGTGAACCCGTGAAATCCGTCTTCCGAATGACCTTGTTGATTGCAATCTATGTCCTGAGCACTTGGGCTGGCACTGTCGACAATGCTGAGGCGCAGATTAACCCGGACATCAGTCTGACCTGTTCACCCACTGCAATCGAGATTGATGTAGCCCCTGGTGACACTCGAATTGGAACGACCTATTGCGATGCTCAAAACCCAACTCTGTACGTCGAGAAGGTCAACATTCAGATTACCGCAGCTGGCCTAACCTATTCCGCTCCTGGTTCCATTACCGTAGCGGCTGGTGACACCACCACTTTCGAAGTGGTTGTCCGCGGTGAAGACCAGATGACTGAGGGCAGTCGTCAGGTGACAGTCTCGGCTCGAGTCGATCAAGCCAACGGCGCACCTTGTCCAACTTGCACTTCACAAACAACCAGTCTGCTGGTTGTGGTCAAGCAGTTCCCCATGTTGCGTATTCAGGCGGATGAGCCCTTCAAGCAATTGCGACCCAAAGTCGACTACATCTTTGAATTCGGTATTTACAACGACGGTAACAACCGTGACCAGTTCATCATCGCAGTCAACAACCGCGACGAACTCGCAGATGCAGGCTTCCAGATTTCATTGCCTGAAGTGAACACTTGGATTGAATCCAAAGCCCCTCCACAAAAAATGCGTGTTATGATGCGCACACCAAAGAAGCAGGGGTGGTCAGATCACTACTTCCAGTTGGATTTCCGTGCAACTTCTGAGCACTCCATTCGCACTGGTGGCGTCGAGATGTCACAGACTCAGATGGTCACACTCTACATCCGCGGCGTCTACCTACCCGGCTTCCAAATCATTCCGAGTCTGATGATGCTCGGCTTGGCGGCTGCATTTGTGGCCAAGCGGCGCGACGATGATTTCTGTGAAGCGACTGCTGATATTCCGGACCCTCCGTTTGTACCGTTATTCTGACGGGAATATTTTGCCTAAGCCCACATAGTGGGCTTTATGGTCAATAGAGGCAACGGTTTGATAACCCCGAGCCCGAGGAACTAGTCGGAGAGGTGCCCATCATGTCAGGCGGACTACTTGAGAAAGCCAAGCAGGCAAGCGGCGATGACGACGGCGACGTCGATGCAGCAGCCGATGCCATCATTGAGACCGCAACCATAGCCGAATCTACTGGCGGACCCTCTTTGATGCTCTACATCTCTAGTGGTAGCCTTCTGCTCTGTATGGGTCT
>JAPKFG010000093.1 GCA_028821675.1 Candidatus Poseidoniales archaeon
ATGATGAGCATCGCCATTGGATCAGGTAGTGTTTCCAATGTGTGGCCAATGAATCGAGCACTGAATACGAAAGCAACACCGAGTGCAGCCAAGATTCGTGTCGAACTCTTGGGTTGAGTCCACAGGTGAAGGGCAGGGATGACTCCCCACATTCCGAAGGTGTGTCGATACCATGCCAAATACAGCATGATTCCTCCTGCCAATCCAAAGAATCCACGTGTGAACGATTCAGAACCCCATGGCCCATCTGGTGCCCACCCGGAAACCAGAGTTGACGATATGAGGATGAGGCCTAATCCGGCCACAGCCGGATGGCGAGAGGGGGTTGGCTCTGCCATGCTTCGCCGGCGAGTTGTCAGTTGAAAGGGTCTTGGCCTCAGGGACGCTCTCCACCTTGCTCGATGTGGTTACGCCAGGCAGCCGCAGCATCGACTGAACGGACTTCAAGAACTCTCCAGAGGTCGGCCAATGAATCAGCGCCATCCATCTCCACAATTCTAGTCAGGATACCGGAGAGTGCCTCTGCATGCTCATCGACCATGTGCAAGAGGAGTTCGCGCAGGCGTGAACGAACGATTTCATCACCATTCATCCACAATTGAACGGTCAAACCCTTGCGATCTTCGGGATGAAGCACCAAATAATCACGGAGAGCCGTTTGGGCGAATCGGCGATGGGTGCCTGAATCGGTTTGATGAACGATGCGAGCGCAACGATTGGCAAAACCCTCGGGATCCAAGGTTGCTGTGAGGCGGATTGAGCCCGTCGCAATACGGACGACATATTCTGATTCATCTGAAAGAAGAGTGTCTAGCAATGGGAGGGCTGCAGCTCCTCGACGATTGACGATTTCGTCGAGTGCATCTGCAAGAGCGCTTCTCACCTGACCTTCCCGTGAGAGAAGGGTTTGCTCGAGTTTTGCTGCGCCATCGAAGTCAATATCCCAAGCGCGTGGAAGTAACGCTGCAATTCGGCTAGCCAGTTCGATGCTTCCATCGCCAGCCATACGATTGAGTCGAGAAATTATGGAAAGGGGAACCACGAGTGTGCGTCTGGCCAACGCGAGATCTAGCCATTCGACCAAGACTGGCCGTGGGGGGTCAGCTTCTTCCATTCGATCAAGGAGCCATCCCGCAGCGAAAGCACCCCCGAGATTTGCCTCCATGGGGGCCGCCGGCGTGGCTTCTCTGCCTTCTTGCCAATCGACCAAGTGGGGGCCAGGTGTTGCGCTACCATGCCAATACCCGGCTGGTCTGGCAAAAGCAATACTTTCCATCAGATGGTATCCTTGTTGCCGAGAGATGGGGCTATCTTGAGAAGACATTCCATTCAACAATGCGATGGCAACCCACCAACGGTCCACGTCAGGGGCATCTGGATCGAGTGCTTGTGCGAGAAGTGTTTCCGTACGAATGAACAACGCACGTTCAGCAACTTCATCGCCACGTCGATCGAGCCACTTTCTGGCTTCGCGCTCAGGGTCAGCGGAGAGTGACAATCGGTGTGGAACCAATGCTTCGCCTATGGATTCCAAGTCACGATCAAATGCTGCTCGATTTGCATTCAACAATGCGTGTGCAATCTCTTTCAGTTTCTCAGGGTCGGTTGGGGGGCGAACTGGGAAGTCAGGGTCCGAAAGCGGAGGTTCTGGCAAGGGCCAATCTTCACATCCACGTATCATGGCGGCACCAAGTGCCTCCTGTGTATGCTCAAACAATCGCTGCGAGAGTTGGTTCTGCTCGCGCCAATCGCTCATCGGCGACCACACCATCAAATGTCTAGTTCGATGTTGAGGTTCAGGATGAGTTCCTTGTATCGATTCCGAATCGTAACTTCGGTCACACCAGCAACCTCGGCCACTTCACGCTGGGTACGACGCTTTCCACAAAGAACGCTAGCGATGTAAATAATCGATGCAGCGATTCCTGTTGGTCCTCGGCCACTGGTCAATTCCTTCTCCTGAGCGGCCTTGATCAATTCGTATGACTTGGCCTCAACCTCAGCATCCAATCCAAGACCGGAACAGAATCGAGAAATGTAATCCTCGGGGCCTGTTGGCATGATTTTCATCTTGAGTTCGCGAACCATGAATCGGTATGTACGGCCGATTTCCTTACGACCGGTTCGACTCGCTTGTCCAATTTCATCGAGTGTGCGAGGCACACCACACTGTCGGCAAGCAGCATACAAACTTGCAGCTGCTACACCTTCGATTGAACGTCCGCGGATTAGTCGCTTCTCAACCGCCTTCTTGTAATTGACAGCGGCAGACTCGCGAACGGTCTTTGGTAATTCGAGGCGACTGGCCATTCGATCTAATTCTGCAAGGGCCATAGCAAGATTACGCTCAGTCGCATTACTGACACGACTGCGCTTCTGCCACTTTCGCATACGATAGAATTGACTTCGGTAGCGACTGTTGATGGTTTTGCCAGAATAATCCTTGTTCTGCCAATCGATATCCGTGGACAAACCCTTGTCGTGGAGCATCACCGTCATGGGTGCGCCCGTACGCGCGCGCTGATCGCCCTGTTCTGGGCTGAACACACGCCACTCTGCACCTTGATCGATGACATTGTCCTCAAGGACAAGTCCGCAATCCTGGCAGACGATTTCTCCGCGTGTCTCATCTCGATCTAATTTTCTCGAATTGCATTCCGGGCATTTGACAATATCTTCTACATCTTCAACCATAATAATCACCTTCTCCCTACGCATTAAATTGAAGAGGAAGTAATATATTTCCGAACGCGAATGGTATATAAATTTGATGCATTCATATATGGGCTTGCTTCAATTGTATTTTCGCTTTTTTTGAGCGATTCTGATGCTCTGAATACCTTCCACTTCCTCCACCTATGGTGGAGGGGGGGTAGAGACACTCAACGCTATGGGACTGTTTCCGAATGGTCATATAGCCCCGCCCACTAGACAAAACTGGGTGAGTTTATGTCAATGTCTTGGCCTCCAGAAATCATCAAGCTCAATCCGGGCAAACGTGTGCTCTTTCTAACCAAGAACCTGAGCCTCATCAAAGAACAATTGTACAACAACCTGAATCTACAGATGGAGAATCTCTCAGTCGACGATCTTCTCGATGACATCAACACGGATGTCATGACGCCTGCTTGGGTTTGTTTCGAGCATCAACCATCGATTCTCGCTGAGAACGCCTATGCCGGCCTGATGCATGAAGGGGAGCGAGTCTTCCGACAGGGGGCGCTAAAAGAAGGTGGATTCGAGGTCATCGTCAGTGGTCATCGAAAAGGGACTGGGAGCAGCCGCGAGACGGCGGCTCAATGCGAACGCTGGTCCGGTGTACGGATTGTCATCGCAGCCTCATTTGCACCCATCCACGAACGCAACAACATCAACCTCGGACAGGTCATGGGTAATCATGAGATGCTGAAGCGATTGCAAAATGGTGAACCCATTGCACTGTCTGAATTTACTGACCAATATGATCCAGTCACTCAGTTGATTCTAGAAAATGGGGGGATCTTTCCTTTCGCCAAGAAACTCAATGCTGGAGAAATTGAACTGCCCGCCCTTTCCACCGAACAACGATCGATGACGATGGTGGAGAAAATTATTGCAAAGAAATTGATTGGTCATAATGGAGCGGCCTGTTACGTCTCACCAGGTGATGCGGTTCTTGCTGCAGTCGATGGTGGATACAGTCACGAATTTACAACGGCGCAAGTTCACAATTTCCTCGCGGCAGAGTATGGGGCGGATTATTCCCTGCCAAACCCACCGAAGTTCGCTGTATTCGAAGACCATCTATTGTATGCGACCGATGTGCCTCGATACGGGCCGTTCGCGGATCAAATTCAGACGTTGCGTGACTTGCAAGTGGTGTTCCAGAAACATACGGGCGTACGAGATTACTCAGCGGTTGACGGGGTGAGTCCGGGCATCTGCCACCAGGTTGCTCGCGAGGAATTCATCGATGTGGGTGATTTCATTCAAGCCACTGATAGTCACACATGCATGGGGGGTGCCTCAAACGCACTGACCTATGGTGTCGGTTCAACCGAATATGCAAATCTCGTCTACAATCAGTTCGCTTTCGTCAAAGTGCCTGAGAGTATTCGATTTGAACTCACAGGTACACTCAATTCTGGATGTACGGCCAAAGATGTAATTCTTCACATTCTGTGGCATTATGCGAAGCACTCCGATACGCTTGACCGCTCGATGGAATTCGGGGGGCCTGGCCTTGCTTCCATCTCGATGGATGAGCGAGCGACATTGTGTAACATGGCGACTGAATGTAGTGCCAAAACTGGTATTTGTGATCCCGATCAACTAACCATCGATTGGTTGCTTTCAAGGCGAGAAGGGTTGACGGAGGAATCGATTCGTGCGGCTTTCGTGTGTGCGGACGAAGATGCACATTACGACGGAGGAGTTCATACAATCAATCTCGATGAGATTCGTCCAATGGTCGCCCATCCAGGTGATCCTGACCAAGGCATCCCTTCAGACCCAACCAATGGGGCATACATCGATGATATTGGGGATATTCACATCGACATCGCCTATGCAGGCTCGTGTACAGCCGGTAAGGATGACGATTTCGCCTATTACGCGATGGTGACCAAGGCTGCATTGGATGCAGGGCTGACAATTGCTGAAGGTGTTGATTGCTACATCCAATTTGGTTCAAAGACAGTCAAGGAACTCTCTGAGCGTGAAGGTTGGACTAAGCTGTTCGCGGAAGCGGGTGTCAAACTCATAGATCCGGGTTGTGGGGCCTGTATCGGTGCAGGGCCCGGTGTCAGTGACAATCCGGACCAAGTGACAGTCTCGGCCATCAATCGGAATTTCCAGGGGCGTTCAGGTCCTGGCAGATTGTATCTGGCAAGCCCGCTGACGGTGATGGCTTCGGCATTCACGGGGAAGATTACCGCTTGGCGTCCTGATCTCTTTGAGTGAGGTGTCAACGTATGGAGATTGTTCTGATTCTCTCGTTCCTTCTCTTCATGTCCTTCTTCGCAGCCATAGGGCTCTCGTCGATGCGAGTCAAGAAGGATACGACCGATGATTATCTGGTCGCAGGACGAGGGA
>JAPKFG010000017.1 GCA_028821675.1 Candidatus Poseidoniales archaeon
AGTGCCAGACTGAAGATCTGGAAGTCGCCGGTTCAAGCCCGGCCCACCGCACCTTAGTTGTTCAGCGCGTCCTCTTGGATTGCATATAGTTCGGTCAATCCTTTCTCAGCCATGTCCATGAGTTGATCCATCTGAGCACGTGAGTAAGTGGATTCTTCACCAGTGCCTTGAACTTCGACCAACATTCCATCACTTGTTCCGATGACGTTCATGTCAACATCAGCATTGGAGTCTAGTATGTAATCGAGGTCAAGATAGACATCATCTCCAAGCAGGCCTACACTGATTGCAGCCACATCTACAGGTAGGACTGCGGCTTCGTGCGCAGTCTTTTCTGCAGAACTCAGTTCACGGGGCTTCCAATCACGACCTGCATCAGCTGGTTTCCGGTCTGCTGCTGGAAGGCACAAACCTTGGTCGATGAGTCTTCGAACTCCTAAACGAAGTGCAATGGTTGCAGCAGTAATCGATGCGCAGCGTGTACCCCCGTCGGCGTTCAAGATATCACAATCGACCGTCAAACTGTGAGGGCCTAGTTCTTCGAGTTCAATCCCAGCACGAAGGCTTCGTGCCACCAATCGTTCGATTTCGTAGGTGCGCCCCTTTGCTCCTCTTCGCTCTCTTTGGAAGCGCGAATCGGTTGAACCTGGAAGAAGACTGTATTCTGCATTGACCCAACCCTTTGTTGCATCGCGAGGAAACCAGCGAGGGAGATTCCTCGCGCGCGTACAACATGCGAGAACCACAGTGTCACCTTGCTTGTACAGAACGCTGGCAAGTGCGTTGGGTGTGAAGTCGATTTCAATTTCGACATCACGCATCTCATCTTTCTCGCGAGTGAGTTCTAAATCAGCTTCCTTGAACTTGGCCATGCCTCGCCGACTCGGGTCTCATTCTTCAACCGCGCGGCGCGCGTGAGGTGGGCGCCAAGCCGCCCATGGCCCCTCAGTAGTCTCAATGTAAGGACCGCCAATGAGATCCACGCAATAGGGGACTGACGGCCAGATTTCATCGATAATCTCTCGAATCGAACGAGGACTTCCTGGTAAATTGAGAATGAGAGATTGACCCCTAATACCTGCGGTTTGGCGACTGAGAACAGCCGTCGGAACATGGCGTAACGATATCGCTCTCATCTGCTCACCAAATCCAGGCAATATGCGTTCACAAACCGCTTCGGTTGCACCCGGGGTCACGTCACGAGGAGCCGGTCCTGTTCCTCCTGTGGTGATGATGACAGAACAACCAACTTCGCACAGTTCAATCAAGGTCGCCTCAATCAACTCTCGCTCATCAGGGATGATTCGCCGCTCAATGGTGACTGGATTGGATATAGCGAGTGAAAGAAACTCTGCTATCGCTGGACCTGACAAATCATCGTAATCTCCTGATGATGCCCTGTCCGAGGCTGTGAGCACACCGAAAGTCACAGGGTCCATGTCTGGTCGATGGCGTTCTCGCTAAGAAGACTACTCTTCTTCATCGAGGAACCCAGCTCTCGCAGCCGCACGCCTCACCTTGCGTTCATCCCGCGGAATTGGGGCTCTTGATTCGATGTCTCTAGGTTTGCTTCCACCCGGCATCTTACCGGTCAGAACACTGGCCTTTGCGTCATGGAATTCGGTTGCCGTAAGCCACCCATCTCTTCGCATATCTGCGAGTCTCTCTAAACGTTCGATCATTTCACTCGTATCCATCGATTCTTGTCCGTTTTTTCCGTATTTCCGATTTCTCGCCCAGAGTAATTGTGAGAGTGTTGCTGCCAATAGGCCGTACAAGGCAATACCTGTGAACATCAGAAAGATTGCGACAACCCTTCCCCCGGCGGTAACCGGAGCGTAGTCACCGTAACCCACCGTCGTCGCCGTCGTGATTGCCCACCACATGGCCTGAGGCAATGTTTGGATACATGTTTCACCACATGCAGCATCTGTAGCATGTTGTTCAAACAAATAGGCGATGAATCCCCCTGCAAAACCAATTGCGGTAACAATGAAAATCAGATGTTGAATTTGGCGTTGCACCGGTGATTCCTCGCTGGTTTCATGTAAACCGAGAAGATTCGTGGCCAGTGAATACACCTTCGTCAAATGAACCAGTCTGAATAGAACAATGACGCTGAGCGAAGGAATGGCAGCCAGAATGACCGGTGTCAATCCGAGCATTCCCCAACTCTGAGCGCGCCACCATTCGGCTCGGTCCTCTGTCATCGACAGATCTTTGGCTAGTTCAGCAACAAAGAATCCAACGATTGCCAGATCGAGAATCGCCACGATCCAGAACAACGTCGGGTTGGTGTTCACGAGATCCTCCTGAATGACGAAGATGACGATTCCAATCGAGATAAGAGAGAAGATTAATTCAAGGTTCTCGACTCGAATCCAATTCGACCACCAGAAGGTCTTGTCTTCGACGACAGTTTCCTCCTCGGTCATGACGGTGCCAGCGGTGAAGAGGAGTTCTTGAGTGTTCGGTGCGCCCTTAGGGGCGCAACGCCGATTCGTCAGGATTCAACTATCGTCGACAGCTTCCTCGTCGTCAACAGACTCCTCTTCGGGTTCATCTTCATTGAATTCACTCTGTGCTCGCTTCCATTTTTTAGCTGAACATAGAACGATGTTCGCGACTGGGTCCCCTGCTCTAACCAACGGATTCAATGCTAATCCGACGATTACACCCGTTCTGGGGCTCTCAATGCTGTGGGTTTGCTCTCCAAGCGGGTCGGTGACAAGGGCAATTTCCTCCCCCTTCTTGACGTGGTCTCCGACATTGAAAAGGCTGTACAGAAGTCCACCGGCCTCTGCTCGGGCCCATTTTGAACGGCGTACAAGAAGTCTGACCGCAGGGAGCCGATTCATCCTCTCAATCATCCCAAGGTGACCCATCACGTTGAGCACACCTTCGATTCCAGTATGCACCGCTTCCATCTCAAATCGATGGGCAGTACCAGCCTCAAGCAGTATGGTTGGTGTTCCCTCCTTGGTCGCAGTTCGCCTCAGAGAACCCTTCGGTCCAGAGGAATGTAGAATGATGTGCGTTCCAAAGGCGCGAGCGAGTTCCATGCACTCCTCGTGATCAAAATTCGCGCGGACATGTGGAAGATTGGTTCTTGAGTGAGGTGCCGAGTGTAGGTCAATCATGAAGTCTGCACGTTTGACTACAGAATTGAACAGTACGTGTGCAATTCGCTGCGATTGATTGCCTTGCTTCTTTCCAGGGAAGAGCCGGTTGATGTCCCTATTATCGGGAGCCCCTCTTTGTTCAAGGAGCATCCCCTCGATATTGACTACTGGGACGCAGATGAGGGTACCCGCCATATCGTTGCGTGAAATCCTATCATCGTCCGTTCCAGCGATATGGTCATCCCCATGAATGAGATGATGAATTACTGATACGCCATTCAGTTCGTCTCCGTGAATGCCGGCAGTCAGGGCTAGAACCGGTCCGGGTTTGGTTCCGTGAATGATGTATACTGGGATGTTACGGGGATTTCCCGCGGGGCCATCCCCGAGCTCAAGGGAAACCTCTACCCCCGTGCCTGGGGGAATCTCCTTCCCCTGGAAATGAAAGGAATTCCTGTCGGCCACGTTGCGCCCACATCCTCATTCAATAACAATCCCTGCCCTGCTGCAAATCCTTTACACCATTGATATGCGAGAGTTCAAGAACCCCCGCAACCCGGTGTAAGTTCCCGGAGGTAATGGAGTGCCGCGTCTTCCACAAACTGCACGACCGACCATTGTTCTCTGCCCGGGCTGCAGCGCAGCTCAAGCAGAACGTGCTCGTGCGGATGCGGTCTTCTGATCCTCCACAGGAGTAGCTCAAAATGTCTAACCAAGAAGAGTTTGAAAATGAAATTCGTGCGGTCAAAGAAGCCGTACCTGATGCAGATGAAAGTGCGATAGCGAAAGAATTCGCCCGCTACAAAGATGAGTTTCTCGTCCCACCAAAACAATCACTTCGTAGCGTGATTGAACATTTTCAGAAAGAGGCAGGCATGGAAGTCTCTGCCCCCAACACATCCGCACGTCGAGCGGCAAAATCGGTTGAACGTTTTTCCAATCTTGCCTCAGACGATACCAATGTCACCATCGAGGTTGAAGTCGTCACTTACGTGCCTCGAATGCAGATGGTTCGTGGTGAAGAGAAACAGATTGCATTTGGTTGGATTGAAGACAATCCTTGGAAAGAAGGCGGAGAACGAATTCGCTGGGATTTCAAAGATTGGGGAAACCATGCCGAGAATCTGAGTCCAGGAAGCGTAGTCCGTCTAGAAGGAGTTTCAGTGAATGAATGGAACGGGAAATTCTCCCTCAACATCAATCAGACCAGTCGAGTTGCCGTTCTTCGAGCGAGTGACCGCAAGGTTGTCATGGCCCCATCTGAACCCACTTCTATCGAGCGTGTGCTGAAAATGGATGGATTCGCAACGGTTGTCGCTCGCGTCATCGCTGCCGAACAACGAACGGTCAACAAGAAGGACGGTAGTGGCACAATTGATCTTGTCAAAGGTCGCTTGGCCGATGATACTGGAACCATTGGCTTTGCTTGTTTTGGAGAATTTAACCACCCTGTTGGCGCCCTTCTCAAAATTGAGAGTGCCGCCATTCGTCGCTTCCGCGATACACCAGAATTGAATATTGGTGATCGAACCAAGGTTGAAATCTATCACGATGAGGGATTTTCCAGTCTTGAGAATCTTGAAGTATCTTCTGTGATGCAAATTAGCGAACTTCGTGATGGAGCCACTGATGTTGGCATTACAGTTCAACTGACCTCTTGGACGAGTCGAACCTTCGCTGGTAAAGACGGGACTGAAAAAACCGTTTGGGGTGGCGATGCCGTTGACCCAACGGGTGTCTGCCGTCTCACTGCGTGGTCTGAACTTCCCATTGATGAAGGATCTTTACCGCTTGCTATACGACTGAGTAATGTCCGTGTACGTTCATGGCAAGGCACTCCTGATTTGACTGTGGATAGAATTGAACAAGCCGAGATTCTCGATACCATCCCATGGGAGACAATCGATGCCAGTACTCATTCTGTAGAGGTGAATTTTTCAGAACTTCTCTCGGGCGGCTCTCGTAGTGGAGTGACCAGTACAGCAACAGTCATTTCAGTTCAATCTGGTTCGGGCATCATTCATCGATGTCCTGAGTGCAATAAGGCCATGCGCGATGGTGCCTGCCGAGATCATGGTCCTCAAGCTGGAAAGGAAGATTTACGTTTACGTATCATCCTCGACGATGGTCAGACTAACGGTGCATTGATTCTCGGCCGTGAAAGTGCTGAAGCATTCTTGGGACAAACGATGGCCGATGTTCAGGCTGCTACAAAGGATGACGGTGGCGAAGCCTTCTTGGCAGATTTACGAAGTCGAATGCTTGGTCGTCAGCACACATTCACTGGCCGAGCAATGATTGACGCACAAGGCGCTCTACTCATGGCCGATAGTTTTGCTTTGACCACTCTAAATCTTGAGGAATTGGCCAATGAAGTTCGAGAACGCTGGGGGGTGTTCGCATGATGGGCAATCAACAACGCAGCCGCCGTCAGACGGCGACGCGCCTTTTCGCAAAGGAATTCTATGAATCTAGTCTACCCGACGGAGGTCAAGGTGAATATGATCCCCGCTACATCGTCACCAAATTGGGTGCACGTGTGAATCGAATGTTCGTTGCTGGTCTCATTGAGCGGCTTGAGCGAAGAGATACTGAACGAGGCCCAATGTTCAGTGGTGCTGTTCGTGATCCAACTGGTTTACATCTATGGAGTGTAGGTTCATTCCGACCCGAATTGCACATAGAGATGGAGGAATTGGTCGCTCGATTTGATGGAGGCGACCGCTTCCTAATGGCTTGTATTGGCAAGTCAAATCATTATACCACAGAGGATGGTGGATTCCGTTGCCGTATGCAAATGGAAGATTATGCCATCATCGATCGAGAAGTTTACGCCTCTTGGTTGGTGGAAACCGCGAATCATACAATGCGTCGAATCGATGCACTAGGAAAGGCGCAATCAGCAGAAACAACTGATTCAAACGCACTACGTGATGCGGGCGTCCCTAGTGATTTGATTGATGGACTTGGCCTCGCCATGAACCATTATGGAGATTGGGATGCAGAGGGGTACAAAGTGGGCGTCCTTCAGGCACTCAGTTTAGCCGAGGGTCGCGTCATTTCATTTGAGGAACATGAAGCCTCTTCATCGGCCTCTGAAGAGCCTGTAACCGAGAACAAGGACGTCGAAGCTGAATCCAATGAATCACCATCTCCTTCAGTTGGCGATTTGGATATCGAGACCGTGGTTCTCGAAATCATTACAGAACATGCCGGTGCAGAAGGCATCGATTATGATTCAATCACGAAACATTGTGCTCAACGTGGATTGACTGATGAAGATTCCATTGAGGATGTCATTCACTCACTCCGTGATGATAAATGCGAGATTATGGAACCTCGGTTTGGTTGGTTCAAACCAATGTGAGAGCCGTCCCATAGGGACGGTTCTCCCCGCTACTTTCAAGGCAGTTCCATGGTGTTCCCCCCCTGAGGCGTGACTATGGCACAGGCGGGAACAGTGTTTCTCAGGAGTTTTGAAGGGGATTGGCTGCAATTCGATAATTGCCATATTTCAGTAAATATTCGCCGCCGAATCACTCGTGAAGTAAAGCGTGGTGGGGAAGGCGATGACCTAGTTGATGAAGGTGCAGAATCTGCTGTTTACACGATGCAAGGCCACCTCGGAATCGCTGGCTATCGTGAGGCTTTGAACATCTTCCGGAGTGCTGAAGTCTGGCTGCTTGATCCCTTCACTGAGACCGAGATTAAAGTTGCATTTCATCGGCTTCAGTATGATGGTGACGATGGCGCCTATTCCTTTGAGTTAATCGAGGATGTGATTTAGATGGCAACCAACGCCGAGGAATCCGCCGATCTCCTCTACGCCATGCGCGCAGTCATGGTTATGCTAGGATCGGGCATTGGGCTTGAAGCTGCAATGCAAATGATTGGAAGGGGGGGATATGGAGTGATTTCGAAGGATTTCCGAGAGGTCATTGACAATCTCCAACGCGGCGCGAAGTTGGAACAGGAATTCTCACGGCTGAGTACGAAAGCCAGTACCAAGGGGTATACCAGATTTCTCAACACGTTGAGGAGCAACGTCACAAGCGACACCGATTTGGTTCGCGCACTGAATCAGCAATCTGAACGCGAGGAAGAGGAACGCAATGATAAATTGGCCGAGTATATCGAAAAGTTGTCTGGGATGCCCACAATCTTGTTGACATTTGGAATGCTATCTCCGATTATTTTCGGTATCGGTGCAATGTTGCCTGTTATCGCTCCTGGTGCGATGAGTTTACCTGGAATGGGAATGTTGACTACCGTCAAGGCTCTATTCGGCCCGGCATTGTTCATCACATTGCTTCTGATGTGTTTGGTTGGATACAAGGCCCATTCAAGTGACCCGGGGGTGATTTGATGCAATTACTTTGGAATTTTTACGAACTATTGGGTCAGAGCCTATTCCTTGTACTCGCCGTTCCCCTTACACTCCCCTGCCTTGCTGGCGCTATGCCAGGATACCTTGAACGCCGCCGTCGCCGACAGTTGGAGGAGGCTCTTCCTGAAGTTCTAGAATCGATTTCCTCCAGCATCGGCGCGGGCCTTGGTCTTCAACAGGCTTTGACTGAAATATCCCGGACACGACAAGATGAAACTGGAAAGTTGTTGAGTCAGGCCATTGAGCGCTCGCGTACGACCTCATTCGATGCCGCGTTGGCCGAATATGCGATCAACAGCCGCAGCATCCTCATCCAGCGTGTCGTCAATCTCCTGTCTACCGCTATCGATCAGGATGCGCCATTGGGGGAGGTAACCAATTCTATGTCCGTTGAATACGATCGTTTGAACAAACTCATCAATGTCAGGGAGAAGGATATGACAGGGCAATCCTTCCTGATTCTAATGTTGATGTGCCTTCTCCTCCCAGGTGTAATGGGATTCATGTTCGCAGTCTTTGGCCTTGCTGCTACCGGGGCCTACTGGGGTGACATCCACGGTGTGATGATGCCCTATCTCATGGCTTCGGCCGCTCTCAGTGTCGTCATTTCGGGTCGAATGCTCGGACGAACCAAGCAGGCATTATGGTGGATTCCATTTTGGTCTACCCTCTCTGCCCTGCTCTACATCGGTCTGTTCGAAGCGATTCAGAGCGGGATGGCATGAGGTGAAAAATAATGTCTGAATCTGTACTTGCTCGCTATGGCCCAGTAACAATCTACATGGAACCTGGACACCCCAGTCCAATGTATCATTACGATGGACAAGCCGCTGACAATCCATACGGGGAATTAGCTATTCTGCTAGAGGACGACCAACTTGAAGAGGTCATGTACAATGGTGGAGCTCAATGTGTTAAGGTGGCCCATCGCAATTTCGGAATCTGTCGTACAAACATCTGGATGAATGATGATCAAGGTATTATGGTGGCCAAGAACATCGCTGCATTCACCAATGTCCCCCTGGGGAATGGGCCTGGACTGGTCCCTCTTTTCGACGGTCGTTTGCCAGACGGCTCCCGAGTCAATGGTACACTTCCCCCCATTTCACCAGATGGTCCGACACTCACCATTAGAAAGTTCAGGGCTGATCCTATTACCATCATCGACTTGATGAATTGGGGTACTGTCAACAGCAAATTGGCAGCAATGATGTGGGTTTGGGTTGAGGGCCTCAATGCTCGCCCAGCAAACTTTGTCATCGCTGGTGGAACTGGTTCTGGTAAGACGACTACACTCAATTGTCTTGGAATGTTCATTCCATGGGACAAACGTCTTCTCACTGTCGAGGATACTGCCGAATTGCAGGTTTACCACGATCACTGGTTGCGAATGGAAACACGTCAAGAACGCCCAGATGGGACTAGTTCAGTGACCATGGATGATTGCTTGAAATCAAGTCTTCGCATGCGTCCAGATCGCATCATTGTGGGTGAGGTTCGTGGTCCCGAGGCCGCTACTCTACTGACAGCGATGAACACGGGTCACGATGGCTCGTGTGGAAGTCTCCACTCCAACACGGCTGCTGAGACGATTACTCGTCTCACTAGTGCACCGATGAACGTACCCCCCATCATGTTGACTGGGCTTGATCTCATCATCATGCAGAGTCGCGTTCACAAGGGAGGCAAGATGCTGCGCAGAATCACTGAGGTTGCTGAGATTTCAGGTATGGAAGGCAACAAACCTCGCCTCAATCCGATTTGGAAGTACGATCCTGCAAGCGATACGATTGTTGAAACTGGGGTTCCCAGCAAATTCAGAGAAACACTCTGTGCTTCTGCCGGTATTCGAGCATCGGATTTTGAAGCGGCCATTCAGATGCGTGAACAGATTCTTGTCGATCTTCAGGCAGAGGGTCGCCGCAGCATCGAGGATGTCACGAAGATTTTTCAGTCGTATTATTCAGCCAGTCGCTGATTATTCACTCGTTTCGGCATCAAAGCCACGTGAAAGTCGACTCAATAGTTCGTCCGCTTGATCGAGTTTTCCACGAACTCGTCCAATACTTGAAGACTCTTCTGCTTGTTCTGCATCATCTGCCGATACACCATGTGAGACACTGTCCGCTGTTGGGGCACTACGTCCCATGTCAACGAGTAGGTCACGCAGCGAATCCACGACATCAGACACCTTGTCTGGATCTAAGGAAATTGATGTTGGCAAACCGGGAATATCCTCTGGATTAATGTATCCCATCGCAGCAGCCAGAACTCCAGCAGCAGCGATTGCCCGAGGCCGAACTTCTGGATGGCCCACATCCCAACCTCTGCGCTCTAGGAAGCGAACGAGGAGTGCATGTTCTACTGGTCCGAATTGACCTTCAGATCGGCGGACCAAGGTCTCAACAATCCGCTCAAAATTTTCAATTTGTTCCTCAAATCGTTGTAAGGTTCTCATCGCATCGCTGGACACATCTTGTGTGCCTCGGTAGAGAACTTCTAGGGCTCGTTGGCGGCGAGCCGTAACCGGGTCCACATCTTCCTCTGCTTCTCGGAGACTCAATTGGAGGTCAAACAGGCCATGTACACGCCCACTGATGCCCGGTAGGTCGAGATCGAGCCCCGCTTCTGCTGCTGCGGTCTCAAAGCGAACCCTTGCCAGTGCGATGTCATCTCCATCTGAGCCCAGAATGGATTCCAACGTGTCCAATAGGCCCGGGCGACATTCTTCGAGTCTTCTGAGCGCCTTGCGTTCCCTCCAAGATCCCGGCACTTGTGCACTCGCATCACTTTCCGCATCTCGACGATTGGCCATCGCTGTGATTTCAGCAAGGATTCGATTACGGACCATGGCGTGTGAAACTTGGAATCCTTGTCCACCAAGATCTTCCACGAATGCTGTAACGTCATTCACATCATGCTCACGACTAATCAGCAAGAATTCCCGGATATGGCTGTGTAATTCTGCAATTCTAGCTTCCAGTTCAATAATCGCTGAACCCGCCCCTTCGTCAATGGTCAAATCCGTGGGCGCGGTCATGATGATTTCCGACTCAACAATCCCTTCGTTGTCAACGGGCCCACGTTCGTCAGGTTCACCTAGAACATTCGTCAATTCATCGACATCCACAGCATCGATTGATGCCTGAATCATCGCGGCCAACTCGGCTGCTTCATCATCTTGAGCCTGCACTTCTTGTGTCACTGAAGTGGTCGGCACAACAGGCACTGTTTTTCCTCGCCGCAAACTCTTCTTGACCTTGCCCCAACCTCCTTCATGGTTGGATAGAACACCTGCGACACGAGCAAACAACTGTTGTTTGCTTCCTGAACGTGGAAGTTCCAACGCCTTGCACAGTTCGTGTAATTGGTCTCGAGTGGCATCTGCAATCTCCTCCGGATTGAGTTTCTTAGGGTCATGATTCAGATGTAACCACAAGCGCTGCCTTTTTTCTTTGATTGAACCGGAGCGCTTGACACCGAAGATACCAAGCATTTCCCCGAGTTTCTTATTCGGCATTTCCTGTAATGAATCCCACGAAAGATCGTGGTCAGATAATGCCACTTCATCGATGAGTCTTGCACGTAATTGCTCGACATTTCCGGCCTTCGACATATCGTGAGATATTGCCATCTCACGCAATTCATCTAGACGGGCCGAATATAATTGTGATAACAGATTTTCATCAACCATCCTTCGCCCTCGCCAACGTTTGCGCTCCTAGGTGCCTGTATATGTTACGCTTCAATAACGGCCCTAAGGGCCGTCTGAGCACCCCAGCAGAAAAGCCGTCACAAGTCTAGAAATGCCGGCCTTGCTGGCCCCAAGCGAATGTCTTCTGCGTGTTCAGTTGTCATCGCTTCAAGCAGTTTTCCCCATTCAACAACCAAGAGACGCGCATGTGTCACAGCATCCTCTTTGTGAACCAGACGTTCTAGCAAGAGTGTGCGTTCTCCAGTTCGCCCCACGACTTCAATCAGGATTTCGACCAAAGAGGTGGGATCAATGACGTCTCCTTCTCCATCCAACAATGATGAATGGCGCAGTAAATCATTCTCTCGTTCTGCTTGATCGAGCAAGGAAGCAACTTGCCGATGCCGTACTATCATCCCGATTCGATCTAATATATCGGGATTAATTTGTTCGAGAATTACTTGTTCACAGAGCCATGCTGTCAATGATTCAGCATCTCCAATTCGTTCTGAGAGATTTTTTGGGAACCCTTTCCGTGAGATGAGCAAGGTCAAACCATGTAATGGACTGGGCAAAAATCTTGCAGAATCATCTCGGGCATCTGTTTTCAACAAGTGCCTACGAGCGTCAATATTTGCAGCATCGAACCAGTGCCTTTCACTCACATATCCTTCGATAATTTTGGTCGCCCTGAGATCTTCCATCCACGCTTGCAAGGTGAGCCCCGATTCAGCGGGAGCCTTCCGCTCAGTCTGGTCCGCAAATGCATAGGGGTCGTTTACTCTGAAATCCGACCTATAGCGACGTAATTGACGCCTTTGAAGCCGATTTTCTGCCAATATAATCGATTTATGTGGTAAATATCCTAGGCGATCATCCGCAACCAGAATGTGATTTTCCTCTCGTCGAGGTAGAGCGGTTGCCACCATCGTCCCCGGTGCCCCTTTGCACAAATGCCAAGTTGATGCAGATATGGCTAATAAATCAGCCTCTCCCTCTCCAAGAATCTCAAGGGCAGATGTCAGGTCTTTATCAAATTGAACTGTGACCTCAATGTCTTCCAGTGGATGGGTTTCCATCCATTGCCGAATGTGTTGAGGAGTTGCATCTTCCTCCCCTCCAATGCAAACGAGACGAATTTGTTCGGATTCTGCTTCCGCTCCCATATTCATCCCGCCGATGGCAGACACGTATCATGCCCGGCTTGCGGCGGCAGCCACCTGTTGATATAGGCACCCCTCGTCGAAGGTTCAATGGCGGAAAATATCCTTGAGAACTCAATTCTCATTGAATGTCGCGATGCGGTAGAATCTGCGATTGAGTCACTCGTTGCATCGTCGATGAATGGGCCGTATGCCCCCGCCATGGAACTAGCTCGCGAAATTTTACTCGCTGGTGGCAAACGAATTCGCCCGGTTCTCACAGTTTTAGCCTTTGACGTGGCAGGAGGAAAAAATCGAGATGAGGTAATGGATTTCGCTGTTTCAACCGAACTCATTCACACGGCGACTTTGATTCATGATGATATTTACGATGGTGCAAAGTTGCGGCGTGGCGTCCAAACTTTACATGAGAAACATGGTCTTGATTCTGCGATTATTGGCGGTGATTTCCTGTTTGTTATGGGATTTGGAATCGGTGGGTGTTATGAAGAACGAATCGTCCACATCATTGCTGAAACTTGTGCCTCTATTGCCACAGGTGAATTGAAACAAATTAGTCATATCTCTGATCTATCGACGACACCTGAGGATTACTACGACATAGTCCGCGGAAAAACCGCAGGTCCCTTTGCCTCTGCCTGCGAATGTGCCGCCATCATCGCGGGAGCCTCAGATGGTGATGTGATGATTCTACGAGAATTTGGGATGGAATTAGGAATCGCCTTTCAGTTGGTCGATGATATTCTAGATTTAACCGGCGATGAACGCATGGGGAAAGCACGAGGGACAGATATTCACGAGGGTAAAATGACCCTTCCTATCATTCACGCACTGACGTTGTTGCATGGCGACGCTCGTCGAAATTTGGCCAATGTTCTGGACGAATTCAGAGATGACCGGTGGGGTGAACTTCAGGAATTACTAGAGCAAGGCGACTCATTCGGATACTGTAGGATGTTGATCCACAATCATTTGGAACGCGCTTTAAGCCATCTGTACAAATTCCCTCAATCTGAGGTTCGTGATGTTCTTGAAGCGATGACTCGGCAGGTGATGACGCGCAATGAGTGACTCCATTCATCACGATGTCATCGTGATTGGTGGAGGTCCAGCGGGTAGTACTGTAGCTCGATATGCCGCAGCAAATGGCGCTGATGTTCTTGTCATCGATGGTCGTGACCCGATCGGTACACCTTTGCAATGTGGTGAATTGGTTCCTAGCAACGAAGAGATGCAACGTCTTTGTCCAAATGTACCGGACATGGACGATTTGTTTCAGACTCCAGAAGAAGCTATTTCACAACGTTCCACAAAGATGCACATCGTTCCACCTTCTGGCAAACCGATGAAGTTTGCATTTGAGGGCTTGGTTCTCAACCGTGTGACTCACGATGAAGCGCTTGTCGAATTGGCGAAGAAAAGCGGTGCAAAGTATCTCGTTGACTCTCATGTTAATAGTGTCGAAGACAATACTGTTGTCCTAAGAAACGGATCGACATATTCGGCGAAAATTATCGTTGGAGCGGGAGGTCATAACGACCCACTGCGCCGAGATTATTGGGATGAATCGTCTCTTAAGATTCCAGTTAAATTTGTGTTGATGGATGGTGATTTCGGTGATGCTGTCGAACTTCATTTTGGTTCCATGGCTCCCGGGGGATATGCTTGGATGTTCCCCAAATCTAGTGGTGCGAACATTGGTCTCGGTATCCAGCGTCGTTTCGCCAAGGGTCGCAACCTAAACCAATACGCGGAAGCATTCATTTCCAAGTATGACGGTGAAATTTCCTTCAGTGGAGCCGGTTCTCTTCCAATGTCCGGTTCGATTCGGACCTTTGTCAGAGGCAATTATCTCTTGGTTGGTGATGCTGCTGGAATGGTCCTCCCCTCCAATGGTGCGGGCATCACCATCGCAATGATTGGTGGCAGAATTGCTGGTCAAGTCATCGCAGAACATCTGACTGAGGGTACACCACTCAAAGAATACGAGCATAGATGGGACAAACAGATGGGTCGGGTCATGCGAAATTCCAAGCGCGCATTTCGATTTGGAAACTTGATGTTCCGTCTACCCAATTGGATGCTTAACATGGCCTTCAATCCGCTTACGCGAGGAATCATTTGGAGGGCAGTCACCTGTCGCCGAATGTTCTGGTTATTGTGACCAATATCAGATTCTATTGCCCTTTCCTAGCAGTCCATATGGTTGCCATGCCTGGGAAAACCACTTTCGCTTTGACCTCTTCAAATCCTGTATCCTCAAGCATTTTGACATAGATTTTGGTAGTTCCAAAGTGAACGTATGTCTTGGTCAACCATTTCCAAGGATGGTCCTTCATTCGACAAATGAACCGTGCGTAGGACCCCACCCAAACTCGCATCCATAGATATCCGAACCATCCGTGAACTCGATTCATTTTGGCCGGGTCTACAATCACCAAAGTTCCCCCCGGTTTCAGTACGCGCATCACTTCGGAAAGACCCGCACGTTTGTCATACCAATCTCGGAATGAGAACAGAGAGCAAACGCCTTCAAAACTTTCGTCGTCAAAGGGCATTTCTTCAGCGGTCCCCTCAACAAATTTCGCAGGCTTTTCACGCTTTGAATTAACTCTCTTGTCGGCGACAGATAGCATTGCTGGAATTGGATCTAAGCAAGTCAATTCACGGCCCGGAATCATCTCTGCGAATGTTCCTGGACCACACCCAACTTCGAGAATGTGGCCTTCCTCTGGAAGTAGACTGCGGACCATTTTTCTCCATCGTTTGTCTTGACCTAGGGTGGCAAAACGATTGATTCTATCATACACTGGAATGGTTGATTCAAGGTTACGCTGGAGTTCGACCCAATCTTCTGTACCAATGCGTTCCGTATCCATTGTGCAGACGGCCTTCAATCCTATATTTGGTTCAATCCTCAGGTAGTTTTCTCACAATCTCCTTGAGACTACGTCTCAATGCCATATCGTTATCATCATAAACCCATCTTAAGTCGCTTCCACCGTCAGAGGTTATACCATGGGAAGAGCCGATGTTTTGAGGACGATTAGAGACGCCGAAGCGGACGCCAAAGCGACGCTTGAAAAGGCTGAGAGGGAGGCCTCTAATTTGGTCATGAAAGCCAGAGCAGATGCAGCCGAAACCCTCTCCAATAGTCGGCAGGATTCTGACGCAGAAGCCAATGCAATTCTCGAAAAATCCCGCGCCGCTTCGGAAAAGGAAGCAGCGACCGTCAGTTCAGATGGAGATTCTGAATTGGCCAATGTCCACGATAGCGGCGAGAAGAATCGTGCCAAGGCAATTGATGTGGTCATCTCCAACTTCCATCAATCTTGAATCAATTTGAATTACGGTGTTCCATATGAGTCAGTTCACGACAGAATCGATGTCGCGTCTCATTCTGGCTGGAACACGTGGACAATTGGCGGCAACTGTTCAAGTCGTTGCTGATCTCAGAGCCGTCCACATCAATGATTATGTTGGTAATGACGAAGGTTTGTCTCTCGGGAAACCTGAGGACGCTTCAGAAGATGTCAGTCGCCGTCTAACGCGAATCCGCGGCTGCGCTGCATTGATTGAAGCCGAACGTCAAACCGAATTGTTGGCTGCATCGGATGTTCGCGACCATCTTTCCGATTCTATCGATGATCACGTAGAGGCCACGATTTCCCGATTTGAGGAGATAGATTCCAAACATGCCGAGATTGGCCAGATTGACGAGACCCTTGCTGTACTATCGAAACTGTCTCCATTGAGTCTTGAACTAGAACTCATGGATGGATATGAGTCTTTGACTTCCCATATCGGAACGGTCCGATCATTATCCAAGGCTCGCCCTGCCATCGAATCTCTTGGTGATAGCATTCTTTTCCTCAGCAGTGAGATCGGAAAACACGGCGTTGTCGCAATCTTCAGTCGCAATGAGGATGCTGATGAGGTTCATACCACCCTTGGTGAATATGATTTCCAACCGATTGCAATCCCAGAAGGTGAGGGCAAGCCCCGTGAGTTGATTGTCACACTCTCTGAGAGAAAAGCTACATTGGAATCCGAAATCGTCGTGCTTGAATCGGAATCCGAATCTTGGTCTGCTGAAAACGGTGGTATGCTGTTCGGTGGTCTTGAACTCCTTGAGCGTGATCTCACCATTCACACAGCCCCCGTACGCGTAGCAGTTAGTGAACACGCCTTCGTGATGGATGGATGGGTCATGACACGTAGTTCCGAGGAGGTATCGGATGCTCTGTCCTCGGTTTGCACCTATGTTGAGATTGAGGATTTCGAAGCGCCAGCACATCATGGTCATCACCATGACGATGCTGTTGAGTTGCCTCCAATCGCATTCGCACCTCGTAATCACGCCCGCTCCTTTGAGATGCTTACTGATGTCATGGGCCGTCCTGAATATGGCCGTGTTGATCCTACAATGTTCATGCTCATCACCTATCCGCTGTTCTTTGGAATGATTTTGGGTGACATGGCTTACGGTCTTGCAGTCATGGGAATGGGTGCCTTCATGTGGCGACGATTCCCACTTGATGACACCATGCGAAATGCTTCTCGATTCCTACTGGCAATCGGTCTTTCGACCGTCATATTTGGCTACATTTATGGGGAATTTGCTGGATTTGAATTCCTCCCGCATGGACATTGTGACATCGAGGGCATCATCGGAGTTGCCCAGTGCGAGGCCGCCCACGGACACTACCATTGGGAACAGGCTCACGCACCGGGGTGGATTTCTTGGATGACAGCATTGTATCCTCATGGTGGAGAGATGCACTACGTTTTACAACTCAAATTCGGTCTTGTTCTAGCCTACCCATTCCACCGTGTGAGTGCGAATCTAGAGCACCTTATTCTCCTTACCATCTACATGGGTGTCGCACACATCATGCTCGGCCTCGTCCTTGGCTTCCGCGACATTGTCAAAGCTCACGGTTGGGTTGATGCCATGTTTGAGAAGGGATCGTGGATGTTCCTTCTCGTCGGTGGCTTCCTATTCAGTTACGCATTCCTCGTGAAGCCAGGACATACTGATCCTGAATATGTGGCTCTACTCGATAATATGTTCAATATTGGCCTCGTATTGGTTGGCATCGGTGTCTTGATGGTCATGGTCTTACTCTATCACTATGAGAAGATGGGTGCTGTTGGCATCCCTCTGGCTATTCTTGAATCACTGGGATTGTTGCCCAAGGTGGTATCATACGTCCGTATCTTCGCCGTCGGTGTTGTCGGCGTCAAGATTGCCGCAACGGGTAATGAGATGCTATACGAAGGATTGGCTCACTCCCTGAGCGACCTATCTCACGCGGGCGTGTTAGATTATGTGTTGATCCCTGTGATTCTCATTGCCTGGCTGGCCGTCCAATTGTTTGCACTAGTTCTCGGTGTGTTCAGTCCTAACATTCACACCGTGCGTCTCCACTTCGTCGAGTGGATGATGCAGTTCTACGAAGGCAGTGGCTTGCCATTCAAGCCGTTCGGGTTCAATCCTGGCAGAGTGGAGATTGAATAATCAGACTATACTAATTAGAAAAAAAAAAACGGAGGAAAAAAAAATGAAGATAAATGTGAAGAATATGTTGCGATTGCTGCTTGTTCTGATGTCGGTGAGCCTGATTGCAGGCATCGCGACCGCTCAGGATGATGGCGATGCATCGGTGAATGACAAGGACACGATGGCCAAGTTGGGCGCAGGTATCGCTCTGGCTGGTTGTGGGATCGGCACAGGACTAGGTCAGGGCCCAATTGGCGCTGCCGCAGTCGGCATGATTGCTGAAGACCCCAACCGCTTCGGTCACGCGTTGCTGTTCACTGTGCTTCCCGAGACAGTTGTTCTGTTTGGTTTCCTAGCAATGTTCTTGCTGTGATGGGAGCCACAGAAACAGACAAAATTGGAGGTAACGTATGTCTCTGAACACAATAGCGGATGAAATTGGCTCTATGGCCAAGGACGAGGCCAAGAAGGTCAAGTCAGCGGCCAAGAAGGAGGCCAAAGGAATCCATAAGGAGGCCAAAGGCCAAGTTGATGACTACCATGCTGACGTCATGGCTCGAACTGAGCGAAGCAGTCAGCAACTCGCAGTTGAAACTGTCGCTGCAGCCAGACAGGCGAATCAACAGCGCCTACTGGTTGCTCGTAGAGAAGAACTCGACGCCACATGGGAGCAAGTCCTTGAAGCAGTGAGTTCGGCCAAGTTCAAGGGCCGCTCTGACATGCTCAAGGCTCTGGTTTCAGAGGCCAGGGAAGTTGGAATTGAGGGCATGTCCCTCCGTCCGGTATCCAAGGATCGAAAGGCGTTGGAGCAATCTGCAAAATCGATTGATTTCGGCGACGATATCGATGGAATAGGTGGCTTCGTTCTTGAGAGCAAAGATGGTTCGGTCGTAATCGATTATCGCTTCGAGGGTCGCCTGCGCACAGCGTGGGAAACCAGCCTTGGCGATGTAAGTACGATATTATTCGGTGAATGAGAGGGTTTTGAATGGGTGAAATCGCAGTCGGTCGTGGCAATTGGGCCAATGCGTCTGCTCGTAGCAAGGCGCGCAAGGCCAATCTACTGAATGAAACCCAAATGCGTCAACTGATGCAACAAGGACCCGACACAATCGCCGCCAGTATCGCCGATGCTGGCTACAACAAAGAACTCAACCTGTATTCATCACGTCTCAGCGGTGCTGACCTGATTGAGGCAGCGTTGAGTCACAATCTAGATCGAGATTTGAACGAGGTTATGGGCTATTGTCAAGGTCGATTGCGACGTATCGTATCTGTATTCGCGTTACGCTTCTCTTATCATAACGCCAAGACTGTCTTGCGGGCCGTTAACAGCGGCATATCTTCAGAAGATTTGGCGAACATGGTCATGCCTGAGGAAAACGACCTCAACACCGATTGGCTGGAGCTTTCCAATCAGAGTAATTCATTGGCCGATGCCGCGCTTTCTATGCGCGGAACCCCATGGGGTTCTGGCATATCGGGTGTCGATTCAGATGCTCCATTGCAGGTATACGAGGATGCCCTAGACCGACATTACTACACGGATGCGGTTTCGGCTTTGAAATCAAGTGGATACCAACATCGGGCTCTGTTAATTCATCTTAGAACAGAGATCGATTATCGAAACATCATCAATTTGCTGCGCGCACTGCGACAGAATATTTCCACTGAACAGCGTAGTGAATTGATGCTAGAAGGCGGACAGAAACTTAGGGACAATATGCTTCGAAATGCTGCCCAGGCGGAATCTGAAGAAGCCTTGATTGAGGTTCTTCGAAGATTGCCAAATATGGATACATCAGGCCTTGAAGAAGCCATTCAAGAGGCTGGTGAATCAGGTGGACTTGATCCAGTCGTGAGTTATCTAGAATCACAACAACGAGATTCCTTGAGGCGATTGAGTCACCGCAATCCTTTGTCCGCTTTCCCCGTAATCTATTATCTCGAGAGCAAGGTGCTCGAGGTTAGAAACATCCGTCTGCTCGTGCGTGGCAAGGCGGCTGGTCTTTCTGATGAAGTCATTGAAGCGCACATGAATATATGAGGTGAAAAGATGGAGATTGCAGTTGTTGGCACCCCCGAGTTCACCCTCGGTTTCCAATTGGCAGGCGTGACTCATCTGTATCATCCAGAGGGTGATGAAGCACTCGCAGATACAATGCGAAATTTACTCACCCAGAAGGATATCGGCATTGTCGTGCTTGACAGTGCAAATCTGACTCTATTGTCTGACAGACTCCGCTCGCGGATTGCAGACAGCATTACGCCCACGGTTTTGGGCATTGGGACTGAGGAGGATAATACCCTCCGAGAGTCCATCAAATCGGCGCTTGGCGTCGATCTATGGAAGTAATTCAAAAAAAAGGAAGTGACGAAAAATGAGTGAAGAAAATGGAGTGATTTACCGTATTTCAGGACCTGTGGTGACAGCCACAGGCATCCGTTCGCGGATGTATGAAGTTGTGCGAGTAGGACATGAAGGATTGATGGGTGAAGTGATCGAATTACACGGTGAAAAGTCTGTGATTCAAGTGTATGAAGATACGTCCGGCATCCGCCCGGGCGAGCCGGTGGTACGCACCGGTCAGACGTTATCGGTTCAATTGGGACCCGGATTGCTGAAGCAAATTTACGACGGCATCCAGCGCCCTCTGCCGATTCTCGCAGAAACGATGGGGACATTCATCGAGCGAGGTGTTGACGCGGATGGATTGGATCAAGAGAAATTGTGGAACTTTGAGCCCGCCGTATCGGTTGGCGATGAGGTTAGTGCTGGCACGACTTTGGGTACAGTTCAAGAAACTGAAACCATTGTTCACAAAATCATGGTTCCTCCAGGTCAAGGTGGAAAGGTCACCAGTATCGAATCCGGTGAGTTCAATGTCACCCATGTCGTCTGCAATCTAGACGATGGCTCTGAGATTGCCATGATGCAGAAATGGCCGGTGCGAACGCCTCGACCATACACCCAAAAATATGCGCCAGATACACCGCTCGTCACTGGAATGCGCATTCTGGATTTCCTTTTCCCCCTTGCAAAGGGTGGTGCAGCTGGAATTCCGGGTCCATTCGGTTCGGGCAAGACAGTTACTCAGCAATCGCTGGCCAAATATTCTGATGCCCAGATTGTGGTTTACATTGGATGCGGTGAGCGCGGTAATGAGATGACAGAAGTGTTGGATGAATTCCCTCACCTGATTGATCCAAACACCGGGAAGCCACTGATGAATAGAACTGTGATGATTGCCAATACTTCCAACATGCCTGTGGCAGCCCGTGAGGCGTCAGTTTACACCGGTATCACGATTGCTGAATACTTCCGCGATATGGGTTATGACGTGGCACTGATGGCCGACTCGACCAGTCGATGGGCCGAAGCGATGCGTGAAATTTCCAGTCGTCTAGAAGAGATGCCCGGTGAGGAAGGATACCCTGCGTACCTGTCAAGTCGCTTGGCGGAATTCTACGAGCGAGCAGGTCGTGTAGAGACGCTTGAAGGCGAGGATGGTTCAGTCACCGTCATCGGTGCTGTGTCTCCACCTGGTGGTGACATTTCTGAGCCCGTCAGTCAAGGTACACTTCGTATCGTCAAGGTATTTTGGGGTCTTGATGCACCACTTGCGCGTCAACGACATTTCCCTGCAATCAACTGGTTGAATTCGTATTCTCTGTATCCACAGAGTTTGGATCAGTGGTTCCGTGATAACATCGCTCAGGACTTCCCCGAGGTTCGCGTCGAGATTAGTAGTCTTCTCCAAGTTGAAGCTGAATTACAGGAGATTGTCCAATTGGTCGGTTCTGATGCCCTACCAATGGATCAACAACTGACGCTTGAAGTGGCACGAATGATTCGTGAATACTTCTTGCAACAGAACGCGTTCCATGAAATTGACGCCTATTCTGGCGTTGATCAACAATATAAGATGGCAAAGGCCATCCTGACTTTCCAAGATTCGGCCAAGAAAGCCCTTGCGGCTGGTGCACAACTCGAAGATGTGGTCAACGTATCTGGTCGAACAGATCTGATGCGTGCCCGCTTTGAGGAAGGTTACCTCGATCGAATAGATGGACTGGTTGAAGAAATGACAAAGCAGATTGCATCTGCAGTGGAGGAGTGATTTAGATGAGTGGAAAAGAATACAGAACAATCAC
>JAPKFG010000094.1 GCA_028821675.1 Candidatus Poseidoniales archaeon
GCGACCGAAGATGCGAGGAGTTGTAGGCTAGTGTACCACCACAACAGGAGACCGGTGGCGAACAGGAACATGGCGAGGTCCCCGAACTCGGGCCATTGCCCCATCTGTCGTTGAATCAGGAATGCACCGACAAGGATACCGATGGTAGTTGGAATCATCGCGGCCATCCACACACCCATGATCTGTGACCAAGCGTAGTCAGAACGAGGCATTGGTTGGGAGAGATCCATCGCTAACTCACCGGTCATACGACGTCTGCTGACCGTATCAAAGCCAAGCAGTACAACGCTCAGGGTGCAAATGAAGACGACGGAAGTGCTTGAAAGAAACAGAACATCAGCCGGTGAATTAACAGTCAAACCGGCTGGAACAATTCGAGAATCTGCAAATCCCCAGCATGCAGCGCACAAGAGGAATATGACCAAAGGAGCCAAAATAAGCATGCGCTGACTTCGGAGATGACGCTTGGTATCGTGGAGGCTCAAATCCCAAACAGTGCGAAGTCGATTACGCATCTGAATCAACCTCCGATAAGATGGAGAAACCAGCGTCTTCAATGTCAAGGCCGGTGGCGGCTGAAATGACAGATTCAAGACCCGCTGGAACAGGCTGTAATCGAGTGAACATCATTTCTGGTGCTAATTCAGTACGACGCTTTGTGGTCCATTCCCCTTTCTCCAAATGAAGGTGGAAGGCCCATTCTTCTCCGTCATGGATAGGAATCTTCTCGGCCTCGATTCCGTCTCCAAATGAGATTGGAATCTTGCCTAGACCAGCGATTTCAAGGGTTGCCCGCAATCCAAGATCTCGTTCAATATCGGCCAGTGGACCATGGGCGACGATTCGTCCATGATGCATGAGAACAAATTCATCAGCCAGACGTTCCAAATCAGCCAAAGTATGGCTACTGATTACAACACTGGCCCCTCTATCCGCAAGTTGGCGAAGCAAAGTTCGGAAGGCGCTTTGTGCAACTGGATCTAGGCCGTTCAAGGGCTCATCAAGAAGTAAAATACGGGGATTTCCCAACAATGCAGCAGCGAGACTCAAACGCTGTTTCATCCCTTGAGAAAATGTCGATAAATCATCAGCTGAACGGCTGTCTAGACCAACCAAGTCTAACAATTCGCTACCCTCAGTTGATGGGATGTTTCGCATCGTACACAATCGCTCAATCGCTTGCCCAGCGGTTCCTGGACCATTCCACGTGACGCGCTCGGGCATGTATCCAATCGCTGCCCGACAGGCCTCTGTTGTAGAGGCCCCCTCTACACTCAACTTTCCCTCTTCCAAAGGAAGTAAATTAGCCATCACCTGCAGAAGGGTCGATTTCCCGGCTCCGTTCGGACCTACTAGCCCTAGAATCGAACCGCCGGACAACGTGAGATCTATTCCACGAATACCGGGCCCAAGGCTGGTCGCCCAAGGACGGAATCTACGTGGGCGTCGCACTGGATAGCGAAAGGTGGCAGAGCGTAGTTCCAGCATGGCCTTCGCCCTGCCGTATACTCCGTCCTTCATGGAGTTGCTGTGAATCCCAGTCAAAACTTGACAGAACGCCACATGATTCAATGGGGCTGAGGTGTGCCGAGCACCATGGAGGTCGCAGGAACACTCACAGCATGGTTGATTCCACTGCTGTGTGTCATTGGTGCAATTGGCACAGAGTGGAAGTGGAAACACCCTCATTCTCACATCTTCGATTTCTTTCGAGCAGATCCCTTCAATCAAGGAATTTCGTTGCTTTGCATCTGCATCATATTGGTTCCACTTGGTTGGTGGGTTGCACTACCAGCCGGGGCGATTGGGATGGTAATTCGAGCCATTGCTTCCGAAGATTCAAGAAACTTGTGGACAAGTCGTTGGCATGGACGCAGTGCATTGGTTATCGCCATAGTTGCGGGTGTGATTCTCTCTGGGTTTGGAGGGGTTTCTGAACCGATTGGAGCTGCAGATTGGGGTACACCATTGTTGACTGAAAATCCCGACGCATCCAACTGGCCCGCATCCGAACAACATATCTGGGCCGAGGGAGCTACGATTCTAGTTGTCAATCACGTTAGATTGCCGGGTACATTGTCAGCGATTGGATCCGGATCAATGGTGTTGTGGCACCTAGAAAATTCAGGAACGGATGAAGCACGTCTGAAACAAGCGATGGAACAACTCGAAGGAATCGGGTTACAGGCGAATTGGTTCACCTTAGAGACCAACGCCTATGGAGAATCCCATGATTATGCTGGAACGACCCTGCCTTACACTGTGAAAATTGTCGAAGTCGGCGGCAATAAAATCGCCGAAATAGTCACTGTGGCCTTGGGTACATGGGGTGGTGAAGTTCGATTGTTGACAATCATCAAATTGGCCATTCCAACCGACGAATTCTCACCCTTCTACAACGACCCATTCGCAAGTCAGTACGTGGAGCCTTGGCTTGCAGAAAATATTGGATAGAACACCTACGGTGTTCCCAAGTACACTTGATGAGCGCCGGGAAAGCCTATTCAAGCGCCCACCAAGTCCAGAGACCATGCGAAGTTCAACCAAGTGCAACATTTGGGCCGTCCTCCTAACCGCATTGATGCTCACCAGCCTCATTCAGCAACCCGCTGAAATGTCCGAAGAATCGATGCCTCTTGAGGCCGGGCGGCAGAGCAGTATTGAGGCGGCATGCGAAGGTCTCACGTTTGAAGACATGTTCAATTATACACATGCCACTTTTGACATTCAGATGAATGACGATTGGGAATCAGCGTACGTCCAGGCTGTCGCTTGGATCAACGGAACTCTTGCAGACCAAGTTCGATTGGATTTAGAATCACTCTTTGAAGGATTGCCCGGCGGGAATAACGGATGGCTTTCAACCGATGAATACCAAGCCATTGACAGCATCGCCGCAGAATGTGTCACCCAAACCAATCCTCGTATCGGATTCCGGGGCGGACCCGCACACCGTGGAGGAGATGGCGTCAATTGGTACAATGCCACATGGGAGAATACCGAGGAGACGCCATTGACGGTTCAAGAATGGAATTTAATGCCAATGAATCACATCGATGAGCGTTCTTGTGAACAATCACCGAATTCAGATTGTGTGGAGATCCCAAATGTCCCCATCACCCCAGGAAGAAATTGTGACACGACTATCAACGATCCTGATGAATGTAGAATCATCGTTTTCTTGAATGGGACCTTTGTGTTTGAAGGATTGACACTTGGTGGATTATCTAATGATGAATTCACCATGGCCATGAATACCTCAAACATGACCATTGCTGATCTTACAACCACCTATCCTGCATTGGAGGGACTTCGCGTTGATGTCTTCGAAGAGTGCGATGGACGAAGCATCGATCAAGAACACAATGACAATCAGGGTGATGCGCCAGTGCCGGGAACTTGCACATCAGATGAAACAATTTCCTACGAGACGCGGCTTGTCAGCATCGATGGAGAAACGCGCCTACGTGTAGAAGCACACGTTGAATATGACATGTCAACTTGGCCCACAGGTCAGGATATGTTCTTTGACATGACGACAGAGCCCCCGGAAGTTGACGATCCCCCCATGTGGACTGGGTTAGCTCCTTCAGAAGGCAACATCATGCCAATAGCCGACGATGGGGTCTCGCACTTCCTTTCCACGGCTCAGATGGATGCATGGGCAACTGATGATCAAGGAGCCCCACTCATTTCCTGTTCGGGTGCAGAGGGTTGGTCGATGAGCAGCGATGGAGATGGATTGTCTGCAGATGCTCCAGCCGGCATAGACAGTACAAATGTGACTTGCATGGCGACGGATTCTTCTGGCCAAAGCACCGATGAACGGAATTATACCTTGCAAGTACCAATGCGTCTCTCTGGAACCGCAAGTGGAGGCATCGCTACAGTGACGATGACGCCAACGACTGGAATGCCAACCATGGATGCTGTAGTCACTCTAGTCCAAGATGATTCCCAAACGAGCAGTGATTCGGTGATGATGAACGGCGAAACGGTCGTTTCTGTCGACCTGTCGTCCATGTCACCTGGGCCCTTCATGGTCCGCATCAGTGCCGGTGGAACGGGAATGGCAGATTTCGACCACACATACGAACTGGGGATGTCAAAGGAATCATCACCTCCAAGCATATCCATCGTGAATTACGAGTGGATCGGTGAAAACTACGAAATTACGGGTCAATTCAGCGACCCTGACGGAGACCCAATCACCATCTCAGCGACGAACACTGACGGAAACGACGACCCGTACGGGTGGGGAACGATTCAAACCAGTGGAAATCAATGGATGGCGACGGGTGCAGGCATCCCAAATGCAGAAAACAACTCGATTGTCCTGACAGCCTGTGACAATTGGGGTAAATGCTCGACTCAATCGCATGAGGCTGGAGCCACCCCTGGTGGACAAGATGATGATCCAGTTAGCCCCCCTGTTAGTGACAGTGAAGGTAGTGACGATGGGTTAGCGGTTGCTGGATTCATCATCGCAATTGTTGCACTCGTCATTGTCATAATCGCAGTTGTTGCCATGGTATTGCTAGGACGACGAAAATAAGGGAGCCTTCATACGTGGTCGCTTGCCGCCTCGGCTCAGTGATAGCATGGCCTTTGATGGACACATCCGAGAGATTAGCCACGAAGGGGGCATGCTCGCGCCATTTACGGGTGAAGCACCCAAGTTGGGGCAAATTATGCAATTACCCGGTGGAAAAGTGGTAGGCAAGGTCGACACTGTCATCGGTGAAGTCACAGCAGCAGTGGTTCACATCAACCCATTTCGCGACATTGAAGTCGAATTATTGGTCGGACAACCAGTTGAACTAGCACCTCCGAAGGAGAAGCGGGATTCTCGTCGAGAAAGGAATGACGACAGAGGCGCTCCAGAGATGAAAGAAGGTGACTGGACCTGTGAAAAATGCAGTAATCACAACTTCGCATGGCGAGACGTTTGCAATCGCTGTGAAGC
>JAPKFG010000018.1 GCA_028821675.1 Candidatus Poseidoniales archaeon
TGAATGAACAAGGCACAACGATTCGAGCGATGTCGGCATCGTCAGCCCAGTCAGGAGGGGTTGGGTCGCCAAATTCCTCGGAGACTACAGGTGCGGCGAATATGGTGTACCATGAACAATCATCTTCCATGTTGGCTGTCCAACTAACATTGAGTCGGCCACCTTCGTCATCCGGTGTATCCCACGCAGTGATGTCTTCAATCGGTAGTGGGGCGGTTCCGTCATCGATACCACCCGTCGGCACAATTGGTCCGATGATGGTGGCATTCTCAGGGTCATGCTGTCCACTTTCATCAACACAAGTAAAGGCAATCCAGAAGGGATGACCTGCGCCACCTGGTGGATTGATTGTTGTGTTATTTCCAGCCTCATGAGCAAGATCGATACTCCGTGGCAGACCAATTGGATTGCCATTGATTGGCTGGTGTGATGGCCAGAATCGGGTTACAGCAGCATCCAATTCTGTGCACGGTGCCCATTCAAGGAATAGATCTCCATCTTGGCCGCCCTCTTCGTATGGAATAGGTCCACCATCGGCCCATACTGGTGGGACTGGGACCTCATCGGTTGGTGTCGCGGGACCAATCGGTGCGCTAGGTTCACCGATACTACCATCTGGATACTCAATGACAATCACAGCCCAGTAGGGCGTGCCATCAACCAATGGTTGGCCGTTGTGTAAATTAAGTTCAGCAGTGACTCGAGTCCAATCCGGAAGACGCGCATCCCAAGTCGATGAGAGTAGGTCTGCGGAAGTTGGGGGTGTGGTCCAGTTGCTGCCTGAGCGGAGATAGATTCTGTAGGCTGCAAATGTGTGGTCTTGGGTCACTGTCCACTGTGCTGTGAGAATGGCGCCGCCATCATTGGGTCGATCGAACAAATCAATCATCTCCGATGGTGATTCAATACGGACCCAATCATATGTCAAACGAATCTGAATGGAACCATTGCTCGGACTTTGTAATTGGATGTGTAGGCTGCGACCATTGACCGTCAGGACGCTGTTTTCAATCGATGTCTGAACGATGTTCTGCAAATTGACATCGAGTTCAGCGAGATTCCATGTGCCTGAATAATTCAAACGCGTGCTTGAGACCCAAGTTGCAGCGCCAGCGACCGGGCTGGAAATCGTCAACATATCCTGAGTCATCGGGATGTTGGCCGGTCCGGCTGTACCAAACGAGGGGAGGGTGACGGTGTTGTCTGCATTCACCAGAACAATTTCATTGCCGGGGCGAGCCTCCGCTGTAACATCGAAAGGGGTGCCTCCGAAGTTAATCATCAGTGGTTCAGCTCTTAGAATGGAATCTCTATCCTTCTCGACGAAAGCCGGTGCTTGACCCCAAATATGCAGGCCATCAGCGCCGACGACAAATACACCGCTCGGTGTAATGACCGAACTGACAAGATTGCCATATATGGTCAATCGAGTCGATGGGTGCATCGGGCTCGATGGGCTGATTCGGTCAACACCGAAATTGGAGACTGCGAGAATATTATGGCCGTCGCTGGACATCTGATGAATTGGCCAATCGGCGAAAGATGCACGGGAGGCACCCTGTTCCATCTCTCCTGTGGCTCCATTCCAATGCATCATCGGTCCTTCATCAGTCGCAATATGTACGCCCCACCAATCATCCGCAAGAGCCGTAATTACGTTACTTGGAAGAACATCGATGAGTGTCGTATCCAATACGCCGAAAGTCAAACTAGTGCTCGTTCCACTAGGGGTCGTCATGGTGGTGGCTGTTACGGAGACTTCACTAAACCCAGGACGGGTTGGGCCATCGCCATCATGACTGATAAACATCGTAAGCGCACCCGTTGTAGAATACGTAGATGCAATACCTGCTACGGAATTTCCAACCAATCCTTGACCTCGGCCAAATGGTGTTGACAAAGTATCTGAAATTGGATCATAAGTCAGAATACCTGAGGGCGTACCCATGATGAGTACCCCCGAATCAGAATCTAGATGATTGATGAATGGTGTTGGAAGGCCGTCAGCAGTCGTCATCGGATCCTCCCAGTCATCGGCGGAAAGATTCCACACACCAATCCCCGCTAGGGTTGCGATGTAGACGAGGTCGCCAATCTTTTCAAAATCGCGAACGAAATTGCTGGGTAATCCTGCGGAGATTCGGCCTGCACCCCATTGTCCAGTGGATGTGTCAAATCTCTGTACGCCCGTCGCAGTAGAAGGCGTGCCCATGAGTCCAACAACGAGTTCGTTGCCATACCAAGCCATACCATCCATCTGACCATGAAGTGGGAATCCAGTGAATGTGTAAACGCCCGTTGTCAAATTGATCTGATGCAATCCCCAGCCAGTGGTCGTAATCCAAAGAGTGTCACCATCGAGTGTCATCTCATTGACCAACAATGAATTTAGATTCCATGCACGAATCCATTCGATGCTTCCGTTGGCTTGGTAAACGCCCTCAAGAATGGCTGAGCCGTATGTAGAGTAGTAGTCGTCGATTGGTACTGCCCAAATGTGTGTCGAGTTGCCTGTGAACTCGGCGAGACGGCCAGTCGAAAGAGTGGCGAGATTGTCCCATGCGCCAGGGGAAAGACCGTTGGCATCGAGATTGTCAACACGATTGTACCCACTGGACCCGCCCGCGCGACCGATAGCGAACTCATACACTTGACCTCCGGGTACATGGGCGATACTTGTGGCCTCAGAGCCTTGTGAGAATGGACTGATACTGGTGATGATCTGACCAGTCGTACCGACATATGTGATGCCCCCACTGTTGTAATGGCCGACCAGTAGGCCACCACCGAAATGGACCATCGCGCCGGGGAAGATTGGTTCACTCACGGTGTTGTCATCTTCATCGATTTCGGCCAAAAAGCGTAGATTTACGTAATCATAGCGTGCAATTGAACCATCGTCCTCCTCGAATCCGATGTAAACGATATCGTATGCTTCATCACACGCGATGGCGACAGGATTGTCATGTGGCAATCCGCCCTGACCCCCTTGATTCCAGTCGGACAACCAAGTTCCAGAATTCATATCATAACGGGCAACACCTCCTTGTGTCCCCCATTGCGCCCATCGATTCATGGCAACGTGGATGATGTTGTCACAGACACCAAAATCAGCGCCGTAGCCTTCTGGAATCTGGCCACTACCGGCATCGTGTACAGTCCACTGTCCAGATGTGCCGTTGAGTTGAAGGATCTTGGAATTTCGATTCCACCCTCCGGTCGACATTGTAGATACCCAGAGATCGCCACCGATGACCTTCATTGCATAGACGGCGTCTTCAACATTGTTGGGTAGGCCATTGTTCGCTGTCCAGTCAGACAACCACGAGTTGTTGGAGTAATTGTAACGGGCAATTCCATCTTCGGTCCCAAATAGAACCGCACCATCCCATGTGACAATGCCACGAATTGGGCCCTCGATGGTCGTAGAATCCCATGAACGAACTAGGTTTCCACTCATGTCAACCTGGTGAAGGGGGGTGTCGCCATAGGCGGCATATAGGTGGCAATTGGTCGGCGTTGGATTACAATCTCCAGCGAACTGTGCGTTGACTCTCTCGACTTGTCCACTGCCCTCAAAAGAATCCATCCAACTATCACTGGAATGGTTCCATCGAACCATGTGTCCGCTCTCCCACCACTGTTGAGATTGTGAAATGCCGAAGTGAATGACATCGCCCACCACGCCCATTCCATGGACTAGAGCCGTGTATCCTTCAGAAGCACCGACATCCAGAGTATCGCGTTGTGTCAGATTGACCACGTTATACCGGTAGACATTGTCATTGGTGGTAAAGCCATTTTGTCCAAATCGAACCTGCATGTAATACAGTGTGTCTCCCACAATCACCAATTCAGCCGGGTCCTCGTTGGGGAGAGTGATTCCTGCACTATTGGTGCCCTGATCCCAATCTTCGTCGAGAGTCGCGTTGACGACATCGATGAGGTTGAGACCCATGTCACCTCCGACCCATATTCGATGCGGATCGACATCCTGGATCATGGCCGTGATACCATTGCTCTCAAGGAGACTGGAAGTTGCTGCATCCCATGGAGAAAGCCATTCATCGGTGGTGAGATCGTAACGAAGTATACCGACGCCATCATATCCAATGTATGCGATGTCACCAATCACAACGGTCTTGGCATTGTTTGATTCAACGCCGGCCGTCCAAGTCTTGATCACAGTATCGTTAGCGACATCTATTACACCAGCGCCCTCATAATGACCGACCCAGAGTCTGTTAGGTTCAATGAGTTCGACTGCGTATACGAATTGAGCAGGGAGTCCATCGGGGTTGTCGTCCCAGCACTTCTGGAATCCAAGATTCGAGCGGGACCATTGACAGGCGCCGGTCTCTGTGGCTGCGTAGATGTACTGATTATCAAAGTCCCAATCATAGAACTCATCCGCGAACTCATTGCCTGAACTACCCATGTTGGTCCAGCTACTCGATGTGTGCCGGGCTCCACCGTTGTCCGTTCCCACGAGAACGGTGCCGGGACTCAAGACGGCTAAGGAAAGAACATTGTTGGATGGGATTTGGTTGTTACCACCTCCACCGGGTCCCCCGTTACCACCTGTTCGCTGCCAGACATCAGTCTGTTCGCCCGTACTCACGTTGTAGACGATTACACCGAAGCCATACAATCCCAGATAGAGGGTATCTCCATCAATGGCGATTGGCATCGACTCAAGATCATCCAATCCAGTTGATGTCCAGGGTGTCAAGCGGGTGGAATTGGCTATGTCAATTCGCTCCACACCGCGATTGTTCGTACCCAAGTAAGCGATTCCGCCACGAACTACGAGCGAATTCATTTGATTGGTCCCAAGGCCGCCGCTGTTGGTCGTCCATGTTTCGTTGACTGTGGTTGAATTCGTATCGATTACGGACATTCCAGAGAATGGATGAATGGCAATCATCTGGTCAGTCAATACATCATGCTCAATGTCAATGACCTCATTGGCCGAAAGGCCAGCCGAAGTGTCCCATGACTGAATCAAGGTGGATGACTGGGTTGTTGTGGGCACCGACATCTGTAGAACGCCCGCATCCTCTGTTCCTACGTAGAGGTCGGTGCCATCGGTTGCAAGACACAAAATCCCCGTGGTTGTGGCTGGAAGATTGAGTGCGCTTTGCCAGCGGGATTGCGCGATATTGAATCGCTCAATGGAATCTCCTTCGAGTTCATGATAACCAGAGATGTAGAGAATACCGTTTAGTTCCACCACATCAGACATGTCGGTCACAGATGGGCCAGAGGCGAGGGCCATCTGATCCCAAGCGTTCGTCCACCCATGCCCAAGTGTATTGGGACGGAGGATGGTGAAAGTACCTGAACCGTCACCAACTAGTACCGTGTGGTCCATTGGGGAACGGCTGCCTCCAGACAACCAGGGAATCAGAGTCTGACCCGTAGCACGCGCAAGATTGAGATCGGAGATTGTCCATGAAGACGAGAAAGAGAGACTTGTCGTGTTGTACGAATAGACGACATCGTCAGCCAAGATGTGGACCCAACCGCTGACAGCAGACATAGCGTGAACTTCATCACTCAAGAGCCAGTTTGCGGTATTCCATGTGGCAACCCAATTCCCATTGGACAGGTCACGACGGGCAACGCCCGCATCAGCGAGTCCAACGAGTAGGTACGTACCGGCCATCTCCAAATCTACAACTCTGTCACTGGCGAGGACATTCTGAGTGTCGTATTGTTGAATGGAGCCACCACTGTAGTGGAATAGGCCGGCTCCATCTGTACCAATCCAAACGTCTGTACTGACGACGAGTATGTCGGTTGCAGGAGTAATTGCTTCCCCGGTGGAGAGTGTGCCAACATCAATCCAAGTAGAGACTAAATTGGCCCCTATGGTCACTTGCCATAGTGTCTTGCCGTTGGAAGCAACCAGATAACCCGGGCCGACCGATTCAATCTGGTGAACCGTTTCTCCGAATGGACTCGAGTAATTGCCAACAAATGAACTGTCATCCAATGAAAAGACTCGAATTAAACCGTCAGCACAGGTGACGTGCAGATAACCTTCAGCGGCGTCAATCGCCATGTCCAAAGGTTCCATGTCTACATCGAACCAATGAATCATCTGAGGATCGTTATTGGCATCAACCTGAATGACTGCATTGTCGAGGGCGACGTATAGACGGCCGTCATCTGGGTGAATGGCCGAATCACGAACTTCGATATCGACTCTGTAAGTACTAACGAATGTGTCAGCAGGCCTGAGTGCTTCAATGACAACATCAGTAATTGTTGAACCACCGGGCAACACCCATCCAGCATTTACATCACTGTTCGGTGAAAGGCGACCGCTGTATGGATCGCCGTTCATGAGGTCGTTCTGCTGACCTAGACTACCAAGACCACGCCAATCGAGAATACTGGCGGGGCCATCGGGGAGGAGTAATTGAGGCTCTTCAATCCAAGTTCCATTGGAACCATTGACTTGGATTTCAAATGTCAAGTTATCAATCTCGGCCCCCGGCGCGAAATCGAGCATCAGATTACTCATGGCCATCTGTCCAGCAGCCGCGTTCGCACCTGTGGCTTCCATTGTAAGCCAACCGGTGTCATCAGTGCCTTCACTGCCCCACTCCGCGACTGAACCGGTCTGAGCCGTTGCCACAGGCAAAGCAGCCAAAGGGGTCCAAGAAGCGAGAATCATCAGACTGACCATAATCAGTGCTCGACGCCCGGGAGCAGTGGTCATGTGAGGCACTGGCTTTGCAACACCATTTGAAGGTCGTGGGTGGTTGTGTTTGTTGGTATACTTGTATACCATGTACATTTGAAGCCAGAAATTAGCATGTTTTTTTATCGATTACATCGGGGAATACTGTTGAGTGCTTCATTCCTCGATTTCTCTAAGCCATTGCAAGAATCAAGGTATCCCCTGATGAAATGAGGGTAAAGCGAATAGGGGAGGCCAGTGGCCGAATAGAATGGAGGATACGGTTTGTCAGATGAACAATTTCGCAAGGATGCTTTGGAATACCATGCGGCGAATCCCCCGGGCAAGATTAGAGTAGTACCCACTAAACCTCATTCCACACAGCGAGAACTCTCTTTGGCCTACTCACCAGGGGTGGCTTATCCTTGTCTTGAAATCGAGAAAGATCCGGCCAAGGCGATGGAATACACAGCGCGGGCAAATCTAGTCGCAGTTATCTCAAATGGGACTGCAGTTCTAGGTTTGGGAAACATCGGTGCACTTGCCGGAAAACCAGTTATGGAAGGTAAAGGATTGTTGTTCAAAGCGTTCGCTGACATCGATGTATTCGACATCGAGATTGATACGGAGGATGTTGATGAGTTCGTTGAAACAGTCAAACGAATTTCGCCCACCTTTGGTGGCATCAATCTAGAGGATATCAAAGCCCCGGAATGTTTCGAAATTGAGAAGAGGTTGGTCAAAGAACTCGATATTCCAGTCATGCATGATGATCAACATGGAACGGCAATCATCTCTGGGGCGGCTCTGCTCAATGGCCTAGAGGTGACTGGTAAAAAAATTGGGCAAATCAAAGTCGTTGTATCCGGCGCAGGAGCCTCTGCACTCTCCTCAGCAGAACACTACATTCGCCTTGGTGTTCGTAAAGAAAATCTTCTGGTTTGTGATTCGGGTGGAATCATCACCAAGAAGCGTAAGGATGCTGGTGAACTCAATCGATACAAAGCGAAGTATGCGCGTGATATTCCCGATGGGGGGTTGGCTGAAGCACTCGTTGGTGCAGATCTCTTTCTCGGTCTGTCCAAAGCGGGAATTGTGAGCGGTTCGATGGTGGAGAAGATGGCGGCGCGGCCGCTGATTTTCGCATTGGCCAATCCAACGCCTGAAATTATGCCCGAGGAAGTTGCTGCAGTTCGCGATGATGCAATTATGGCCACGGGGCGATCAGATTATCCAAATCAAATCAACAATGTTCTCGGGTTCCCTTACATTTTCCGTGGCGCTCTTGATGTACAAGCGGATGAAATCACCGAGGGGATGAAAATGGCTGCGACGATGGCGCTGGCCAATCTCGCCAAGGAGCCTGTTCCAGACGATGTTGCGGCGGCGTACGGCGGCGCTCAGATTCAATTTGGTCCAGATTATCTCATTCCCAAACCCTTCGATGCAAGAGTCCTGATTTGGGAAGCCAGTGCTGTTGCCGAGGCTGCGGTCGCAGAAGGAATGGTGTCCGCTGAAATTGCGAGAACGTTCGATGTTGAAACCTATCGAAATCAACTCGAGGCACGATTGGGTTTGACACGTTCAATCATGCGCGGAGTGATAGATAAAGCAGGTAAAAACAGACAGCGTATTGTCTTCACAGAAGGTGACCACCCGACCATGCTCAAGGCAGCCGCACAGTGTATTCAAGAGAGAATATGCTTCCCAATTCTGCTCGGTAGATCACATGAGATTGCCGAGGCGAAGGAAGCTCTTGGCCTCAATTTCGAATGTGAAGAAATTGACCCACGAGAAGATCCGCGACGACGAACTGTGTATACTGATGCATTGCAGAAAAAACGCGGGCGAAAAGGTGTAACACTGACGGATGCAAAACGTATGCTCAAATCAAGGGTTTGGTTTGGTTCTATGATGGTTGAAATGGGGGATGCAGATGGAATCATCGGAGGCATCTCTAGAGATTATCCAGATTTCTTGAAGCCCTGTCTGGCAACAATCGGAATATCTGAAGATGCACACAGGGTCGTGGGCACATACATGATGACAATCAAAGGACAACTGATGTTCATTGGCGATGCGACAATCAACATCTATCCCGATGCGCGAACCCTAGCTGAAATCGCTGTACAAACAGCACGGGTTGCTCGTCGATTTGGAATTGAGCCGAGAGTGGCTCTTCTTTCATTTTCGAACTTCGGGTCATCCAGTCAATATCGTACCGATCGCATTGAGGATTCAATTGGAATGGCGCGTGAAATGGATCCCTCATTAATTATTGATGGGCCAATGCAAGCAGATACTGCGCTAATGCCTGTAATCCAAGAACAGTATCCATTCATGACTCTAGGGGGTCCTGCAAACGTTCTCATCTGTCCCAATCTTGCCGCGGCCAACATCTCATACAAATTGCTACAGCGATTGGGGGATGCGGAGATGACGGGGCCGATTCTTGAAGGAATGGCCAAGCCAGTTCACGTATTGCAGCGTGAAGATGGGGTTAGAGATGTGGTTCACATGGCGGCCATCTGTGCCCTTGATGCGCAACGTCAGAGTCGCCAACGCCTGTAATCATAGCCACCTGTGTGGCGGAGAGAGATTGATATGGGGCCGATGGACACCTCTGTTTGAGGGGAATCATGCGATTCGTCATGCGCTCCAAAATTCATCGCGCGACTGTCACCCATGCAGATGTTGATTATGTGGGTTCGATTTCGATTGATGAAAATCTGTTGCAAGCCGCTGGTATCGAAGAATGGGAGAAGATTCACGTTCTCGATGTGACGAATGGGGCTCGTTTGGAAACCTATGTTGTCAAAGCTCCTGCCGGGTCCGGACAAATCTGTATCAATGGTGCAGCAGCACATCTGGTGCACCCTGGTAATCTAGTCATTCTCATCACTTACGAAGGAATTCCAATTGAGGCAATGGCAGAACATAAGCCAACAATAGTACACGTAAACGCTCGAAATGAAATTGTCGATATCTCACAAGACCTTGATACAGTCGAATATGTCGAGTTTGGGCCTTAATCTCGATGATACGGGCTTCCTCGATCGAGCTCACTGGAGCGGTACAATTGCTCAAGAAGGACGACGGCGGCCATTTCGTAAGTCATGGTCAGTGGCCCGAGAGAAAGTGCTTCATGACGTGAGAGGACCTCTGCGTTGAATCCATCTACGGGTCCGATTGCAAGATGAATGGCGGTGTTGGACAATCGCCATGATTTCCAATTCTCCAACATCCAAAATGTATCTCCACTTTGTCCTGTTTCATCGAGAAGGATGAGGGTTCCATTGGATGCGGCATCTTCAATCTTTGAAACGTAGGCATCGTGCGCCAAACGATCAGAATGAGTGAGAAGAGTAACACCACGGCCTTCCAAACGTTCAGCATACTTGTTAATCAGATGAGAATAGCCCTTCTCTCGGGCCTTACCATGTGTATGAACAACGATACGGGCCATGGTTGACCCCGAACGCCAAACATCATCAGGATTGGGGCGAAGACTCATGGGGGGGCACGGATGAAGGTGACCCATGGGTTGGTGGCCATTCCGGCGTCGAGAGAAGCCATTAACTGACAATCCTCACATCAAAGGTACACGAGTTTGGTTGACTGAGTTGCGTGAAATGTGTGAACAGCATTTTGACAATTTCGCCGAAGGGCAACGAAGAATTACAATGTTGCAAATTGAATGGAAGAATGCCCACGGAGAAAGTGAACTTGACACCGAACTTCTCCAAGGATTGGAGCGACGGGCCTATCGTCTACTACGTGCTAATGGTGATGATTGGTTAGCTTGGCTAGACAATGATGATTTTTGGCAACCCGGATGGCGCGGTGATGATGGAGAACCCAGCGGCGATGCTGGAATGAATTGAATACCGCGACCTTCGCCCTATGTACAATGTTGGGTTGGATTGCCTTTCTCGGCGGTACCTCAGCCGTGCTACTATGGATGAGTCGGGCACAGCCCTTTCCTGAAATAGGGAGCCGTTGGGCTTGGTTGATGCTGGGCCTTACTGGAATATTAGCCATCGCAATGAATTCACCGCGAACCATGAATCCCATTCTTCCAGCCATCATTGCAGGTGCGATTGGAGGATTGGGCGTGGTAGTTGGGGCCATGCATGATCGTCGTAAACAAGATGTCCTTTTGGCCCCATTTGCGGGGATGTGGTTCGTAGCTGCAACCGTGTCAGCTCTGGCCGAGGGGTGGTCTTCTTACAATCAAACTGAGCAATGGGTCGGATTCATTTTAGCCACAATCGTAATTCTGCTCGAAGTCTTTCTCTTTTGGAAAGGACTCGTTATTGGCGTTCAGGGAATCTCGTGGTCGCAAGCAGCACTACGCCAACTTGATCGGGGCCTCATCGATGGTGAACGTGGTGCGATTTCGATGTTTGAAAAATCGTGGAACGTGGATGAATCTTGGCTTGATGCGATGAGTCATGTTGCCCTAGTCCGTATTCACAATTTTCAGAACAATTCGGCGGCCGCATCAAAGCACGCTGAATTGCTGGAAAGATTGGGTGGAGAGGAATCTGTGGAAGGAGAATGGATTGCAAAGATAGATTCCTGCTTAAAGCGCCTCAGTAAACCGGTTTTTGAGTCCGAATAAGGACTCAAAAGTAAGGGGCACCCGGGGGTGCTCTAGTGTATGTTAAATATCCCGGATGACAAATTATACATGGTGATGAGTTGGAAAAAGGTCGCTGGAAAATCCATGGTATACGTCTGAGTTGGGTAATCGTAGTCATTTGGTTCAGTGCCAATCTACTGTCTCAGGCGATTTACATCGGATTCAATGGCGAGCCGTATGATGCAAACGCAATCCTCTCAGGGCTCGGAAACTGGTATTGGGTCTGCATCGCTGTTGAACTATCCATCTGGGTTACATTGGGGCTATTAGTAATGAACAAATTGCGAATACAAACCAAGGATGATGGTATTTTCGAGAGTGTCTGAGGCAGCGAAAGACCCATGTTCAGGGACCACTCCGTCGAATCATGGTGCGCATCACCAAGGTTCACACCGGTAAGGGTGATGGGGGCGAAACCGATCTTGCCTCCGGCGAGCGGGTGTCCAAAGCTGATGTCAGAGTAAATTTCTATGGCACTATCGATGAACTCAATGCAGCCATCGGGTTAGTGCGAGCAGAATTGCAACGGGTTGAAACCCATCATGAAGATGGAGGTGCGCGGGCAACTGTCAGGACGGTGAAACATGCTGTTGAGCCGAAGTTATCACTCATTCAACAAGAACTGTTTGATGTCGGAGGAGAATGTGCGTTCCTGCCAAATAAAGTCCCAGAAGCAATGACGGTGATTGGCCAAGAACAAGCCGATCGGCTCTGTGCTGAAATGGATGCTTGGACTGAAAATCTTGAACCGTTGGAATCATTCATTCTGCCGACGGGTTCCCCATTGATTGCCACGATGCATCTAGCTCGTACAATCACCCGTCGAGCCGAAAGATGCGCGATGCGATTGCGTGAACAAGAAGGTGATGGTGCGGTCCGAGACCTTGTCGTTACGTATTTGAATCGACTCTCAGATTGGCTATTTATCGCCATTCGATGGATTGCAATGATTCTTGGAGAAGATGAAACTCTATGGGTTCCTTTGGGCAAACGAAACCAGAACTAGAGTTCGCGACCCAAGGCACGCAATTGCGCCCGCGCTCCGCGCAACACTTCTTTGCTCTGTTCGAAATTCAATTGGTTCTCGGCATCATCCCATTCAAGCCACATGAAGTTTCGATGTTCATGGCTCAATGTGATATCGTATTCATCCGTCTCGCCGATGAACCAGAAGACCTCTTTCTCAATGGGTCTACCTTTGAGAGTAAATGTGTAGAATGTACGCATCCTCCAATCATCCAACATTCTCACATCGGAGATACCGGTCTCCTCTTCCAGTTCACGCAATGCTGTCTGTTGATAGGCGCCGTCTTCAGCCTCATAGTGCCCCATGGGAAATCCCCAGTGTCCTTGTGGATATTGCAGAAGTAGTACACTGCCGAAGTTCACGAGAACAACGCCACATGAGGTCTCCATGAACGCTGATTGGGTACGGCCTACTAATTGGTTGCGCATCGACGACGTGCTCGACGCCAACGCTAAGAGCGAGATGCAGGGACGGACAATGCTCGGAGGCAGTCGATTGGGCGATATATCGAAGATGGAAATAGATCGAATCGTCGCCGATGGAGATCTCGATGGTCTTCTTTCTGCGGCAATTGTTCGTCGTGTCTGGGAAGGAATACCTGTTCGATTCAGCCACCCTGCAGAAGTACGACGAGGAGATGTTGATGATTGGATGACCAGAGGTACCGCTGTTCTTGATCTTCCCTTCCACCCACAGTGTGGCCTTCACATTGATCACCATCTCACAAACAAACCAACTCCAGCACAACAGGATGCGGCTGCGGCATTGGGTTGTCACATCGTTTGGGAAGGTGCACTGAGTGCGGCGAGAGTCTGTTTCGATACCTTCCAAGAAACCACTGACTTGAACGACATTGAGGCCTGGATGGAAATGGTCGACAAATTGGATGGTGGCAAGGTTTCTAGAGAGGAATTTCTCTCAGATCATCCCATCGTTTGGATTGGCAGAACAATCGATGCAACCGATGACTCCTATTGCCAAACCTTACTGCAGCACATCATTGAAGGAATCAGCCCTGATGAACTTGTGAATCTGCAACCCATTTCTGAGAAAATAATGCAGGCCAAAGAAGAATTTCGGCGGCTCCAATCCATGGTTGATCAATGGACAGAAGTCGTAGATCGAATAGCCATCGTTCGTTTAGATGAAAAGGGGATTCGAACTAATGGATATCTCGTGACTGCACATGTGGGTGAAAGATGTGATGCTTGCATGATTATTCATGGATATGAAGATGTAGATACGGATGATAAATGGCCTCTTTCGGCTTCATTCTACAGCAACTCATTCCTTCACGATGGCGGGGGGGTGTTTGATCTGACAAACATGGCAACTGCATTCGATGTTGATGGTGGAGGACATGCAAATGCCTGCGGGTGTCGAATACAACCGCTTTCTGATGACGGATTGTTGGAAGATCGTGGAGTTGTGGCAAAGGATATCGAGCGGAACATCGGTGCCTGGTTGGTGAAATGGTCTAGCCGTTCAGGTCAATAATTGAACCAACCAAAGAAATCCTAGAAATGCATGTAGGCCGATTAGAACCATGATGGCGTCTGATGCTCGTCCGTGGCGCTGTTTTTCCATCGCCCATGGTTCTCCTGAATTTCTCAAATCTCGTGTCATTCGTCCCTTTCGCCAAAGGATAGTGATGAGGACTAATCCTAGCAATCCACCCCCTGCGTGTAATCCCCCTGCACCACTAGGCATCAATGCCTCTGGTAGGACGATATCTTCGGTTCGGATTCGATAAGTCGCATTAGCTGTGAATCCCCCCAATACAAGGAGCCATGCGAGGATGTAGAGGCGTTCTCCATCGCGCTCATGAGAAGTCACTGCTACCTTCCTTTCCTCCCCTTTCATGAGGCGTCCACGTTGTCGCCAGCGATGCTGTCGAATCATCCATCCAATGACGGCCAGGGCAGCGATGGGATGAAGGAGAATAATGACCAGATTGGTCGGGTCCATGCCCTTCGGAGAAGAGAGCGGCTCTTCAGCGATGCGTTCATAGTAGTGGTACGGTGGCTAAAACCCGCCGTAGGCGGGGGGGACGGAATTGGACGAGAATGATTTACTTGAATGTCTGAATGTATCCGTTGCCACTGGCGTAGCACCTGAAAGACTCCACAAGACCAAAGCAGCCAACCCTTGGGGTCGTCTAGGGAAGCCTTGGAAAGGCCTTCTCATCGTTGCTCTAAAAGATAAAGAAGAGAAGGGGAAACGCTCCCAATCTCGGAGAGGTGGTCGGCGTAACCCAAGTCGGAATCACGATGATTGGATTGAGCCAATCGGTGGCCTGGTTGCTTCAAATGCACCTCATGGATATCGTCTCTCAGCTATGCTAGTGCAAAAAGCACGGCTTGGTGAGCAATGGAAACCTGAATGGGAAGCAGAACTGATGAAGGTCCGTAGATTGTGTGAAGAAGGTGTCCACCCAGTTTGGCCTAAGTTGGGAGAAAATGCCCGATTATTAGCCGAAATGCAATCTTATCCTGAGAAAGAAGTTGAGGCGGACTTGGATGTTGATTTAGGGGAATGGGTTCAGTCGGCGAGATTTGATCCAATGAACCGTTCAAAGTTAGCGGCATGGCTATTGTCTTCAACTCCCTTTTCCCTAACCGCGAGATTGGGTGGTGAAATTCAACGTATAGCCAAATTATTGAGGTCTGGAAGCGGCGTTGTCAGACAATCTGAATCACTGAATGAGTTGAATGGGGGGGCGGTATTAATCCGAGCCCTTATTGGAATATCCACGGGAAATGAAGATGTGTTTGAGGATTTGATTACACTCGCTGATGACGAGAGTGGTGTTGCTCCAATTGCAAAGGATCTTCTAGCATTGGTGCGACTTCGTTCGGGCGATTTCAACGCTTGGGCTGATTGTCATGCTGCGAATGGTAAGGATGGTCTTTCAGTCGCAATGCAGCATCAATCTTGGATGGATGTTCCTAACGATGTTGAATTATCTACCAATGAGATTCAAAATGGACTCCTGATATTATCTAATCTAGAGAATCGAAATGCACTTGAATGGAGGTTGGTCGATGCATATCTTAGTGATGGAAATATTGATTCAGCATTGGAAAGTATTCCTTCCTTGAATAATATTGATGCAAAACAGCTGAATTGTGTACTCAATATTATTGAAAATAGTGAAGATGAGGCATTGATTCAGCGATTGATTGTGGGTACCAATCGAATTGACGATACTGGACTCAAAGTGATTGTTGAAACCGATACGGTCCCACTAGATTTGCGTTTTTCGGCCGTCACTGAATTGCAAAATCGAGGGGGAGATAGTGGGAGTCAATTTGAGGAGGGGGCACTGAACATCTTCACTGAAATGGGTGATGCGGTTCAAATCGGTTCGATATTGATGCGGATGGAAAATGGGGCGACAATGCACCCACATCGTACGCTTTTGGTTTATCATCTTCTACCAGGTAACGCAAATGCAAAATTGTGTGAGTGGGTCGGTGGGGCCCGATCTGAAGCCCTTGAGGCCCTAGCAAAAGAATCCAATGGCACACTGTCTGATTGTTCCGTTGAACTTGTCAAACTGTTAGAAGGGGCACCATCTAATTTAGATGAAGTTGTTCAAAGAATTGCTGGAAATCGTGAGGCGATTGTGGCGTTCAATCAAGTTCGGAAAGCGATGTCTGAGGGGGGTGATCGATTGGTTAGAAATAATCTCCTCAATAAATTGCAAACATCTATTGAAAAATCATCACTCGAAGGAATTGAAGAGAGATTGTTCTTCACCGTATTGGATGTTCTTCGGATTGAGCAAACAAAGCATTTGTTGGCTAGAGCGGATCCAAATGATACAAAATCCGCCAAAGCGATTCTAGATGATTTGATCGACCATAACCCTGGAAAAAGAATTGTGGAAGAGTATCGCGAACTTGTCGTGAAGTATTTTGAATTGGGATTGGTAAGTAGGCCCTTCGCAAATTGGCACAAGAAGCATTCATCATCTCATTGGCGTCAAATTGTTCTTGCATCTGTCGAACAACAAGGCGGGAATCATTTGGCATCAGGACGATATTTACGTGATTCTTGTAAACGTGAGGAAAGCATTGGTAGAAGGCGTCAAATTGCTCGATTTGCACTGGCTTCATTTGCTCGCGCGGAACACTTTTCTGACGCAGTCGATATGCTAAAGCAACAACCAGATAATACAGATGATACGAAGGAATTGTTCCGATTGTATCTCAAGGTCTGTGATGCGGCACAGAAGAATAACACCGACGGAGCGACTGATTTGTTGCTAGATTATATTTCACGCAATCAAGACGAATTGTATTTGCTAATGCCTTATCCAGAATCGCTCAATTTACCTAAACAGCCGTGGCAAGGTCGTGTCAAGGTGGCTCTGACAAAGCAGGATGCTGGGGATTATCGTACAGATAGCGGGCGACTTGAATCTAGATTTTGCAATCTTCTTGAAGATGGGGCTTCACTGCAAGAAATTCAAAGTGTCGCAGAAGAAGCTGCTGATATCGATCCAATTCACGGTTTGATGATGTTTGAAAGAGCGATGGGTTCAGGCACCTTTTCCATAAAACAAATCCAAAGGATGCGAGGAAGTCAAAATGGAATTTTCCGAACACATGCTGAGACAATCCCCGTCAAAGCACGTCGGAAACTACGACATTTGAGTTTGAGGCCACTGTTATTAATTGATACAAATGTCTTGATTGCAGATGCGAAAGAACGCATAGCGCGCCTGTTGGGGGACGATGGTGGTATTCACGAAAGTTCTCATTTCCATCGTACCATCCTTTCCTATGCTAGGGAAGGGCGAGTGGTGCTCAGGGCACCAAAGAATGTGCAAGAAACCGAATTGCCGAAATTGATGAAAGATTCTGAAACAACAAGAGAACTCTTCAATGACGTTTGGGTTTCAGATGTTGATTGGGTAGAGAAGATTACCGATAAGGTCATTGAAAAAATTCGTGAAAATATCATCTCTGAATACAACACGTGGTCAATTCCACAAGATGATCAGATTGATTTTGACGAAAGAGTAGCGAAACTTGCAACTCCAACAAAGGAATTCCTATTGAATAATCGTGAAGCCTACCTTGAGGTTGCCAGAACACGGGACAAAGCAAAGAGAACAAAGATTGGCAAAGAAGCGATTTATCCAGAAAAAGGAGATATGGCCATTATGGAAGAAGCAGCAATGCATGCTGAACAGTGTTATGATGGAATTGGAGCGGTTTTGGTTGCTTCGGGAGATGTTGATTTCTGGATTGTTCGTCGTTCTCTCGAAGAGGCCTTTGGATACAGTGTTGTTCGAGAACCACACGAAATCTATCGTTGGGTGTAATTGAAAAATCACAGATAGAAGTCCGATTGTAAGGTCATTCCCGGCTCAACAGCGTATTTCTCAAAGTCATCCACACCTGCTTCCATCAATGCGGATTCATCAGTATAGAATTGTCCGGTAACGGTCTTATTCTGGCCAAGGATATGTAATGCGGCATCGGCAACGATCCTAGGTTTTCGGCTCCGTCGAACCATTTCCTCACCACCTAGGGCCTCATTGTATCGAACTGCTGCAGTGTCGATTGTTGTTGCTGGCCAGATGGCGTTCACAGCAATTCCGTCCATAGCAAGCTCACCAGATAGTCCGAGAACGAGCATTGACATGGAGTACTTTGAGATCGTGTATGCGAGCGTTCCGTTGAGCCATTTTGGGTCAAGCGCTATGGGGGGCGCAAGAACCAGAATGCGGCCAGCATCACTCTTCATCAGATGAGGCAGGGCTGCTTGGCAAAGAGCGAATGTTCCTCGGCAGTTCACCTCATGTACCAAATCGAAACGTTTCATCGGTGTCTCGGCGAAAGGAGCGATGAACAACGCTCCTGCGTTACAAATTACTGCATCGATTCCATTGAAGGCGGCCGCGCCTTTTTCGACAGCCGCCTGGACCTGTTCGTCATCACGCACATCCATCTGTGCGCAGATTGCCTTACCCCCGGCTGCTTCCACCAGCGCTTTGGTTTCTGGCAACGTACCTGGCAATTTCTCATTAACTTCCATTGAACGTGCACACAGAATCACATTTGCGCCTTCCTCACCGAAACGTATGGCCATGGCGCGACCAAGGCCTCGGCTGGCCCCAGTGATGAGCACCGTTCGACCACGCCAAGATTCGATCTCCTGAACAACATCAACCAAATTATCATTCAATAAAACATCTGCAATTTCACAATATGAGGTCATGGCATCCTCGGGGGCAGTACCCTCAAGCTTCTTCCAAGCCTTCCACTTGGCGACAGCAACCATCCCCTTCGCAATTGGTAGTCGGCCGGTTGCATCTCCTTCAGTTGCCTGTTTGTATAGAGAATATAGACGAAGAAGCGTATTGTCATCGGGACGGTCTTCTAGAGCGAGAATGCGCTTAGATGCGCGTTTGAATTTCTTCTTAATACTCAAAGTAATACCCCTTTTTGTTCGGGTCTCAGCCATTGTTCAACCAATTTTTTCCGGGCTTCTGTATCCTTCTCTGTGGTGTGGGCGTGTCCTTCGATAACGTGGAGTTCGCACGGGGTTTGATGTTGATTAAGGGCCTTTGAGAGTTCATCAAAATGAATCAGCCCCAATCTTCGGTCTTCTGCTGCCTGTAAAGCAAGGACGGGGACCTTGGGCAACCCCATGTGTGGTATCGCTGCAGTGGCATATCGGACGGGCAAATCAGGATGAATGCGTTCATGTTCTCTACGTAGAATCCAGCGGACCCATGGCATTGTGAACCGCAAGAAGCGAGGCATAGTTCGTTCTATGATTAATGGATAGGAGGTGACTGGAGATTCAACTATCACCCCGGCAAGTCGGGATTTCCACCAACCAGATGGATGTGCACCAAGTCGAAGGGCTAGGAAACCACCCATAGAATGGCCATAGATCCAGACTTGTTCTGGCAGTTGCTCTAATTCAAGTGACAGTTGGTGAAGAAGGGATTCCAAATCGGCAACCAATTTTAGAAGGGTCCATTCATCTCGTAAATTGCAACCCCCATGACCGCGTAGGTTCATTCCTACGATGTCAATATCGAGTTCGTTCATGTGCCGACAGCGGGTCTCAGCTCGACGTAAGGAAGAGCCGTAGCCATGGATATACAGAATCAAGCCTTTCGCGGGTGCTTCGGATGGGAGGCGGTACGCTGTAAGAGTATCACCACCCCATCCTGAGAAGCGAAAACCCTCCCAACGCGGATCGATGAGTCGGCCGTCTTCAGGTGATGGTGATCGCAAATATCCACGTAGAACAATACGTCTTAAAATGAGCCAACTAGCGAGAGGAAAGCTGATTCCTGCCAACATCCATGCCAAGGGTTCAACCCTCCAACTGGGGTAAATCAACAAAAGTAGTGCTTCCAATACAATAGCGAACTCAAGCCAGGTGGAACGGCGGAGTAAACGTGAGGTGGGGGGTACAGCATAAGCAGCCGCGCCGCGCATCTCATCTGTACTGTTTGCCACGCTCACAGCATGGCCTCCGGAAATTGCATCAGGTGCTTGTGGCCGGACTGAACCTTGGCTGCTAGGCCCACATTATCTGGAAGAATTTCCGCGAAAAACACATCAGCAAGTAGGAGTTTTGCGTCATAGAATGGATCTTCTGAACCCGCTGCCTTCGCATCGTTGCAAACACGCGCCATGCGCGCCCACATGTAAGCAAGCATCGTATTGCCGAAGTAGGTACAGTAATCGGTAGCCCCTGCTGCAAGGAAGTGAGGATTACCCATCCCTTCAGCAATCATCAGTAGAGTCAACTGCTGGAGGCCACGTACACTTTGGTACAACGGTTTGGTGTATTTCGCCATATCAGTGTCATCGCGGTTCTCTTCAATGAATTCGAGGAGTGGCCACATCAGGCTACGGAAATTCTTGCCAAAATCTTGGGTAATCTTTCTCCCAGCCAAATCAAGGGCCTGAATTCCATTTGTACCCTCCCAAATCGGTGCGATTCGAGCGTCACGATAGAACTGCTCAACGCCATACTCCGTACAATATCCGGCGCCGCCCATGACTTGAATGCCAAGACTGCAGGTTTCACAGCCGATATCGGTGCCGATAGCTTTGATAATCGGAGTGAGCAATGCGACGAGTGCGGTTGCATGAGCCTTCGATTCACCATCTCCGCGTCTCATTATGTCTAGTTGCGTTCCAGCCCAGGTTGCAAGCGCCCTGCATCCCTCATTGTTTGCCTTCATCTTCAGTAACATTCGGCGTACGTCGGGGTGAACAAGAATAGAATCTGCTTTCTCTTTGAGGTCTCGAATCCCTTTCAAATCACGGCCCTGTCGACGCTCTACACACCAATCGAGTGCGTTCTGATAAGCGACTTCGCCAAGCCCAATGCCCATCATTCCTGTCGCAAGACGTTCGCGATTCATCATCTCGAACATCAAGCGCATGCCTGTGTTCGCCTCGCCAACCATCCACCCAATACTGTCGTCAAAATTGAGGACACAGGTTGGGCTGCCGTGCAATCCCATCTTCTCCTCAATTCCTGAACACGTGACGGCATTCAGATTGTCATCACCTGGGAGGAATTTTGGAACCAGAAAGAGGGAAATCCCGCGTGAACCCTCGGGGGCATCGGGTAACTTTGCCAGAACCATGTGAATGATATTGTCACTCAAATCATGATCACCAAATGTGATGAACATCTTTGTTCCAGTGATTAGATGCGAACCATCTTCCTGAGGAAGGGCCTTGGTCCGAATGATTCCGAGATCGGTTCCAGCATGAGGTTCGGTCAAACACATCGTGCCGCACCATTCGCCGCTTGCCACCTTTTCTGCATATATTTCTTGGAGTTCAGCACTACCATGCTCAGAAATGAGATCATACACACCCAGATTGAGTGCAC
>JAPKFG010000095.1 GCA_028821675.1 Candidatus Poseidoniales archaeon
TGTGTGCAACCGGGAGTCGCATCAATCGGTGGTTGACTGAATTGCCACCTGAGAAATCTGAGAGGTTGCTCCTAGTGGGGGCCGACCTCGATGAAGAAGCGCTGGAATACGCACGAGAGAACTGTCCGGGAGTTGAATTCCGCAACGAGGATTCACGTCAAGTCCTTCTCTCGTCAGGATGGCAATGGATCGATATCGACCCATTTGGATCTCCTGTTCCCTTTCTGGATTCAGCCATGCAATCCAGTGCGCGGCGCGCGGTGATGGAAATTACAGCAACGGACACTGCTGCTTTGACCGGGTCGTCTGCAAGCGCATGCCTGCGACGCTATGGGGCGAGAATTCGCACCGATCAGATGGCGCACGATTCTGCTCTCCGATTACTCATTGCCACTGTAGCACGAACGGCAGCTCAACACGACCGTTGTATCATTCCACTTCTCTCATCATGGGATTCTCATCACATCCGTATCTCGGTCAAGGTTCATCGCTCGATTCAAACCGCGAATTTGCTCGAAGAGAGTATCGGATGGCGTGTCGCTTCACCCACCCAGGAAGAGTTGCAAGCCGCAACGATAGCTGGACTTCATCCACAAGGCGATACGGGAGAACAGCCATTCTGTCTGTTACCATTCTCACATCCAGTCCGTCGTGACGACAAGAGAATCTCAGGACCGTTATGGACGGGTCCACTGTTCGATTCTGAAGTGTTGGCCTCAATGACCGTGGAGAAAGCCATCGAATTATGTGGCGAGGATGCTGAACCCGCAGTTCGACATTGGGTTGGTGAAGCAGAACTTGCCGAAATCCAGTCACTGATTATGACTGATATGCTGCCAAAATACTGCGATGTGGGTGGACCGCCAAGGATTGCCAAACTCGTCGCAGGCTTGCAGGAAGCCGGTTTCAAAGCCGCTATCGCCAGATGGGGGGACCCTGCAATTCGAACCGATGCTCCCTGGCCGATTGTTCTCAAGACCGCCGAGGCTTGCTTCGACTAGCCACCGATGTATGACATCTCCACGCGCACGCGAGAGGGAGATTCTTCTGCACGGATCTCAGAGTATCGATCATCGCGGGCCAGCCAACAGGATTCGATGAGGGTCAGAAGGTCATCATCTGTTGCACCCTCACGCATCGGCGTCAACAAGTCGAGTCCTTTACTTGCGAACAGGCAGGTGTAGAGATGACCATCTGCAGATAGGCGGGCTCGGGTGCAATCGCCACAGAACGGTTCTGTCACACTGGTAATCAGGCCAACTTCTCCGCCTTGTGGTAATCGATAACGCTTGGCCACCTCACCCTGATACTGCGAAGATAGAGGTTCAAGGTCCGAGAGGATGGTGCGAATCTCATCAGCGGTGACCACATCTTCCATAGCCCAGCCATTGGTGGTTCCAACATCCATGTATTCGATGAACCGGGTAGCGATATTTCGCGACGAGAATCGCTCGACCAAATCTAGAATTTCGTCCTCATTGACACCTTTTTTCACCACCGCGTTGATTTTGATGGGACCCAATCCAACGGATTCTGCAGCCTCAATTCCAGCCAAGACTGCCGCAACAGTGTGTCCTGAATCAGTAATCGCCGCGAAGGTGGCCTCATCCAGCGCATCCAAACTCACGGTGACACGATCCAAACCTGCCGCCGACAATGCCGGTGCATATCTCGGCAATAGGACACCATTAGTGGTCATCGCAATCTCGACATTGCGAAGAGCGAGCATCGTGATGAGTTCGTGTAGATCCTTGCGCAGAAGAGGCTCTCCGCCTGAAAGACGAATTTTCTCCACACCCAGTGAGATGAAGAGACCTGCAAGCCTGTCTATCTCCTCGTAGGTGAGGATGTCCACCTTGCTTAGGAAGGCGAAATCGCTGCCAAAGACTTCGCGCGGCATACAGTATCGGCAGCGCATGTTGCAACGGTCCGTGACTGAGATTCGCAGGTCCCGCAAGGGGCGTTGTCGCGTATCCAACAACTCGACCATGTCCCTCCCTTTCACTGGGCCAACCTAACACTTTCTCAGGGGCTGTGACACTTCAAAATGAGTGGGAGTCCCGGGGGGTCCCGATTTTCTTTCATATACCTCTTGAACCAAACTCATGGTATGTCCGGAAATCGTACATATTGCATATTGGGAACAATGCTGCTGGCCTTCGCGTCCTTGAGCGCTGGAATGGTCTCAGCTGAACAGAATGATGAACAGACGGTTAATCTGGAGGATCTTGGGATTCTTGAACTCAGCGTGAGCGATGACGGGGTGATTGAAGCTCTCATGGTTAAGGAAGCCTTCTTTGCGTTCATGAACACGGATGAAGCCGACTTACCGGCAATTGAATCCGTTGCCATGTGCGTCAGTTTGGGCGAAGATGGTGAACTCGTGATTAGTAACATCGATATTGACTTGGGTGAGAATCAGCCCGACGAGGTTGCCATCACGTTGCGACTCAGCGATGAATTGGTGGATCTCCTGCACACGCAGGATATCAGTCTCGTCGATTTGGTTGCTCAACTCGGTGGAACAAATGATGGGGACTTAATCGACGCAGATTCAGAGGACTACGATGAGTACGAGGGTTCGCGCATACACTGGGCTGATGAAGCCTACCAACTACGCGGTAGTCAGGATGACTACGACCGCGTCATGGAAGCAGATGACCCAGCAGTGGAATTCTACGAAATCTATGACGAGGTAATGCAGGATTGGGAAGAAGAAGAGGATCTGATGTGCGAACTGTCGCTCACAGCATCCCCTCTCGGTATCTCACCTGGTGACATGCTCAACCTGAACTGGTCGATGACCGGTGCAGTCAGTTCGCAGGTATACCTCTCTGTATTCAGTGGATGGGGCTCACAGTACTATCACAGCAGCATCGAGAACAACACCGGCTCGTTCTCTGTCTTGCTACCAAGCACCCTTGACGCAAGCGAGGACTTCCATGCATACGTCGAATCGGCGGATAATGGACAGCGCACTACAATGTGCTGGGACTATGCGGCCTTCGATGTCCTTGAGGACGATTCCAGCAACGGCACCGATGAGGATGTCGAAGAAGAGGAATCCAACGATGAAGAGGGTCCTGAGGTCGAAGACGACTCCGGTGATGAATTGGACGAAGAGTACCATGAAGCGCCTGGAGAAGAGGACGATCGAGATGACAGTGACGCTTTGGATGATGTATTGGACTCCCGAGAGGATGAAATCACACAGATTGTCGTGATTGTCAACACCGACGGCGAGATTGCAGATGTGACGGTCATCGTCATCTACGAAGATGGCGAATACGACATGTACGTCTTCACAATGCTGCTCGAGGATCTTAGAGAACGTCTGGCCAACTTCGACGGAATCGTCGTCTGGAACTGGATGCCTTCACCACCTGATGTTGAAGAGCGCTGTGTACGCGGAACACTCCGCGGCGTATTCACTGTTGATGCAGACGGCGGCGGCACAGTTCGCGGTCTGGTCATGAACATGGACGGAGATGTCATCGCAAACATGTGGGGCACCTTCGATGCTGATGGCAACATCGACGGCATGGCTGCTGTCAACGGCACGAGAATTACAGAGTGGGCTGGTGGCTACGCAAACGGTCACTTCCGCGCACAATGGCAAACCATCGGAACAGATGTCGAGCCCATGCACGGGATCCTGAAGGGTCACTACGAACTCAACGACTCGGGCACCGGCGGTGTCTACCAAGGCAAGTGGAAGGTACAAGACTGCTACGATGGCATCGATGATGCCAGCGACGATCTGGACGACATGGATCGACCTGACATCGGAGATACCGGTCCACGACACAGCCCAATCCGAGTGGATGCTGAGAGAATCGACGATGTACGTCAGTTGGACAAGGCTCCTGCCAAGGACAAGAAATTGATGGACAAGCTTGGCGATGTCATGGACAAGCCTCTTGTTGAGGATGAAAATGGCGGCGCTATTGTCGACATTGGCGAGGCTGCGGTTGGCTCAACGCTCGGTACAATTGCACTGCTCGGTGCAGGCTTCATTCGACGCCGCATCACCGGTGGAATCTAAGTCAAACCTATTGGATTGTAAACCCCTAGAATGACACACCTGTCCTTCGGGGGCGCTTCGGCGCCCCCGGGGGGCTTTTTTTTGTTTCAATATCGGATGATACGCAGATTCAAAGAGCCGGGGCGGCACGCATCTAACAGAAGGAGAGCCCATGTTGACCATTACCGACCTGGCCAAAGAGAAGTTGGCGGGCTTTGCTGCGCAGGCTGATGAGGCGGATAGCTTGGTTCTCCGTGTAGCCATCACCGGCCGTGGTGCCAACGGATTTCAGTACGATTTGCAGTTGATTTCGCAGAAAGATGCGCCTGAGGACGACGTCGCCTGCGAAGTAGATGGCGTGGTCGTCTCGATTGCTGCAAAGAGCGCGGTGCACATGGATGGCGCAACCCTTGATTTCAAGGAGAGTCTGATGGGCGGCGGCTTCCACTTTGAGAATCCAAACCCCCTATGGGCGGATCCAACAGAACAAGCGGTGGCCGAGATTATTGAAAGCAAGGTCAACCCCGCTGTGGCTTCACATGGTGGTACAGTGAGTCTGATTGGCATTGATGAGGGTCAGGCTGTGATTTCCTTTGGCGGTGGATGCCAGGGCTGTGGTATGGCTGATGTCACACTAAAGCAGGGCATTGAGGTCATGATTATGGATGAAGTTGAGGGCATTACAGGTGTCGTTGACGTCACCGATCATGCAGCAGGAACCAATCCGTTCTACTGAGGCGCTGCGCAGCCCC
>JAPKFG010000096.1 GCA_028821675.1 Candidatus Poseidoniales archaeon
CCCAAATCAGTATTGACATCGTAGAGAATGCCCCAGTGAGCCGTTTCAGTGTAGAGTATTGAATCCACGGGCAGATTCGCAATCGCTTCTCGTAGCATTCGATCGCCCTCGGTCTGCGCCTCGACTTCTGGATGCGAAGCAATCTCGACCATCACGATGTGAGAGAGAAGAATGAATGCGAGAGACAGGGCCATCAATGCTTGAATCGGTCGCTTTTCAACGGCGTTTGGAACTTCCAATTTGACATAACTCATTTCGCCTCCATCCGCCACTTCGTCTTCTGCTTCATCAAGCCGTCTCTCTCTCATTCGAGGTGTCAGGCGTGGTACTTTGGCCAGAATAATGCCCGCTAGGACAGCGAACGGAATGTGGAATCCGTGTAATGCCATCGAGTAGAGCATATACGAAATCAGCGTCAACACGGAGATTCCAACGAATCCGTTGAGCAAATGGACCCATGTCAGCATCCATTGCATCACAATCCAGAGCCCCAAGAGCCAAACTTCGAACGAGGCTCTGAATCTCCACAATGCCCAACCGACAAGAGCGAGCAATATCGGTCCATTGAATACGATTAGAGACAAACCACCCTGCCATCCATATTCAGCCCAAACAGGGGTGTCCAACATTCGAGGTGCGAAGATTCCCATCACCGTGATTGTGGCACCACCCACAACAATTGCAGAGATTATTGCCAGGCGCCCAGAATGGGTACTCTCTCGTTGAGCAGACCAGCGATGTGCACCCAACCAAGCGAGCAATAGGGTTCCAAGATAGAGCGCTCCAGTGGGGTGAATAACTCCGACAAATACAACACCAAATGCGAAGAGGATATCCATTCGTTTGCTTCTTTCTCGAGGCGGTTTGACCAGAACCAACAATCCTAGAACGAGACCCAATTGGCTGGCGACAGTAGGATATCCACTGTCGAATGATTTGGCGAAGAGAGCTGGTGCAAGGCAAAGTGCCAGTAATGTTGTGGCCGAAGCCCCCCAACGATCCGCTGCTCCTGCCACGCCCCACAAGATGGCCAACAATGTGAGTTGACCCAACAGATGGACACAATCGCTGGGAGAAAGTCCTGTGGCTTGCTCTAGGAAGGCAGCCAATGCAGGAAATCCAGGTGGATAGGTCCAGCGACCGACATTGGGTTCTGGAAGCATCAGTGAACCCGTCTCAGCCAAGCGGTGAGAGAGGGTAGCGAAACCGAGCCAATCCACACCCATTGGTCGTTCTAGAATCAACAATGGCGATAGACAGATTACCGCTGAGATTCCGAGAGCCCAAGGCAACCAAACGGGTCTCCCCGTTTCGATTAGCGCAGCATGTTTTCGCTCAGCGATGACATCTTCTTCCAACTCGACAGTCCCGGCTTCAGCCTCTGCTGCCGCTTCAATCTCCTCTAGACGCTCCCAAGCGGACAATCGCCGCACTCTGACGCTCTGACGCTGCCATCCCAGTGTGGCAGAGAGGCCATTGACAATGAGGATAGCAAGGACCAGATATCCGACAGAATGTTCTCCCCTTAGCACGACCAGCCAGCCCGCCAAACCGTAGAGAATCAGGAGGCTGGCTGCGGGTACCAGCATCACTTGACGCAACCGATCAGCCCCCGGGTCGAGGATTCGAATCAAGGCGAGTCCGGGTATCAATCCAAGCCCGATGAGTAGGGTTGCTCCGAGAAGGATGCTGAATAGACCTGCCTCCAAATCGTCGCCTCCATAGAGGCGACGCTAGTATTCATCACTTGAAGTCGGTGCTTCCGAAGAAGTGTTGAGGGGGAGTTTTCTCCGCATTCCATGGGCGGCATCGATTTCTCAATTGAAAATTGGCATCCGGCCGTAGATTTACCTGATCAATATGAGGTGAGAGACTTCACTACAGGCGATGATTCTCCCTCGAAATTTGAATTTGACATTGGTCGATACAATGAGGTTCGCCCAGGCATGTACAATACGGAATTATTCACTGAAAATAGATGTGTCCATGTCGGTCTAGATATCGGGGGTCCAATAGGTACACCTGTGAAATCAATTGCCGATGGCGTGATTGCATTTTCAGGATACAATCCGGCCGATGGAGATTATGGCCATACAGTCATTGTTCATCATTTAATTCAGGATCAAAACCTGTGGGTGTTGTATGGGCATTTGGATGCAGCATCTACAGAAAATTGCACACCAGGTAAGTCCGTTTCAGGTGGTGAAATAATCGCTTGGTTCGGTGCAGAAGATGAGAATGGTGGTTGGCCCCCACACCTACATTTTCAGTTGTCTTTTCGAGAGCCCACCACCCATGATTTGCCCGGGGTTGTGACACTAAGTGAACGAGATCAAGCATTACTGGATTTTCCAGACCCTCGTTTGGTCCTAGGTCCACTCTACTGAGACAAGTGATCCTTCAGTCCAACGATTGGGCCGATTGCGGTGGGGTCCTTTCCACGAAGGAGGGCGACAGCACAGGACAACCAATCCATCAGGATGACGGCATAGAGCAACGCTTCCAGTTGTGATTCTCCTTCACACAACAAACCCCACGTGGGTTCAACAGTAATGTTGTCCAAGAACCAGTCAAGTCGCAAATCATTGCGTTCGTGAATGCCATCCCATGAGAAGATGAGCAGACTTTGGTTATCTGATGCATTGGCTTCTCCCCAAGCCACAATCTCATTGTGGTTCATTTCAGGGATGATATGTGATCGGGCAAAGACGCCCGCATTCTCATTCAATTGACAAGCGGCTCGATAAGCTGCAGGTGCCAGAGATTGTGTGGCCAACACACTGACCTCACGATTGAGAATTGATTGCGCCATTTCAACGACGACATCTTCATCCTCATCATCAATGAAATCACATGCATCGACCGCTTCAGAAAGACGTGCCAACATCTCGTTAAGATCTTCAGGTGGACTCATGATTCCCAATCTCCATGCTAGAGCAACTTGGGTGCCAAAGATGTGGCCAAAGGCAGAACGAGGGGGTTGCCCACTTGGCAATTCAATCCAGATTTGATTGGAATTCTGAACAAGTGATTGCAACGCACCTCCGGATGAAAGACCCACAACTGAGCATCCCAGTCCAATCGCCGCCTCTACTGCGTCGAGTGTTTCTTCAGTATTGCCCGAATATGAAGTGGCAAGAACCAACCAATTCTCAGAAACCCATGTCGGCAGGTCGTAACCACGATGGGTTACGAAGGGTAGGCAACCGTCGGCGTCTGAAAGGCATGATAGGAAATCTCCACCTGAAGCAGAGCCCCCCATACCGAGGCAAATTACCCCGGTAAATGTCTGCGTCTCAAGATTTGCAAGACCCCAGGATTCTGATTTTTCCCAAGCGGCGGCCAAGTCGGAAGGAAAGTTGCGAATATGGCCGAGCATATCGCTCGCGTCGAGGCTGTTTGCTAGTTCACGCAGTGTCACCATCATCCCCCCTAGCCGCTTGCCCTTCATCGGGATTTCGCACTCTCGGCACTGCTACCCACTCATCTGTAATCCAACCGAGTCGCAATCGAGGCTGCTTTCCGTCATCATCGTAAGGTAATCGAATGGTCTGCATTCGGTAATCACGTGGATCCATGAATTCAGCAGCCGAGGCATCCCGGTTCAATACATCCACTTCGATCTGTTCTACGTATCTTGACATAACGATGGCTTTCTCTAGATCTCGCCACGAAGCACCCATTTTCTCTTGACGATCATGGGCCAAGAGAATCGGTCCATCCTTCTGCCAAGCACCCACCATCCAAAGTCGATTTCGCCAACGCAATACATCTCCCAAACTGTATCCTGGTCGGCGATACAAGACGGTCAGTCGTGTCACTTCCACTCCATCTTTTTGACCTACGACAGAATGCGTTTCTTTGGATTGCCCACCCCAACGCTGAATCATGTGGCGAGCCCAAGATCGAGCTAGTGATTTACTTCCCATCGTGACGTCCCAGCCACCGACGACAGGGCCTTCTTTGGTGATGAAACACATCGGGTCTGATTCCATGGTAGCGAGCAGTGTATCCAATGAACCTCGAAGTTCGTTGAGTTCAACTTCTTCCAACTTTCGACCGGCACTTCGAATCTGCATTGTTGCTTCGTAGTAGTTCCCATCTTTTCGGGTACAAGTTTTGCAGATCATGTTTGAGGTTCGAACGATGACCTCGTGTTGTTCATTGAAGTCGAAGGCATCTATTTGCCCATTAACTTGAACATGAATTCTCACATTGCGTTCATCGATGGTTTCGGCATGGGTTGCAATGCCAACGGCTTTTGCTCGGTCGTGAATACGCAACGAATCATCCAATCGACGCTGTAGTAGATCTTCTGATTCAAGTAATGCCCAACGACCACTTTCAAAATTCATTCCACATTTGGGGCAACGGTACGCCTGACTGGTTTCATCGCATTCTGAAATGGAATTCCGATTACGAAAACAAGCCTCACAAAGACGCTCGTTAGAATGCGGTGGTCCAGCCCCGCAGGCGACGCAAAACGCTTCACCAAGGGACATCCATACCACACACCTTGTTCTATGCTTCAGCTGCTTCTCGCTGCTTTCGTACCCAGATAAATGACTGGACACAGAAGTATGTGTAGAGGCCACCGAGTACAAACATGAATGCATGGGATGCAATGAGGAGATTGGTACTGTCATCAGCCATGAGAATCATTGGCAATCGCAATCCGCCAAGTGCACAGAGGAGGCCAAACATTGCGGATATGTGCATG
>JAPKFG010000097.1 GCA_028821675.1 Candidatus Poseidoniales archaeon
CTACACCCGATTATTGCCCCTTAGATACTGGTTTTTCTTCACAAGACCGCATGGGCTGTCCGGATACTGATGGTGATGGCTGGTCTGACCCCAGCGGAAATTGGACATGGCAATTTGATGATGCCGATGCCTTCATCGGAAATCCAACACAACATGCTGACCGTGACCGTGATGGCTTTGGTGACAATGCATCTGGAACCAATGCCGATTCATTTCCCGACAATCCAACCCAATGGTGGGACACCGATGGTGATGGTTACGGTGACAACCATGGAGATGGTGATTGGCAAGCTGACAATTTCAGCGATGATGCTACACAGTGGGAAGATTATGACCGCGATGGTTTCGGTGACAATTCCAGCGGGAACGAGCCAGATGCATGCATCAGTCGCCCCGGTTCCTCAATGCACGACCGCTACGGTTGTCCCGATTCTGACGGCGATGGATATTCGAATCCAGATCTAGATTGGCCTTCTCACCCCGAAGGATTCGCCGATGCATTCCCTGGCGGACTCAATGCAGAATGTGGCGAATTGTGCATGACACAGTGGCACGATGTAGACGGTGACGGCTATGGTGACAACCAAGGCGACAACGTTTGGCGCCCGGATGCATGCGTGGCCACATCTGGTACCAGTACCCGCGACCGTTGGGGTTGCCCCGACAGAGATGGTGATGGATCAAGCGACCCGAACATCGAATTGGGTTGGTTACCACATCCGGCCGGTGCCGCAGATGCCTTCCCAGATGAGCCCACACAATGGGAGGATGCAGATGGAGATGGCTTTGGTGATGAGCAGACAGGTTTGGAAGGCGATCGATGTCGAGATACACCTGGTACTAGCCAAAGCGATCGATATGGTTGCACAGATACGGATGGCGATGGTTGGTCCGATCAAGGTGACCGTTTCCCTCATGATGCCACACAATGGTTGGATGCAGACCGTGACGGCTTCGGTGATAACCCGGATGGGCACCAGGCTGACCGTTGCCCTAACGATTTGATGAGCGCCGGTGTATCTGTCATCGACAGATTGGGTTGCCCTGACACCGATGGCGACGGATATTCTGACGCAGATGATGAATGGCTGGCTTCACCCGATGGATCAGCCGATGCCTTCCCCAAGAATCGTGTCCAGTGGGCTGACGCAGATCGCGATGGTTTTGGAGACAATGCTATCGGTGGCCTGCGCGATGATTGCCCACAAGTTCCCGGCACATCCACAATCAATTTACAGGGTTGCCCTGACAGTAATGGCGACGGTTACTCTGATTCCTACGGTGCAATTCGCAGCCAACTTGCCCTCATGGGGTCCAATCCCTCCGCTAGTCTGCTGACCTTCGCGTGGCCTCTCTTCGTCTTCCTTGTCACACTCTTTACTGTTCGAATGGGACAAACAGAGGATGGTTTGAGTGAAATTGAGGAAGATTTCCTCGAAGAAGAAGGTGAATTCTGATGCGCACTCGAATTCTGACCCTGTTCATTGTGGCGATGATGTTGCCAATGCTGGCTACGGTTGCAACTGCCCAAGACGAGAGTTACATCATCGTGAACGGCTCCGGTGCATTCGCCCTCGACGAGAATAATGATGGTGACCTCGATCTGGTGCGTGTCATTGCTTCAATCGTCACAACCGCACCGACCGCAGGTGTCGGTGTCGAAGTAATTGCTGATAATGGCGATATGGCCATCTCGTTCTGGAACAACACGACCGTCGTGTACGATGAATCATTCATTGCCAACACCACAGTCAAGGCATGGGAGGATGGAGAATACCAAATCACTCTGCGCGTTTGGGACCTTGAATCCGGATTGATGATTCACGATGAAGACCTGGGTGTACACGACTTGATGGCGAGTCTGACTCCCCCACAACTTTCCATGGACTTGGAATCAGAAGAATGGATTTTCACCGGAGACACCTGTTTGATTCACCGTGTATCCACTGATCTAGTTGGTGAGTATTACGATGTGATGGGCTTGGTTTCCATCCAAGGTGTTCCTTGGTTGGTGGGTGAATACGAGACACCCTTGGATTGCAGTCGCTGGCCAGCGGGTGATTACACAGTAACTGAGCACTATCGAAACGGCCTAGGAATGACAGCAACAGAGTCAATTTCCTTCGAGATTCATGTTCATCCTCCACCCGCGTTCGCGGTCAATCAAACCGGCCGTAGTACAGAAGCAGGAACGCCCTGCGATATGGAAATTTTCGCCACAGAAGATACCCTATTGCCAGAGATGACGATTCTGTGGGAAGTGGCTGACCCCGCTCAGGAACTCACCTCCTACGACGACCTCGAGATACTCGACTGCACAATGTGGAGCCCCGGTGTTCACAAGGTTCGTGTGACCTTGACCAGTCCACAAGGTCGAGAAACCACCATTGCCCTCAACATGGTTCGTCTACCACCTGCCCCAGATGCCAGTCTAGACGTCCTCAATGCGAGTGGCGATTCCGATCGTTGGCCTGCGACATCACAAGGTGATGAATACGTACCCACTCCTCTGGTCATGAGCCTCTCAGCAACCATTGCTTTGGTCGGTTCAGGTGGCTTCATCTTCGCCATCATTCTTGGCTTGCTTGTTGCCAACATGATGAATGGTGAAGGCAAGAAGGAAGAGGAGATGTGGGATTCCGCTCCACTCACACCTGATAGTGAAGGTCTGCCGTCCTTTGCCGATGAATCTGGTGTTCATTGGAGACAGCACCCCGAAGGCGGTGTGGATTGGTATGACACCTCAGAGAATCAGTGGATTTCCTATCAGCAGTAATCAAAGCGTTCCTACGGTTTGTCGCTCGGGGGCGAATTGAAAGGTCGTCCGACTTCACCTTGAATTATGAGCCAATTTACAGATGACTTCAGTTCGCGTCTTCGAACGATTTCAAATGGTGCAATTATCGTCACACTACTCGTTCTTGCATTGATTCATCTCCGCTCAGTAATCGAACCATTCATCATTGCAATATTCATCTTCTTCTTACTTGCACCTGGAGCACATTGGCTCAATGATCGCGGTGTACCATTGTTCCCTGCTTACGCATTGGTTGTCGGCGCTCTAGCAGGCGCTTTCACGTTGATTGGCATGTGGTTGTATCAAGATGTATCCGCGTTTGCAGAGGGCATTCCTGAGTATTCACAAAAATTAGACGAATTCATCGGAAAATGGGAAGGAAAAACCATTCTTGGATTCACACTTACCTTTGAAGGATTGAGTATATCCAGTGAACAATTGGAATCTACCCTACTCTCAACATTTGGAGAAATCGGTAATTTCGTCAGTCTGATGATTACTGTGTTTGTGTTCCTAATTTTCATCATTCTAGAGGCCGAAACGTTGCCTACTCGTGTGGCCGCAGCATATCCAACTGAAATCAACACCCACCTCAAGGAAATGATTGCAGATATGAGTGATGGTGTGTTTCGATATGTTCGTGTGAAAACCATCGTCAGTTTTGGCACCGCATTCGTGACAGCGCTCATCTTGTTCACCATGGGTGTACCGGGTTGGTTTCTTTGGAGTGCGTTGACATTCATTCTGAATTATGTCCCCATCATTGGCAGTTTGATCGCCATGATTCCTCCCTCAATACTTGCGATCCTACTTCTTGAACCCACGGTGGCCATTGTACTGATTACTGTACTGATTATCAATCAACAGGTATGGGGTCAATTCATCGAGAACAAAATGTTCGGCACAAGTCTCGACATTTCCCCTATCGTTCTTCTCTTAGTAACCGTATTTTGGTATTGGCTTTGGGGAATTATGGGCATGGTTTTGGCCATTCCAATGGCGGTCGTCGCGAAGATTATTCTCAGTAAAATTCCTGAGACCCGTCCTATCTCCATCCTACTCTCTGAAAGAGCACCTGCAATCGAAGAGGAGTAAGTATGGATTGGAAAATAATTGCGGGTTTGATTCTTGCAGTTATTCTGCTATTGATTAATTTCTGGTGGTTCGCAGTTGGACAAAAGAAAGCTCGATTACATCGTGATTGGGCGTCTGATTGCGCGCAGCAGGCCCACTTCGAGATTGAAGGAGACTCCGTGACGCTGCACAATCGTCGTGATTTTACATGGAGAACCACTAGAGATTTTGACGAAAATTGGGATTCCTGGTCCTTTGACACGAAGGACCTCAAGGACATCTGGTATGTGGTTGATTATTTTCACAAAATCAGAGGCATGGCCCACACGATGGTTGGCTTCGAATTCACCGACAACCGCTTCCTCATGGCCTCGTTCGAGGTCCGCCGACAGAAGGGACAGAAATTCCATCCTTGGACAGGTATGTGGAACGAGTTTGAACTCATCCTAATATGGGCAACCGAGCGCGATCTGTTGGGTGTACGCACCAATGGTAGAGGCAACGATGTCTTCCTCTATCCGTGCGATGTATTGCCCGAAAAGCAGACCGCCTTGCTTCAAGCGATGATGCAGCGAACCAATCAATTGGCTGAGGAGCCAGAATGGTACAATACCATGACAGCAACCTGCACAACCTCGATCACTCAAATCGTTAATCGGGTTACCCCTGGTCGGGTTCCATTCACTTGGCGCGCCTATCTTCCTGGTTACTCGCCATGGACAGCCTGGAAGCGCGGAATCATATCACAACGTGGCACGTTCAAGGAGACTGTGGCCGCGGCTGCAAT
>JAPKFG010000098.1 GCA_028821675.1 Candidatus Poseidoniales archaeon
CCCCAGATTGATCCGACCCAACTGTGGGCTGTGACCGTCAGTGCGGCAGCTTTGGAAGATGCGGGATACATGGGCGAAGGTTCTCGCGAATTGCCAAGGGCTCGAACCGGCGTCATCTTTGCAAACGCCCTCGGCGGTGAGAATCGTAATTTATCCAACCACCGTGTGTGGGCCGACCAGTTCGCACGTCACGCCGTTGAAGCAGGAGGGATGCCCAATGAAGGAAAGACCGCGTTCAAAGAAGCGCTTCTCGCTGGCCTTCCTCTTGTTACAGAAGATACGATGCCAGGTGAACTCGCCAATGTCGTGTCAGGCAGGGTCGCCAATCTTCTTGATTTACAGGGTCCGAATTATTCGACAGATGCTGCTTGCGCTTCCACTTTCGCCGCCATTCTCGATGCGTGTCGTTTGCTACAGACACGCCAAGTCGACATGATGATTGCAGGAGCCAGCGACCGCACGATGGATCCCGCAACATTCGCAAAATTCAGCGCCATCGGTGCTCTATCAGCTACTCACTCCACACCATTTGACACCAAGGCGAATGGATTCGTCATGGGTGAGGGGTCCGGCGCCCTAACATTGAAACGACTCTCGGATGCTATTCGAGATGACGATTCTATTCAAGCCGTCATCCGTGGCGTCGGTGCGAGTAGTGATGGTCGTGGAAAAGGCATCACTGCACCGAGTACCCGTGGTCAAGTTCAAGCAGTCAGCCGTGCATATATGCAGGCTGGTTACGAATCTTCAACCGTCGAGTTGATTGAAGCCCACGGAACCTCTACAGTGGTTGGTGATGCCACAGAGATGGCCAGTTTGGCTGCTGCTTTCGATAACATCCCTGCTGGACAGACCGTTGCAGTGGGCTCGATTAAGAGTCAGATTGGACACCTCAAGGCTGCGGCAGGCATTGCCGGTTTGGTCAAGGCCATTCGAGCCATAGATACAGCTACGATTCCACCTAGTGCGGGTTTCTCCACACCCAATGAAAACATCGATTGGGCCCAGAATCCATTCTATGTTCCAACTGAGTCCAAGCCGTGGGCCACTCCGAACGGCCATCCTCGGCGAGCGGGAGTCTCCTCCTTCGGTTTCGGGGGAACGAATTTCCACTGTGCTTTGGAAGCCTACGATCGAGAGTTCCATTCTCTTCTCGCGAACGAATTTGATGCTCGCCGAGATGCTTGGTTGAATCCGGCTGCATTGGCCCCGACCACAATCGCTTCCACTGCCTCATTATCACATCATGAACTCAAGGAGATTGAAGGGGGAGTTCTACTGGTGAATGCACCTGATTTAGAGGCTCTGAAAATCATACTATCAACCATTCGTGATGAACTTTTCAGTGGTCCAAATTTCGATGATAATCCACACGGCAAGCGTCTTTCCATGGCCTTGCCAGAGGCGAGCAAGGGATATGTTGCCGAAGGCATTAGATGTGGCATCGTGGCCAGTGATTGGGCTCAACTTTCAAAGCGCTTCGATTTATTAGAAAATTCGATTGATGATCGTTCAAAATGGGATTTCTTGGCCAAGCAAATGGTGATGATTACAGATACGGCTCCATTGCCAGAACAGGCCAAGGTCGCCCATCTCTATCCCGGTCAAGGCAGCCAATACGTCGGCATGACCCACGATCTGTCCAAACGATATCGATGCATTGGAGAAACTTGGAACGAAGCGGATCAGACCATGATTGAAGTTCTTGATGGTGAAACTCTGTCATCTTTTGTTCTCCGTGAAAATCTCTCTGATGATGAAAAGAAGGAAGCTGAATTCAAACTCAAACAGACAGAGTATACTCAACCCGCCATGCTCACTGCCGATCTCAGCCTGCATCGTTTGATGAAGGCGCATGGGCTTGAACCGGACATGGTTGCTGGCCATTCGTTGGGTGAATATGCCGCCTTGATGGTAGCTGATATTCTCGATTTCGATTCAGCCCTTCGTGCGGTGGCTGCCCGGGGCACTGAAATGGGCAGCGTCGAGGTTCCAGATTGTGGGATTATGGCATCGGTATCAGCTCCGTTTGAACAGATTGTAGAGGTATTGGAAGCGGAGGAAGGTTACGTCATTGCAGCCAACAAGAACAGCCCGAAAATGACCGTCATAGCTGGTGAGACAGAGCCGATGAAACGCGTTATGAAGGCATTTGGTGAAACTGGTATACCGTGTGTACAACTACAGACCAGTCACGCCTTCCATTCTCAAATCGTTGCGCCGGCGAATGAACCGTTGCGCCATTTCCTTGAAGGATTGGATATTCGATTGCCTCAAATTCCAATCACATCCAATTTTGATGGAGGTTGGTACCCTAATGTTACTCCTGCTGGCAGCAGTCCAAAGCAAGCCATTCTAGCCAAACTCGCCCCACAGATGGCTTCTGCTGTAGAATGGATCCAGCAGATGGAAACAATGTATGATGAGGGTGCGCGTTTGTTCGTCGAAGTCGGCCCTAAGCGTGCCCTCGCTTTGTTCGCAGAACAGATATTCGAAGACAAACCGAAACTTGTCGCCAACACGAATCATCCCAAGGTGGGTGGCATCGCCTCTTTCCATGCTGCCCTCGCTGTCCACGCCCTCTCTGGCCGTATTCCACAGATGCCAGAAATCGATAGCGATGTCCTGACTGATGCCTTCAAAGCTGGAGTTCGAATCTCAACCCCAGTCGTTGTGCCGATTACCGGAATAGCGGGAACGGGCAACACTGCCTCCTCACAAGATATGTCACCCCCCGTTCTTAGTGAAGAAGAGCAGGATGAGGAGAATCGCAAATTGAAGGAATCCGCAATCGCGAATATTGTTTCTGAGGTTAGCGGATTCCCAGTCAGGATGATTCATGGTTCAACCGATTTGGAGACAATTGGATTGAGTGGAGAGAAAATTTCAGAAATCCATCAGAAGATTCAATCCAATTATCAAGTCAAAGGCAACACAGATGCAAAGACACTTCCCGCATTGGTTGAATGGTTGGATGAAGTTCCTAGGGGTTCATCTGTCCTTGTTCAGGGGTCCACAATACACTCAGCCGGACTCCAAGCGGATCCAATGGCGGCCCGCCGGAGCAATCCTTTCGTCTTCAGTGGTATCAGCCTGGGCCTGCCCGGAATGGAGGAAGTTTTCGCACCGGATTCACTGGATCGAATCATTCGCGGTGAGAATTTTATTTCAGAACTCCCAGAGGATCTTAAACAACGTCTTCTAGAACGTAACATAGTTCGAATCATCAAGCACGCTGATGGCTCTGCAGAATTTGTTCCCTGCGATGATTTCAGTCTGATTCCACAACTCGCTGGTCGCAAGGGGCATTTCGATTTGGCTGAGCAATACGGTGTGGATTCAAAGATTGTTGAAGCTATGGATATCACGACATCTTTGGCCCTCGCAGCAGGACTCGAAGCTCTCAAGGATGCAGGTTTACCCTTGATTGCAGTTGAACAGGTCAACAAAGCCGGCAAGCGTCACATTCAGCATTGGCATCTCCCTGAATCAGAGCGTGACCGAACCGGTGTCATCTTCGCCTCATGTTTCCCTGGTATTGAGCAAGCGATGCGTCATGCACAGAACAATGGTGCAGATGAAAATGGAAATTTCGACCGTCGTTTCCTTCTACAAGTTCTCACCATGGGTCATTCACAATTCGCACAATGGATTGGTGCCCGAGGTCCGAACGCTGCAATCAACAATGCCTGCGCCTCTACACCATCAGCAATTGCAATCGCAGAAGATTGGCTGACAACCGGGCGCTGTGACCGCATTATTATCATCAGTGCTGATGATGTAACAAGTGATGAGATGATGACATGGTTTGGCCCCGGATTCACGGCCGCTGGGGCTCATGCAATGGGCAATGTCGTGGAAGAAGTTAGCGTTCCATTCGATGCACGCCGAAACGGAATGTTGACTGGAATGGGTGCTGCTGCTTTCGTTCTCGAACGAAAGAGCCTCTCCATGGAGAGAGGCGTCACTCCGTATGCAGAACTTCTAGGGGCACATCTCGCCAATTCCGCATACCATCCAACTCGACTCGATGTAGATCATGTCTCAGATTCATTGGAGAAATTCATTTCTAAAATGGAACTTGATTGGGGTTTGAGTCGTCATGCAATCGCTGCTCGGACATCATTCATGTCTCACGAGCCCGCAACCCCTCCTCGTGGAGGTTCAGCGGCCGCTGAGATTCTGGCCCTGCGCAGAACCTTTGGCGACAGTGCATCCAAGATTGTCATCACGAATACGAAAGGATTCACAGGCCACCCGATGGCGACGGGAATCGAAGATGTGGTTTCAATTCGAGGTCTTTCTCAAGGTGAATTTCCACCGATTGCCAATTTCAAAGAACCCGATCCAGAATTGGGGGACCTTCGTCTTTCTACCGGTGGTCCTGTAGATGTTGAGTACGTTGTAAGACATGGTGCTGGTTTTGGTTCTCAGATGGCCTTTTGTATGTTCAAACGCATCGCTACGACCCTTGATCGAGTGGACCGTGAACAGGTGGCTGCGTGGGCGTCGAAGGCAGGAGGTGGCACCGCAGATCTGCGAATATTACAGCGCAAACTTGTCGCTTTCATCAATCCCGATGAGATGATTATCGGTGGAGTTAAGGGGGACCCTTGGTCGACGTTTGTGATGGATAAACAACCCTCT
>JAPKFG010000019.1 GCA_028821675.1 Candidatus Poseidoniales archaeon
CAGCGTTTAATGCGCTGCGATTCACGGCGGGTAATTTCTACATCAACGACAAGCCTACCGGCGCTGTTGTTGCGCAGCAGCCCTTCGGCGGAGCCCGATCCTCTGGAACAAATGACAAAGCCGGTGGACCACTAAATCTGCTTCGATGGATGAGTCCGCGCAGTGTCAAACGCACACTCGACATTCCACAGGATTGGGGCTACCCATTCCTTGAACCGGATGAATAGGTGTAAAAATGGATACGAATATTGCCTATGTCTTGATGGTCGGAACGTTGGGTTTCTTCGGCTATATTGGATATCAAGCCGCAACCGAGAAGGAACTTGACCAAGATTCGTACCTATCAGCACGAGGAACGCAAAATTCACTGAGAATCGGTCTCAGTCTATTCGCCTCAGGCATGGGAATATGGATTCTCTTCGGACCCTCAGAAGTTGGGTACTACGGTGGATTCTGGGATGTCGTCGGTTATGCGTTGTCTGCAGCCACACCGTTTCTCCTGCTGGCCTATGTCGGCCCAATGATTCGCGAGCAATTGCCGGATGGAGTCACATTGGCCGATTATGTGAGAATGAGAATTGGTCGGCCCATGCAAATCTATGTCGGCCTAATCTCGGTCGCCTACATGTTCACATTCCTGTTCGCTGAATTCACCGCCATCGGCAAGGCAATGGAGATTCTTGGTGACATGGATCCACTCATTCCAATGGTGGCCGTTGGAGCGGTCACAACCGCATACACCGCCTATGGTGGGCTCCCCGCATCGCTGAGAACCGACCGTTGGCAAGCTTGGGTCGTCATCTGGCTGATTGTCATTCTGTTGCTCATTCTATTCGGTGGTGACCTCGGTTCACTCATCTCTGATGCGAAGGCATACAATCCCGAAGATGATTGGAGCATCGGCAGCATGTCGTACATGGATTCGTTCTCTTCTGGGTTGGCGCTCATCATCGCCATCACCGCTGCAGAGATGTTCTCTCAAGGGAACTGGCAGCGTGCCTGGGCTTCAGAAGATGATGAGGCGCTCAAGAAAGGCGCACTTCTCGCAGCCGGATTGGTACTCCCTCTGGTATTCGTAATGGGTGTACTTGGCACGGTGGTTGCCGGGCAAGGGGCTGTTGACGACCCCTCGTCCGCCTTCTTCAATCTCATTGATGATGCACACATTCTTCTCATTGCAGCCTTCGTCGTTTTGGGAATCGCACTGGTGTGTTCCAGCGTCGATACATTGCAGAACGCCATTGTCGCCTCGATTTCCCGAGATCTAGCGGATGGGGGCATGGACCTCAAACAGGCAAGAATCGTGACCCTTGCGATGATTCCGGTGGCCATTTATTTCGCCTCGACCACGGATGCCCTCAGTGTGTTCCACATCTTCCTCTTCGCCGACCTGTTGGCCACAGCAACGGTACTACCCGTGTTCCTGACCCTGTGGGGCCGCATCAATTCTCAAGCGGCCTTGGCGGGTGCAATCTGCGGATTGTTGGCGGTTGTCATCTATGGAACTGTGACCGCAGATCTGAGTACGGGTATAGGGTACCTTACCTTGCCAACCAATGAATACGGGCTCGCCAACCTTGAGGTCTTCCTATCTGCTCTCCTCGGCTCGGGAGTGGTGACCCTCGTGGGCTCTGAGATTTTGTCTCAAAGAGAATGAAAGTCCCATGGGGGACCGGAGCAGATTGGGGAAGGAATCAAGAGTGAACAGGTAAAGCAACCTATGGGTGAAACCATTACAATCGGCAATCCAACTGACACGTTGACCTATGTTCGAGCATTGGGCTTGATTGTTGGTGGATACAGTGCCTATCAACGTGACAAGCGCCGAGAAACCGATGTTGCGGTGAAAGAAGAGATTCTCCGCTGCGCGGATCGTGTTCGAACCCATGTCGAAAATGTCCATGGTGATGCATATCGGGATGGGAACGTCAAACTTGCCAAGGCTTGTCAATCCACAATCGAAGAAATCGATGCACTGCGGAATGATGTCAACCTTGGAGAAACCGGCGGTGAACATCCGTTCTTCAGCAAACAAACCAGCGCTTCGAAGAAAGTTCTCAATCAACTCATCAAGCATGACCATGAAACAATCACACTGTTGGTGAAAGCAGTGAATCGTAGTAACGACTTGGAAAAAACCGCAGCTGAAGAAGGAAATGTGATGAAAGCAGTTCGAGAAACCCGACAATTGGTCAGCAGTGTCCGGGGACATTTCAGCGAACGCAGAGCGGTATTAAGGAAAATTCAGTAGGAAGTGGAAGAATGGCGACACATCGATGGCGAGACAGCCCAGAAGTAATTGCAACAATGATTGATTCTGGTTCAATCCAGTCTTGGTCCGTGAAGAATATCGTACTCAAACCCAATGAAACCTGTGTCATCATGGCCGATGGAAAAATTCAGGATATTCTCTCTGAAACCGTCCTCAAGAATTACGTTGGTGGATTCACCAGATGGCTCGGCAGCAAAATCGGATTGGGTTCTAGCGACCACAAACTCATTTTCGCAATGACGGGGCCTTTCGATCTCCTGTTCAAGATGGAAGGCGCAACCGCAGATGGCGGGAAGATCAATGGCATGCTGAACATGCGTCTGCAAATTCAACGAGATGATGTGCCCAAACTTGTGAATATCTTTGCCAACAGTGGCCGGGAACTCAATCGTGGGTTCTTCGTCAAGATGTATGAGACCGAAATCATGAGCCGGGTAGTCATTCCATTGCTTTCCAAACAAGCGGACATCAATGCGGTTCGCACTCCAGACTTTGCCGATATGATTGAGATGGCGGTGCGCGCAGAGATGCGGGGGTCGTTTGACCAATATGGCATCACCATGTTGCGAGCGTTTGCGGTGGTCAATGAGACCGACCTAGAGAAGTTGCAGTCCTATACCCAGCAAACTAAGGTCATGGCAGCTAGAGCGGATGTGGTCAATGAAACGGCATTGGATGCCATCGATCGGCAACAGACGTTGACACTGGCAAGAATCGAGGCAGAGGCAAATGTTGCCAAAGCCAAAGCCAGAGGCCAGGTCGAAGTGGCCCTAGAGAGTGAATTGCTAGAATTACGAAAGCAGGAAGCCGAGTGGGCTGCAGAGCGCCACAATCTAACTGAGAGGCAGGACATTGAGTTGAGTGGTCAAGAGCGGAAGATGGACATCGCCATGAATGCCTTTGACCAGGTTCAGGCCGCCAAGCGTGCACGGATGAATCAGCAATCCGTTGCAGACCTTACCAAGCAGCAGAAAACTGATGATCTTCACCGTGATATGATGGAAATGGCAGCTGATAAAGGTGCATTGACACCTGAAGTCATGCAGACTTTTCTAGAACAACAATCCGCACAGAAGGGGAACAATCAGACACCGAAGGAATCGCCCACCAGTGATTCGATTTGTACCTCATGTGGAGGTCAAGTTCAGATGGGCTGGATAGCCTGTCCTAAATGCGGTAACCAACTGTAGATTCATTCATCGATTCGCAAGAGATCGAGTGGGACCGCAATAGGTGGCAAGTGATCACTGAATCTGTGACGACTCGTTTTGGGTGGGAACAGGTTCTCTGAAAGAGCCGTGTCAATGATTTGCTGCTTGGTCAGAGACTCAATTGCACTGGCTGGCCAAAGATCGAGTTCAATGCTCTCATCCTCCAGATAATCCACCTTGATGACCGGTAATCGTGACAGGCCAATCCGCATCCCGACATGATATCGATGATGTCCATCTAGAATGGTGCCGGTTTCACGATCGACCAAGAGTGGTTTGGTGTAAGCGCTCCACCGCAGAGTCATTTCGTGCAACTTATCGACATTTCGAGGCTTGACTTCTTCATGGGGTTTCAACCACACGATGGGAACCAACTCCACGTCCATGCACCTCCCACCGAATCAACGTTCAAATCCCTTCGCACGACGATAGCATCATGTCTGAGGGCGAGGGGAAGGGGTTGATGGCCGACAGCGCATGGTTGGAAGGGGTCGCGGGTGACCTCGATGGAGAATCACTTCCAGCGGCGCTCATCGATTGGAAGGATGACCTGCCTGAGGCCCTGCGAGAAGTTTGCAATCGCATTACTACCGCGGACGGTGGAGTATGGCTGGTTGGTGGTTCGGTACGCGAAGCGATGCTAGGAAATCCTTGGAAAGACCTAGATCTCGCCACCAGTTTAAATCCAGATGTTGTGCTTCAGATTTTCCCCAGAGCACTCCCCACGGGAGCACAATACGGGACTGTGACGGTTCGCTTGGTCGATTCAGACATGCAATTTGAAGTGACGACATTGCGTAGTGAAGGCTCCTACGGAGATGGACGTCGTCCAGATGAGATTGCGTTCGGGGACTCGTTGAAAGAAGATCTCTCACGAAGAGATTTCACCATCAATGCGATGGCGCTGGACCTCGCTAGAAATGTCCTTCATGACCCCTATGGTGGACAAGAGGACTTGGAAAATCAATGTCTCACCGCGGTCGGAGATGCGACTGAACGTCTTGGAGAGGATGGGTTGAGGTTGCTTCGTGCCTACCGATTCATGGATCAAGGAAAAAAAGGCGTATGGCAACCTGATGGAGACCTCGCAAAGGCCCTAGTCAGTTGTGGACAGATGTTGAAAAATGTCTCCGAAGAACGCGTCTGGTCTGAATTTCGAAAAATATTGTCTGGAGGGAATGCGGCTGCGATTCTTGAACGGATGCGAATCGATGGGATGCTCAGCAGAATTCTACCAGGTTGGGACGCGGACATTTCCATACAACATCTTCTTGATGCTCCAGAAGCGGATGTGTTTGCCTGTCGATTGGTCTTGCTTGCATCCGACATACCCAATGAGAGATGGAGACGACTGGACCATGATTTACGCGCACTAACATTGTCCAATCGCGACAGGAATCGAGTGATGAATTTGCATCGGCTTCTCAACCACCTACCTTCCGATCTACCCGAGTATCGTCGTTACAGGGCGAGTGTTGGAGATTTAATCGATGCACATCTCGCAATTGAAAATGCGTTGAATCCCCAAGCTACAGAATCAGTTCGGCAGGGGCTAACCAACCTTGCACCCCTCAAAGCAGGAAGTCGGCCCCTAATCGATGGTCATGTTCTAGCTACTACTACCGAGTTGCCATTCGGACGACGATTGGGCCGTCTCAAGGAATGGTTGTACAGAATTCAGATAGAACAAGATTTGGCTAATTCCGACGAAGTATTGGCTCTACTCGATGTATTGGATTGGGTCTCAACGGACCCGGAACTGTGGCCAGATACCGGATGGCCCTAATCTTACTCACTGAGAGATTCGATGTACTCATCAGCGGTGAGGAGTTGATCTTCATCAAAATCATGCGGATCAATGAGAATAATCCAACCCTCTGAATACGTGTCATCGGTGACCAGTTCAGGTGTGGCTTCCAGTTCGTTGTTCACTTCAAGCACCTTGCCCGCACAGGGTGAATGGAAGTTTTCTTTCACGCCAGCAGCACTCAATGAGAAGAGAATGTCGCCTTCACTGAACTCTTCTGCAACATCAGCAAAGTCGTATTCGTCGTCTGCAGCAGCATTGTCGACCAATGCATCACTGGGCAAAACAGCAAGGGTTACACGCAAAATATCTCCCATTTCTTGAATCCTCAAGTCCGATACGCCAATCTTCCACGTTTCCTCTTCCTTGTCGACCAGTTGCATCCACAAATGGTTGCGTGTGTATTTTCTATCCGATAGAATGCTAAATTCTAGATAATCGTCCGCCATTACGTTCCCCTCATTGCCGCGGCGGCAGCACGACATATTTCAACAAATCGCTTTGAAATTTACAATCCCGTCCGTAGGACGGGCGCTTTCGCGCATTGATTATCTACATGAGCCCGGTGGCAAGAGCGAGGCGCCACCATGCAATTCCAAGAGACGGAAGAACAGAGCATGATTCGAGAAATGGTCAGGGACTTCGCTGAAGAAGTTCTGGCTCCGACCTGTTTAGCCAGAGACAAAGCGCAACAGCCGCCCCTTGAAGAGTGGGCGCAGTTCATCGAATATGGGTTGCAATCTTGCACAATTCCCGAAGAATATGGTGGTGTACCGCTCGATGATGTGACGGAAGCGATTATCGTCGAAGAATTGGCACGGGTAGACCCTTCATTTGCCGTGCTTTTCTGTGTGCATGTCGGGCTCTGTGCCAAGACTATCGTCATTCATGGAACTGAGGAGCAGAAAGCGAAGTATCTCCCAATGCTTGCAACCGATAAAATCGGTGCATATTCGCTATCAGAAGCCGGAGCCGGCACGGATGCAGCCGCCATGTCTTGCAAGGCAAAGTTGTCTGAAGACGGGACACATTACTTACTGACAGGGGAGAAAATGTGGGTGACAAACGGTGTTTGTGCAGGCATTTACGTGCTTTTTGCCAAAGATGTGGATCATCCCGATTATGGAGGGAAAAAGCACGGCGGAACGACCGCGTTCATCATTGAACAGGATTTCGAGGGTTTCACCGTTGGCAAGAAGGAGGACAAACTTGGCATTCGTAGCAGTGATACCTGTACTCTGATTCTGAAGAACTGCAAGGTTCCAATCGAGAATGTGCTCAAGGAACCCGGGAAAGGGTTCCCTATCGCCATGAATGCGTTGGACAACTCACGAATTGGCATTGCGGCCCAAGGTCTAGGAATTGCCCAAGGTGCATACGAATCGGCGTTGAAATATGCGCATGAGAGAGAAACGTTCGGAACCCCAATCGCACGACACCAGATGATTACAGCATATCTTGCTGATATGGCTACTCAGGTCGAAGCCGCGCGCCTCATGGTCTACAAAGCCGCTTGGACCAAGGAACAACACTACCAGCACGGCGGCCCTCGCCACTCAAAAGAAGCAAGTATGGCCAAACTGTTTGCCGGTGATACAGCCATGTGGGTGGCTGAACGTGCAATCCAGGTGCTTGGAGGCTATGGCTACACCACGGACTTCCCCGTCGAGCGATTCTTCCGAGACGCGAAGATCACACAAATCTACGAAGGGACCCAAGAAGTACAAAAACTGGTCATTGCTCGAGCAATCAGCAAAGACCTGTGACCAAATCGAGGTCGAATTCGGTTCCTGCGGGATAGGTCACAGGTTCGAACCCCTGGCGAAAGACAGTGGCCTCACCACCAATGAGCAGTCCTTTATCATCCACCCATCGCAGGAATGCCCCCTCCCATAGACCGAGCACAGAACTGTCGTTGTACTCATGAAATTCTTGGATTCGTTGAGTTCGAGTTTCGCCAAAGTGTTGTTTGAACGATTCTCCTTTTTTCGTCCAGATTGTACCATCGTGATAATGCGGATTGATTTGGAACGGAAGTAACGCAAATGTTTCAAATGACGAGGGATGGACGATTGGCATATCGTTGGTAGTTTGCATGGTCGGACAGGCGACATTGGTACCAGCGCTGACGCCCATGTATGGCATCCCTTCAGACACGCGTTTTCTCACGATGTCGAGAAGCCCATATTCATGCAATCCCTTGGTTAGCAAAAATGTGTTTCCACCACCGACATAGATTCCCTCAGCCTTCTCGATAGCCTCAACTGGATTGGCAAAGGTTTCGATGCCGCGAATCTTGACTCCGCTTGGCTCAGAGAATCTCGCGATGTCAGAGGAATATTCGGAATGATCCGAACTGGCATAGGGAATGAAGACTATCTCTGAACAACCGTCGAAATGAAGCGCCATCTCTTCGTAATAGATTGCGCGTCTGGCCTCGCTGCGAAGACCACCACTGCCCAATAAGAGCCTCATGCGTCGGTCTCCAGTGCTTTAGAGTCGGCCATGAGGCTGGTTGCAGATTGTGCGATGAGAGGGTCTGAATCTTCCATCAATGAGGGCAATAAATCTGTAATCGATGCTGGAAGTGGACGTCCGTGGAGATGTTCCAAAATGCGGGCACGAGATGAAGGATGCCCATTCAACAACAAATCGTGTCGTATGGTATCAGCTTCTGGTTCCCTACGTGAACGAAGCAAGCGGGGTAACAGCAATGGATCTGCGCTTTCGCGTGCAGCATCGACAACATCGCTCCATGACAGCCAATTGACGTCATCAAGGCTCTTCGCAATGAGATTCCGCATCGTGGCATCAGGATTTTCACAAAGATTGGCAATCGTCGAGGTTTCTCCTGATTCAATGAGAGTTGGCAACAGTAATTTGGCGGCTTTGTTGCGCAAAGGCCCATCCAATAATTGATTGAGAGTGGTAGGAGAATGTCCAAGGGAAATCATCTGATTCAAGGCAGTTTCACGAACCCGGAGGTTCTCATCTGAGAGCATTTTCTCAAGAATTTCAGTGTCACCAGAATGTGCAGTGGCCATTTTTCGAATCACATGATCTTCGTTTTCAATCGCCACCGGAATAGTGCCGGCATCAACTTTCAGGCGAGATTTCCAGGCCTCTCGGCGGACAGACTGTTCCGCATCAGAGCAAAGAGTGGAGAGAATTGGTAGGGCTTCGACCCCAACGCGAGGAGCGAGTTCTGCGGCGAGATGTCTCAATCGTGCTTCACTACGTACGGAAAGCGTCACCACAACCTTGCGATGACTGGAATCAACCCAGCGACGAATCACATCAATCGCCTTCTCAACGAACCAACTATCATCGTCCTCAAGCAGTTCGATGAATGCGGCCAATGCAGCCGGATCATTGATCTCAAAAAGTCGCCGCACGGCCATTCTACGCTGTCGCACATCCTTGTGCTTCAACCGTTCAAGTTCGAATTGCAGCATCGGACCCAAACGGAGGGTGCAACACCCCATGTATAGCGTTCACGGGACAAGGTCGCCGTGTCTACCAAAGCCACCTACGGACTCTTCTTCATCGTCTGAATCAGGGTGTCCGGGTTGCATAAGGCGAACATCGAGCAGTGTGATGAGTAACTGCCAAACATCACCTAGCCAATCCATCTCTGCAGTGAGTAGGTCGACAATAGGGTGCACCTCATCCACCCAGATATCTGAATCCAGTACCCACGGGGGCTCATTTTCCAAATCCGGTGGGCCAGGCAAGGGTTCCAAATCGTCTGGTAATTCATCGAGGGCCAAGGAGAGATATTCCAATCTCTCAGAGATTTCTTCTGAAAATAAGTTGATTTCATCGCCTAGAATTGCAGCCTCCCGTAACAACTCTGCGAGATTTTTAGCTGAGAGTGGTTCCGGTTCGGTTTCAGCAATATCTACAGGACCGAATAAAACACCACCAAGGTCGGTGTCAAGCCAGTTATCTCCAGTGCGTTCACGCTTGATCAAGTGCTGAGAGAACCGACCGCCGATAGGAGCGACTGTGAAACCACCATCTGCCATTCTCGATTCAAGCCATGAGGGAAGTTGGGTCAAAGAACCAGTAACAAGAACGCGGTCGAGGGGGTCTGGTAGTTGAGGGGGACAATGTGTCAATTGTCTCATTTTTCGAACTCGTACGGTATGAGTTTCTGAGACTGAAGAAAGTCGATCTCGCACATGATCGACAACTTCCCGTGAAGGGTCGACAACCACAACACCACCTTCAGGGCCGACAATGTGCGCAACCAAAGCAGCGATGTATCCACCTTTGGCTCCTAAAATTAATACTTCTTGACCAGGAGCCAATTCAAGATGATGTAACATGGTAGCAATCATGTGTGGCGCTGAAATTGTCTTGACACCACCTTTGCTGGTTTCCAAGAAAACAAGAGGACGATCATGCCAGAATGGCTCCAATTCGTAATCTGTGAATTCTCCAATATCGATTGAACGCATGGCGGCTGAAATACTGGAATCGATGGGGACTCCGGCTGTTTCCAATCGCTGAATGAGCCGACGGGTTTGTCCCCTATGCTCGGCCATGAACATGCTTTTCTTTCCTCACTCAAAAGGCTGCGGTGGGGTTCACCTCATATCCCCAAACCTCTCGCGCTTTTCTACGGGTCCGTGGTCTAGCGGTTATGACGTCGCCCTTACAAGGCGAATATCACCAGTTCAAATCTGGTCGGTCCCACTACTGTTCTTCAGACCACTCGGCTTCATCACCAAGTGCATCTTTGCCCTGTTCTTCAAGTGTGTTCGCTACCTTCTCTGAGGTCCAAACAGTATTCTCTTTCCAAGTATCCAAATCAGGGTTGATTGAAGAAAGAGCCCGAGATAGATCCAAGTCAATACTGTCATCAGCGGCTGCTTCGGCCTCGGCAGCCAGCCTGACGGCCTCAAGTCGCCCGAAGTGGGTGTCCCATGCCTCAATTGCCTTCTGCATGGCGAAAATGACGAAGGAATGCTTGTTGGAGGCTCGATCACCGCCGCCGAATTCTCCTCGGCGAACGAGATATGAATCACCGATACAAACAGCCACGTAAACGGTTCCGACGGGTTTGTTCTCATCACCACCAGTCGGCCCAGCGATTCCAGTGATTGAGATACTGACGCTGGTCCCTGAAACTCGCTGGGAACCTTGGGCCATACCTAGAGCAACTTCGTGACTGACCGAACCACGTTTCTCCAGTTGCTTCGGAGTGACACCCAATTGTGCAATCTTTGACTCGTTTGAGTATGTCACCCAACCCTGTGTGAACCAAGCAGAGGCACCCGAGATGTCAGTGAAAGAACTGGCTAGTAGACCCCCGGTACAGGACTCTGCAACAGACAAACTCCACCCTTCCTTCTTCAGGCGTCGCACAAGGCGAGCCGCGAGCATAGAGGCTTCTTCACTCACGAACAGACGGCCTCAGCGGCTGTTCTTAGGCATGTCGACGGGTTTTCTGGGGTTTAATGCGTGCCTCTGGGGCGCAGTAATGCCTTTGAACGGTCGCGTCGGCGTTGGGGCCTGTGAGCGGCGGAGATTGGGGCGAAATCCACCGAAAGGTGATGTCTGTGGGTCTTATTCCGGCTCGTTCTGTTCGAGAGCGACTGCTTTCATTACCCTCCATCGACCCACTCATTAAGGCTGCTGAGGCCACCGGGAGCAAAGGTATGTTGGACGAAGCGATGCTCGATTTACTCTTGGTACAGAAAGAGGAGGCTGTCATCGGACGAACGATTGCTCCAATCGCTGAACCCGAACTTGTGGTACCGGCAAGAATTCACAATCTGGACCACTATCGAATTGAGGATTTTCCGATGGAAGCCAGAGATGTGGATTCTGAGATTACGGTGCATTTCGACATCACGGGAAACAGTGTCACAGAAGGTAAGAAGGAAGACATTCAAGCTTGTTTCAATGATCGCCTCAAGCAAATTCGCCGCTTGATTATAGACGGAAAATTGCCCAATCGACCCATCGCAATCAATGAGGCAGTTCGGCAGAGAAAACAACTCACGGGTCGAGATAACAGTTTCACGATTATCGGCTTGGTGAAAGAATCGAATACTACAAAAAATGGCCATCTGAGATTTACAATCGAGGATGCAACCAGTGAAGTTCGATGCATGTTGATGCAACGGGATGAAGAGGGACCTAATCAGGAAATTGTGCATGCTGGATTGATGGATGATGATGTGATTGGAGTCACTGGAAACTTCAATCAGGATGGAGGTACAATTTTTGTCGATGACATTCATTTCCCACCACTCAAACAGCACAAACGACGCACGGCTGGTTCGGATCAGGCCGTCAGTGCGGCCTTCATTTCCGACCTGCACCTGGGCAGCAAGACCTTTCTTGAGCCGCAATGGCAGAAGATGATGAAATGGTTCAATGAGGATCCACTTGCGAAGACCATACGCTACCTGGTCATCAGTGGCGATGGTGTGGATGGTGTGGGCATCTATCCCAATCAGGACAAACACTTGAACATCCCAGATTTGTTTAACCAATATTCACGTCTTGGAACCATGTTGCAGGAATTACCAGACTGGGTAGAAGTGTTGCTGCTACCTGGCAACCACGATGCAGTTCGCCCCGCTGAACCTCAACCGGCCCTAGACCCAGAATTGCAAACCGATTACAACAACACGATGTTTGTTGGAAACCCCTGTGACTTCAGTCTCCACGGTGTTCGTGTTCTCTCATACCATGGCGTCTCCATCATGGATTTCGTCGCCAGCCTACGAACGGTTACATTTGAGACGCCAGAGGCGGCGATGCGGGCAATGCTTGACCGCCGTCACCTCGCGCCCTCTTGGGGTGGTAAAACTCCACTCTCGCCAGAGCCTGAGGACAGATTGGTGATTCAAGAAATACCAGACATCTTCGTCACCGGACATGTTCACGGGCATCATACGGAGACCTACAAGGGGGTGAATCTGGTTCACAGCAGTACCTGGCAAGACCAGACCGATTACCAGCGGATGCTGGGATTCCAACCCAAGCCCTGCATCCTCACTGTAGTCAATCTGCACACGCACGCAATGGCGGCGATTCCGTTCGTCTAATCCTCGAACAGGTCATCTTCGATTGGTTGCGAATAATCCAACTCATATTTGCGAGTTCGAATGAATGCAACGATGATGACAAGGATTGCAATCATCAGATAGATTTGGACGGCGGGCTTACCGAGAAGATCTGCAATCCTATTCCTGTCTTCAATCTCATCATTTGGAGGCCCTGGTAAGGCGGGATCAGGGAGTGGAGACGCTGCATCATCCTCATCGATGACGAAGTCCACACTGGAGGTGTTCATGTTGCCGGATGCATCGAAGATGGTGACGGTCAGCGTGTGAGTTTCTAAGGCAGGGAGACTTGGATAAGGGACAATCGTCATGTCGTGATTCTTGTTCATGGCGATGCCGTCGCCAGCGAAGAATTGACCCGCAACCTCGATTGATTCCGTGGCCCCCTCGCTCGTGTACCAAGTGACTCGAAGCCAGCCACCCTCAATGACCTCGACGGCAAGATTCAGCAAGTCAGGTGGGATGATGTCGATCTCGTTGGAGGTGTTGAACGAAATCGAAGCCGAAGGGGCATCGCTAACAGTGATGGAACACGAATAGGCTGTGCCTGCATCCAGTCCTGTGACCTGCAGAGCCTGAGAGTAGAACATCATAGGTGTCGTGAAATTGTTGTTACCACAAGCTACGATTCCAGTGGCGGATTTGGTTGTCGACCACGATATAATTGCTGAAGAAGTTGTGATGCTAGATACACTGACGCCGAAAACCTGCTGAGCTACTTCTGGGAGCGTGATTCCTGTAAGAACGGCATACGTTTGTGTCTCTACATCGTATGAGCCGAGCATCGTAGCTTGGTCCGTCGTATTGTCGAGCACCATATCGATGATGTTTGGGTCGTAATTTCGGCCGTCGACGGGACTTGGGTCATCACCGCCACCCAGACGCCAAGTCTTGGCATCAGTATCGACATCACGCCATTTCCCTATACCAAATCCATCCTGTGAACCGGCGACTATGATGAATCTGTAATCTGGAATATTGGCGCCAATGACACTCTTCGACACGGTTATGGTGATGGTTTTGGATTCCTTGTTTGACGAGACTTCGATTCCCTTGGCGCTGGTCTCACCTGTGCTGGCACTGACCGACTTGACCGCCCCGGGCTCGCCGGTTGCAGAAACGGCGACTTCCCACGCCCAATCATCGTGGGTTACTGCATAGGCACCATCCAGAAGTTCTGTCCGCCCATACGTGGTCTCGCCCTGATCGACGTAAATCTGCACAATCTGGTGACTGAAGCCATTAGCAAGACCCCAATAATCGGTCATCTCGGCGAATGTCATCTCAAAGCGGGCGTTCCATTCACTCTGACTCACCTTGAAGTGGGTGATATCAAAAAGACCGGAGCCGGGGGCGAAATCTCCCGCCAATGGGTAGGTGTAGTCGCCATCTCCAGTCTCATCTCCAATCGCATCATCGACGTCGAGTAGAGTCACCCATTCTTCCAAATCTGGCATTATCATTTCAGCAGGAGCTGGTGGAGCAACCTCAGCATCGATGCCATCTCCGTAAGCGTATGAATTGCGCCAACTTGTAACGACCTTGACACGGGTTGAATACCGTGGTGCAAGGCCAATATCGGACCATGGAATCTGGAATTCAAAGACATCATCGACAGCACATCCGCCAAGGATTGATTGACCGGCTAGATTCCACCGTTCATTCTCTCCAATCTTCCCCTTGGCTTCGAAAATATCGAACTTCGCTCGACCGTCTTCCCACAACTCGCCAAAGTTGAATGAAACCATATTCTTCGCAGGGAATCCAAGAATCGTGTTTCCGTAATATGTTCTGAAATTGGTCTCAACCTCGTTGAAGTTAATCGCGTTCGGCTGCATGAAGTAAATCGAAAGGTCAGGTATCGCCATCATGTCCATTGTTTCCCAATCGGTGGGCGTACTGCCCAAATCTATTCGCACGTAAACATTGGAAGCATCATAACCCAAGTGAAAGGATTCGATATCCAATAATTCGTCATCAATGTCGGCATCATACATTGCTGCACCATCCCATTCACCAGGTAGTGCGATTCCGTCAATCATCGGTTCAATGATCCCACTGTAAGGGATTTCGGGCAAGGCTGGATTGGTCCACAAATCCTGAAGATAGGGGGGGAGATCGAGATTCACCGCACGATAGATGTTTGAGAGATGGACCTTGAACAGGACATCCCACATCTCATCGTAACCACTGTCTTGGTCAAGACCATACCACCAGTACCAATCACTGCCCTCAGAGATGTACAGACTCTCCCATGCATCGGCAAGACCTGGATGCTCTGGATTGTCTGTCTCAAACGCGACCAAGGTTTGGCGAGCCTCAACTATACGTTGCCACGCTAGGCTTTCCTCAGCCTCTCCGGCCCAAGTTGAGAGTGTGCCATCAATCCATGAACCCGTACCAATCACATCGATTTCTGGTAAGGTAATATTCTTCTCAAGGAATTCACCAGGAGTGGTGGTCACCACTGTGGGATGGGAGGTGAGTCGGCTGAACCATTCTTCTGTGAAGGGACGACCATTGTCGTGATGCTGGAAGTCAGACATGAACATCCAATTCTCACCATCCAATGCTACGGTGAGCAAGTGTTCACTGGGATCCTTGCCTTCCTCAAGCAACTGTTGTCTGATATCGTCACAATATGCTAGAAAATCGGAAACTGCGGCCTCTGGAGTCATGGACCCATACTGGAAGGCGATTCGGTCGCTGATGACGCGATCTCGGAAGACAACGGCGACATCGTCGACCATCCAAGGGGTGGCCAGATTGGAAGCCACTGAGACATCGATTGTATCACCACTCATATCGGTTGATTCCTCAAGATTAAGCTCGTCGGTCACCATCCACTCGATACCGACATCGGCCACAGGTTGTACCATCGCCGGTGAAACCGATTGCTCACTCGGCCACATGCCGACCGGACGGAAGCCGAGTTCCTCTTCAAACAGGTCCATGCCCGTCTGTAGATGATTAGTCACATCATCAGGCCATGAATCCTTGTTAACACGAATACCATCCTCAAATGTCCATCCATCCATCATCAGCAGGGGCATAATGGGGTGGTAATACGGCGTTGTGGTCAATTCGATCTGTCCACTCGCAGCCAGTTCCGAATACATTGGGAGAATGTTCGACATGTGCGATTCTTGTGCATCCAAAACGTATGTGAGATTAGATTGCGAATATTGGCCATTCTGCATGAACAGATTGATCAAACCTTGATCGTGATGGGTCGCATTGTAGTTGCCCTGAACATAGGATGGGCTGAATTGATAGAGGTACCACAGAACCTGCAAATCGAGGAAATCCTGGGCAGACAGTAGTGCATCATCCATGATTGTGGCCGGCTTCAGATTGTGCATCGTCAGGTCATACAATTCTGAATAACGCTGACTGGATGGGTACACCCAACCGACTCTAGAATCCTCAGCGCTAACGTTGTAAATCCAACCCGAATTCCAGAATGATTGAAATTGCATCGTGTGTAATTCGAGCGCTGTGGCGTTCGGATATCCATCCGTATTCCATGAACGACGGGCGATGTCGGTGTGTACGTCTAGAACACCATTCTCTGAATAATCGAGCAACTGCTCGATGAATGATGGAACCAGATTGTATGTCACTTTGGTGTCGGTACCCGATAAAATTCCCGGGCTGTCAACGTATTCAGTCATCGCATGGACTCGAACCCAAGGCATCTCAACCATGCCTGTCAATTTGTTCTTGTAATACGGCTGATGTTGGTGGAAAACGATGGCGAGATTCAGGGCATCATCCACCTTGTCCACACTATCAGAAAAATCCACCCTTGGGAGTTGTGCCGGTGTCTGTTCTACTGTTCTGTCAGCAATCACATAGGCGTGCGTAAAGGTCTCGGCACCATTATTCGAAGCAGGATTTTCCTCTGGGAAAGAGGCCCAAACATTCCCCACGTCCTGCCATTGCGCCCAAGCGAGGACTCCAATACTGGTTGGGGACCCGATGTTGATCCACGGAATCGCAATCTCCGTGTTTTGATTACCTGACCATCCGACATATGATGACAAACCGGTCTGATCTGCGTCAATCCACCCAACGCCATCGTGGGTCTGCAAAGAGAAATACGATGAATCTTCAAGCACGATGGCAAAATCGGCTGAGAACGGTAGAGCGTGGGCATAATTCCACTCTTTTGAGAGAGGACTACCGCCGTTGGTGGTGTTAAGATATACGAATAGGTCAGCCCCTTCACTCGTGTTTGACCAATCGGTTCCATTCCACGCAAAAAACAGGTGAGTTTCATTCCAAGTCATCCTGAATGAGGTTACATCTTGGGAGTCGGTGTTCATCAGAGTGCTTGAATCCCATTCCGATAAATCGCCATCGATTGTAATGTCGTCAGGTGTGGCAGCACTGACCAAGCCAAGCAATGCCGGCGCAAGGAAGAGTGCGGCGAGTGCGATAGCGGTCCGACACATCGCTCCGGCGAGTCCGCTTTACATCAAAGGTTTTCCACCTTCCCGGCCGCAGGCCGGGTATGCGCGAGGCAGGCATATTGTGCCACATCACATCATTGCCCTCAGGAAAGCTCGGTCCGGACGCCTTCACGTTCATCGATTTGCTCGCTGAAGCGGGGGTCACCGTTTGGCAAGTATTGCCGATTACACCACCTGATGAACATCGAAGCCCATACGCCTCTACCAGCGCTTTTGCGGGTTGGGTGAAATTGTGTGACCCATCATTCGAAGAAGATCCAGATCACGAGTTGATTCGGGAGTGGCTCAGTGTCAATGCACATTGGGCTTGGGATTGGGGCTTGTACGATGTGCTCAAAGAGGTGCATGACGAAAAACCGTGGTTCGAATGGCCAGAACCTCTTCGAGATCGCCATCCTGAGGCTATTGAAGAAGTCATGCAAGCGTATTTACCACAAATTCGTGGCCGTATCATGAATCAGGTTCGCTTTCAGAGAGATTGGGTTATTCTACGACACTATGCGGCTGAAAAGGGCATCAAAATGTTTGGTGATTTACCCATATTCGTCGCCAAGGATTCAGTAGATGTCTGGGTCCGACCCCATCTCTTCCATCACGATGTCGTGGCCGGAGTACCCCCCGATTATTTCTCAGAAGATGGGCAACGTTGGGGCACAATGCTGTACGATTGGCAAGCCCACCGAGATGAAGATTGGACGTGGTGGAGGATGCGGATGGCACGCACGTGTGGTTTGTTCGATATGGTACGAATCGATCACTTCCGCGGCTTTGAATCCGCATGGGCCATCCCCGCTGGGGATGAAAACGCGAAGAATGGACAATGGATAGAGGGGCCGGGTGATGAGATTCTCCAAGCCATCATCGATGTTGCCGGAGACACACTGATTGTTGCCGAAGATCTAGGAATAATCCCCGAAAGTGTCACCGACCTCAGAAAACGCCACAACCTGCCAGGAATGTCAGTTCTTCACTTCGCGTTTGATGATGAGAATGCGGACAATCCCCATCGCCCTGAAAACATCGCGAAGGATAGTGTGGTCTACACAGGAACACACGATAATGACACGACATTGGGTTGGTGGGAGGATGGTTCTAATCAAAGAAAAGAGAAGGTTATGCAAATCGGTTTGGCGGGGGAGACTGCCTGTGATACGCTGATTCGTGTGGCAATGGAATCCCCAGCCCCTCTGGCAATAGTTCCTTTGCAAGACATCCTTCAATTGAGCTCTGAGGCGAGAATGAATACACCTGGACAAACAACGGGCAACTGGACGTGGAAATTCGAATGGCAGGAATTAGCCGATGGAAATTGGAATGCCTTCAAACGCTGAACTAATTCAAATCTCTCTAGGGTCAAATTGATAGGACTGTGGAAGCGGACCGAGATGGTTCAGATGAGTGTGGCCTACCTATCAGCGGAAGTCGGCTTTGAGAGTGGCCTTCACACCTATTCTGGGGGCCTTGGCGTCTTGGCAGGAGACCATATCAAATCGGCGGCTGATGCAGAAATTGATCTGGTTGGATGTACCTTACTGTATCGAAAGGGATACGGGCGTCAACATCTAGATTCAGCAGGAAACCAAACCGAGACTTATGCGGAGATTGATCCGCATGAATTCCTCGTTGAAACGGGGGTTGAGATTGCGCTCCCACTAGATGGTACGACGCTCCATTCCAAGATCTGGATGTATCGCATCAAGGGAGTTCCAACCTACTTCTTGGACACACGCCACCCGGACAATTCTCCCGACCACGCCTCATTGGGAAATCGTCTCTACGGCGGCGATGATGCAACCCGAATTCGCCAAGAATACCTTCTGGGTGTCGGTGGCATTCGTGCCCTACAGGCACTCGGTCACGAAATTACTGGATTGCATCTCAATGAGGGTCACTGCACCTTTGCGATGCTTGAGATGCTGCATCAAGGATGGACGCGGGAACAACTCCAACAACACTGTCTGTTCACCACGCATACACCGGTTCCCGCTGGGCATGACCGGTTCTCATGGGATGAGGTCGCAACCGTTCTGGGAGAACTTCTACCCACCGATGCGAGCAGTCTGGTCAATGACGAGGAATCCTGTTCTATGAGTCACCTTGCTGTTGCTCTGGCCGGTCAGGTCAATGCAGTCTCCAATCTCAATGCCTTTGTCGCAAGCGGCATGTTTGAAGGCACTCACATCCATCCAATTACCAATGGAGTCCATCACGAAACGTGGACAAGCCCACCACTGGCCAATCTCTACGACGACCACCTCAAAGGATGGAGGGAAGATCCGACCGTGTTGGCCCACGCAGGCAGGATTCCAGACGCAGAACTGATGGAAGCGAGGAGGGAAGCGCGTTCCGTACTAAGAGATCTCGTTCGGATTTCGACTGGAGTAGAATTCTCAGAGGATAGATTGACGATTGGGTTTGCGCGACGTTTTGCAACCTACAAACGAGCCAATCTGATCTTCAGCGACTTAGAGCGACTGCGTACGATTGGAGCGGGGAAGATTCAGTTCGTCTTCGCTGGAAAGGCACATCCTCGAGACGAGGGTGGAAAACAGCTCATTCGGGATATTTTCGAAGGGGCTGCGCAAGTTGTCGAAGAGATTCCAGTTGCCTTCCTAGAGGATTATTCGATGGATACAGGATTGGCCATGACCAGTGGAGTGGACATCTGGCTGAACAATCCGATTCGGCCCATGGAAGCGAGTGGAACCAGCGGGATGAAGGCGGCCATGAATGGGGTCCCCAATTGCAGTATTCTGGATGGTTGGTGGCCTGAAGCGTGTGAGCACGGTGTCAATGGATGGGGCATTGGTAAGGGTGAAGACGAACGAGATGATTATCGAGATGCGAAGGCTGTCTATGATACGCTGGAACACGAAGTTCTACCCGCATGGAATGATGGACCTGAACATTGGAATGATTTGATGCGGGCATCCATCGCCACGAGTGCCCGATTCACGGGCGCGCGAATGATTAGCGATTATCTCAGGTTCTACTCGAATTTCGGCTCATCGTCCTGATCACGAACCCGAATCATGAGTGTAATCAGGAATGCGCCTGCAATAAGTGTCAGTAGACCCAGTGCGACGCGGATGAACTGGCCTGTGGTCAAACCACCAGAACTCTGTGAATCCCCGGACCCACTGGATGATTGATCATCCCCAATGGTGTCTTGAGGGCCTGTTTGTGGCTCAGGTTCAGGTTCAGGCTCAGGCTCGAGGTACATGCATGTACCATCATCGACCTCTGCGAGACTGTCGAAGTTGGTCGCATTGAAGTCCATGCATCCCTCCTTCATCGGATCAGGTTCTGGATCCCAATGTGTTTCTGGAACTCCTGTACAACTTAGAGCACCAGGGTGATTCTGGCTGGGACGGATCCAATCGCCATCTGGTAATCGTAGGTAAATGCGGACACAATAGGCCCCCGCACCATTGTCAATTGCCACTTCAAATGTCTGATTGAAGGTAGTTTGGCCCGAAAGCATCGGAATGTCTTCTCCACCGAGATTGGTCATGTGTGGCTCATCATCAATTACGAGGTCGTGCCGAACACGATACTCGATTGTAATCGGCACGTCGGGATCCATTGATTGAGCCTCAAGGGTAACGTTGAGATGTCCGGGGCGGCCTAATTCCGTGTGCGCCCAATAATCCATCTGGAGCGTCTCATTCTCGTCGGGAGGGACGGGTGCACCCACTGTGAAGGTGTATTGGAGGACAGAATCTGGACAATCGTGCCAGTTATCTACCTCA
>JAPKFG010000020.1 GCA_028821675.1 Candidatus Poseidoniales archaeon
GCTCCGGTTCCTCCTGGTGTGATGATTGCATCCGTATGGATGCCGTGATGTTGAATCACTGAGAGTCCGTCACCCAGTGCCAGTTCCTGCACCATGGTGCGGAAGTGAGGCAGGCCCGGCAGAGGCGCATAGGCACTCATTTCGAGGTCAGCCTGCTCGCGCAGGGTCTTGGATACGATGGGGTTGACGGCGAGTTCTCCACTGTCTTCCAACAGACTGCCGACGGTGCCGTTGATGGCGTTCTGGCCGCTGGCCTTGGCTTCCTGATACTTGGCCAGCCATGAGAAGATCACGTCGCGTCCGGCCTTGGTTGAGGCGTGGCCGGGAAGCATGGTGGCCTCGATTTCCTCAAGGCTCCATGACTTGGCGTCGTCGGAAAGTGCTGCAATCTCTTCGGGCTTCATGCTAGTACTCAAGATGAAAGCAGGCCATAATCCCACCGCAGGATTTTCTCAACGAGAATATTTTCGTTCTTTCAAATCGTTGTGATATTTGCGACCAATCCCGTCGCCCTTACCCTCGATCCATTCACTGAATTTGATAACACCCAGCGGTTCTTCATCGGAAGCCACGAGCCCTTGCATCAATCCCTTAATCTCCGCGCGCGTGATGACCATGTCCTTGAGGAACACACCCATGACTTGGCCAGCCATCCAACCCATGAGTGGAGGTACGGGCATTATGATTCTACGAACACGCATGCTTCTCCCGATCAGTTTGACGAAGTCCTTGTAGCGGTACGTCTCGGGGCCTGCCGCATCTCGTGTGATATCCTCATTGCCAGCACCCAGTTCAATTGCAATTCGGGCAACGTCGCGCACATGAACCGGCTGCATTGGGTAGTTCCCCCACCCGAAGTAACCGAACACTGGCATGTATCTGAGCATCCAGGCGATGTTGTTCACCAACACATTTCTTCCGCCACCAAACAGAACGGTTGGGCGGACGATGGCATAGGAAATGCCGACCTTCTTCAGACTCTCTTCACTGTCTACTTTGCCGGCGAAGTAGGACCAGCCCGGGGCTTGGTCAGGGTGAGCGACGCTGAAGTGAACAATCCGTCGAACCCCAGCCTCCTTCGCGGCTTCGAACATGATGCTGCAGTTTCGCGTAGCGATTCCATGATCGAATTTCTTACTTTGGTGATTGTAACGGACCCAATATGTGTTGTAAAGAACATCCGCACCGCGCAGAGATTCTACCAATGCCGCCTTGTCCTCAAAGTCGAGTGGATGCACCTCAACTTGACCATCAAAGGGATCATCGCGACCCACTGCATTGGTCAAGGTTCGGACTTTTTCGCCCTGCTCAAGGAGTTGATGTGCAATCCATCTGCCCGTATATCCGAAGGCACCCGTCACCACATGCATGTGTTCACTGAATGTTGCCGAGCACCACTGCTCAATAATGTTGATTGAAGCCAACGGAGAGATTTGAACTCCCGGCCTGCTGATTACAAATCAGCCGCTCTACCAGCTAAGCTACGTTGGCGCTGCATCGGCGAGCCATCTTCCCTTCTTGAAGTCGCCGAAGGCTCAAGTGCGGGATGCGCCCCCCTGCGACCATGGGCGCGACGCGGATTGACGGCAATGCTTGCGGCGCTGCTGTTGAAGCCTCGCTGACTGAGCGAATTGCCGCGCTTTCCACTCCTCCACACTTGGCGGTAGTCATTGTTGGCGATGATCCAGCCTCTCATGTGTATGTGAGTGCCAAAGAGCGTGCGTGCGTGCGACTGGGCATTCGCAGCACGCGAATTGACCTCTCAGCGGATGCTGATTTTTCCGAAGTTGCATCAACTGTACAAGGACTCAACGCAGATCCCGATGTAAACGGAATTCTCGTTCAATCTCCTCTTCCCTCAGGTATGGATGAGATTGCTATTACCGATTTGATTGACCCCGTCAAGGATGTGGACGGATTCCACGCTCAGAATCTCGGTCGTCTGGTCCAAGGCGATGCTAGTGGATTGCTACCCTGTACCCCCGCGGGCGTAATGCGTATGTTGGAATGGGCCAACATCGAATTGAGTGGCAAGCGTGCAGTGGTCATCGGACGCAGCCGAATCGTCGGGATGCCTCTCTCACTACTACTCTCGCAGAAAGGTGCAGATGCCACCGTCACCATCGCTCACTCTAGAACCCAAGACATGGCTGCCCTGTGCCGCGAAGCTGACGTGATTATTGCCGCCGTAGGTCGTTCGGAAATGGTGACGGCAGATTGGGTAAAACCCGGTGCAACCGTCATCGATGTGGGTGTCAATCGTGTAGATGATGATTCAGACAAGGGATACCATTTGACCGGCGATGTTCACCCAGATGTTGCTGAAGTCGCCGGTGCACTTTCCCCAGTCCCAGGTGGAGTGGGACCGATGACGATTGCCATGTTGATGGCCAACACGGTGCGCGCAACTGAAATGCAGTGAGCCTAGAACAGACCCATGTCCATCAGCGCATCTTCGCTGGCATGCTTGCGTGGATCCCATCGAGGTGACCAAACCAGATTGATGTGTACACTCTCCACACCTTCTGCGGTGAGAGCCGCGCGATGAGTTGCGGCCATTATTTCAGGCGCAACCGGGCAACCAGGACTGGTCAGAGTCATGTCAACCTCGACATGATCACCCTCAAATCGGACATCATAGACCAAGCCCAATTCGACGATGCTAATCTCCAATTCAGGGTCATTTACAATCTGTAGAGCATCCATCACCGTCTGCTTGTCCGTCATCATGCACCCTCCGTCAGTAAGCCTGCCTCATCTTGGACCCGTTTGAACATATTGAGGAACCCGTTTGAACGACTTGGGGTTAGGGAGGCTTTTAGCCCCATCTCATCGACGAAGGTGGGCTCAATCGCCACTACTTCTTCTGGAGGGCGTCCATTGACTGCCAGACAAGTGATGGCCATCAGCCCCTGTACAATCTGGGCATCGGCACCGCCTCGCATGTAGAACATCCCGTCTTCCATGTGACATTCAACGTGGGCTTGCGATTGGCAGCCGTGAATCCTGTTAGCATCATTCCACTCTTCGATAGGTAACTCGTTGACATCAGAAGCCCATTCAAACAACATCTCGTATCGCTCCATCGGATCAAAGACATCGGCGAACTGTTCGATTGCCTCCTGTAGGGCTTGTGGCCATGTCATATTCTCACCTAACCGAATTTCCCAATGATATATCGCAAATGTTCGACAAAAGCCTCAGCCTCTTCCATTGTGTTGTAAAGATAGAATGAGACACGATTGGTACTGGTGACGCCATAGGCATTCAGCAAAGGCTGTGCACAGTGGTGCCCGGTGCGCATGGCAAAACCACCAGCATCCATGAATCGAGCCAAATCCTCGGCATGGACTGAATCGTGAAGGAATGACACGACACCACTGCCTTCTGAGACAGAATGGTCTCCATAGACCGTAATACCGGGGACTGATTTTATTTCTGAAGCGGTGTACATGGCCAATCCGCGAATATGTCCGTGCAACTCATCCATATCGAAATTTGAAAGGTAATCTGCCGCAGCTGCAAATCCGATCGCTTCCGCGATCTTCGGAGTACCCGCCTCGAATTTTTGCGGGCCCTTTGCGAAGGTTGATTTCTCCATCGTGACGGTTTCAATCATGTCACCTCCTGACATGAACGGCTCCATCTCTTCGATGCTTTCTGTGGTCGCCAACAGGCATCCGATGCCAGTGGGCCCACACATCTTGTGTCCACTGATGGCAACGAAATCTGCCCCCATTCCAGTGAAATCGATTCGATGATGGGGTGCAGCCTGTGCTGCATCAATCAGGACTTTGGCTCCGGCGTCATGCGATTGTGCGATGATGTCCGCGACTGGATTGGCGACCCCGAGTACGTTTGAGGTGTGGACCACACAGACCAAGCTAGAACCTGGAAGAGATGCCGAGAAGATATCCATGTCGAGAATATCACGTTCGGTATCGATGGGTACGACCCGAATCTCGATGCCTTTCTCTTCGGCCAATAATTGCCATGGCACTATGTCCGCATGATGCTCCATTTCGGTAATTACAATCGCATCTCCAGCATTGAGGTTAGAACGTGCCCAACCCCAAGCGACCAGATTGATGGCTTCGGTGGTGCCACTGGTGAAGATCAGGTTGTCTCTGGTGGTTCCAAACCAAGCGGCTAGCGTATCTCGAGCATTCTCATATTGCTCGGTTGCTTCAGTAGCCAAAGTGTGGACTGCGCGGTGAACATTGGCATTGGACCGCTCGTAATAGTGAGTCATCGCATCGATGACTGATTGCGGTTTTTGCGTGGTGGCCGCATTGTCCAGGTAGACGAGGTCCTTGCCTCCGGCGACCTTTCGAGACAGAATGGGGAAATCTGCTCGAATCGCTTTCATGTCAAGTGCCATACGACTCCTTCCGGTCCTACGGACCGGTCTGACCAATATGAAGGCACGTTTGAATCTAGATTGACAAATCCGCAGCCAAATCACGCGTCAGTATCTCCAACAAGTGCTCATGAACAGATTCACTGCCCATGTCGGTCAAGGTGGCATTCAGGAAAGCTGCGACCAACATGTCTCTGGCTTCCCCTTCACTGAACCCGCGGGTCTTGAGGTAGAACATCTGTTCATCATCAACCGGGCCGTTCGCTGTACCGTGGCCGCATCCGACCACATCATTCTCACTGACTTCCAATTCAGGAATACTGTCTGCTTCTGCTTCCTTACTCAGTAGGAGATTGTGGAATAGTTGCCCTGCGTCTGCACCCTTCGCCCCAGCCTCGACACGAAGCATTCCGGTACCAATGGTACGTGATTTTCCGGCACATGCACTGTGCCAATCCAATCTGCTGTAAGTTTGCGGTGCGATATGGAGAATCTCAACATGATGGTCGTTGTGCATTCCGTCTAGGGACAGAATACTGCCGTTGACCTTGAGGGAGGCACCAATTTGATCCATGGTGTAACGTAAATCAGCCTTGCATCGACTGGACCCTGACCCAATCGATCCACTGCGAATTTGCGAATCGCGACCCAGATGTATTCCATCGGTTCGTAAGAGCCGTCCATCGCCCATGTGATTGATGACGATGTCATTCACGTGGGATCCATTGCCAAATATGCCCTGACGAAGGATGCCAGCCCATGCGGCATCTCCAGAGATTCTGGTGATGAGTTCCAGTTCCGCCATATCTCCAATATCCAATAGAAGATGAAGGGCCGAAATGTCTCCTTGACACTCGATATTCAGCAATACAGGTTGACTGGGCCTCGCGTTTCTAGCCACGCGAAGAACGACAGTATTTCCGGCAGACAATGCTTGGATGAACTGTGTGCTTACATCCTCCTTCCCATTGATGCAGAGTCGTTCCAAATCTTCGGGGGTGGCCACTTCCAAAGAGATCCCCCCTGGTTCTGTTGAGCCGTCCAAAGAGGTCAGATCGATGATGGTACCCTGCGCTTCAGGAACTTCAGAAACTTTTCCGCTTGGATGAATCCGATGCCATGGCGTGTATCGCCACAAATGGTCAGCCCTATCGGGTATTTCAAGTTCAGAGTAAGCCATGTAAGCAACCTCTGACTAACCGATACTTCCTTCCATCTCTAGGGCCATCAAATTGTTCAGTTCGACGGCATACTCCATCGGTAATTCGCGGGTGAATGGCTCAAAGAATCCGTTGACAATCAAGGCCAATGCTTCTTGTTCAGAATGTCCACGTGACATCAGATAGAACACCTGATTATCGCTCACCTTGGAGACGCTTGCTTCGTGTTCAGAGCGGCAGGTAGGATTGGCAATTTCCATCGTTGGATAAGTGTCGCTTCGAGATTCTTCGTCGAGGATTAGCGCATCGCAAACGACGTTGACTTTGCAGTTCTCCGCCTTCTTTGCGACTTGGACCATCCCTCGATATGATCCGCGACCACCATCCTTTGTGATGGATTTGGAGAGAATCTTACTGGTTGTGTTGCTGGCGAGGTGGTGCACCTTCGCCCCGGCGTCCTGATGCATTCCTTCACCGGCGTAGGCTACTGAGATGACTTCGCCGTGGGCACCTTCGCCCTTCAGAATGATGGCAGGATACTTCATCGTGAGTTTCGAACCGACATTGGCATCAACCCATTCGATGGTTGAATTCTCATGTGCGACACCCCGCTTGGTGACCAAGTTGTAGACATTGTCCGACCAGTTCTGAATGGTGGTGTAGCGGATGTATGCGCCGGGCATTGCAATCAATTCCACAACGGCGCTGTGCAACGAATCTGTTGAGTAGGTAGGCGCCGAGCAGCCCTCGATGTATGACACGGACGAGCCCTCTTCCGCAACTATCAGGGTGCGCTCAAACTGCCCCATGTTCTCCGAGTTGATTCGGAAGTAGGCTTGGACTGGCAACTCGACGTGAACTCCCTTTGGAACGTAGAGGAAGGAGCCGCCGGACCAGACCGCGGTGTTGAGGGCGCTGAACTTGTTGTCTTGGTAGGGGATGATGCTGCAGAAGTACTTCTTGACGATTTCCGGATACTCTCTCAGGCCTGCGTCCATGTCGAGGAAAATGACCCCCTGAGACTCCAGGTCTTCCCGGATGCTGTGGTATATTGTTTCACTTTCGTACTGAGCGGTTACGCCACCGAGCCACTTTTGCTCTGCATCGGGGATTCCGAGCCGTTCAAAGGTGTTCTTGATGTCTTCTGGAACTTCGTCCCAATCTCCTTTGGTCCCATCACCCGACCGCAGGAAGTAGCAGATTTTGTCGAATTCGATTGAGTTGAGTAACTCTGTAGAGCCCCAAGTCGGCATCGGTCGCGCCATGAAGTGGTGGTACGCCTTCACTCGGATGTCGGTCATCCACTCCGGCTCGCCCTTGAGTTCCGAGATGTCGCGGACGACTTGTTCTGACAAGCCGGCGTCGAATCGGACGGTCGCCTGTTCCGGGTCGTGCCAGCCGGCCTTGTAGTCGCCAACCGCCTCTCGTGCATCGCTGCTCACGCTGAAGCCCCCTGTTCTAGCCATTCGTAGCCACGGTTCTCCAATGTTTCGGCGAGTTCGTAGCCGCCGCTGGCTACTATTCGACCATCGATGAGCACATGGACATGGTCCGGCTTGACATGCTCCAGAATGCGTTGGTAGTGGGTGATGATGAGGCAGGCGGCGTTCTCGACCGAGGCGTTGATCCCGTCGGCGACGGTGCGCATGGCGTCGATGTCGAGGCCGGAGTCGGTTTCGTCGAGGATTGCGATTCTCGGCTTCATCAGCATCAGTTGAAGGATCTCGAAGCGCTTCTTCTCGCCTCCGCTGAAGCCGTCGTTGACATAGCGTCCGAGGAACTTCTTGTCGATGTTGAGCGCCTCCATGGCAGCGTTCAGTTCAGCGCGGAACTCACGCGCCGAGGGTGCGTCATCTCCTTGAACAGCTTGAACCGACTTGCGAAGGAAGTTGCCCACTTTCAGTCCGGGTACCGACTGTGGATACTGGAATGAGAGGAAGACGCCTGCACGGGCTCTCTCCCAAGGTTCCATCTCCGTCAGATCTTCTCCAAAGTATTCGATAGTCCCCTTTGTAATTTCATAGTCGGGGTGCCCCATTAGTACATTGGCCAGAGTGGATTTCCCACTTCCGTTTCGACCCATTAAGGCGTGAATTTCACCCGCATGAATTTCGAGATCTACGCCACGAAGAATTTCCGTTTCTCCAATGGAAACATGAAGGTTTGAGACTCGTAGAATGTTTTCACTCGACATGACGTACACCTCTTGTTTAGAACTCGCCCGTCGATGCCTTATCAACCCGTCCCTTACCCTTTCACGCACCTATTGTGCGGTCAGACTTAGAAGTCAGCAAGGACTGCGCTTATTATGGGCGAGGATGACCTAACGAATCTTTACCGCAATGAAGCGGCCCAATCCATGGAATCCGAGGCAACCAAACGAATTGCCGAGGTCGCTGATCCCGCCCGTGATGCTCGACTGCGTGCCACAGCGCTGAAAGATCTCCTCGATTCAGAGGATTTGGTTCCTGCTATCATATCCCGTCTTGGAATTGTCCGGGCTGCGTTGGAAGGTCACGGCGGTGGGGTGAAGGTCGAGCAAGCCGTTGCCGATGAGAAAGGCGTCGATTTGGTTCTCAATTTGGATGGTGCCTGCATCGCCTGTGGTGCGGCACCTGGAACATTGCAAGGCATCCAGACTGATTTGCTCGCAACCGGCGAAGTCTGGAGAGTTAGATTCAGTACGAGTCTTTTAGACACCTTCGATGAGTTGGGTCGTGAGTTTGTACTTGCTCATGGCGGCGTGACATTCGTTTGAATCTGTCAACATAGATGGGTTGACAAGTTGAACCACCCTCACGGGTTCATGGCCGACGCCAGCCTTTCCGATATCGTCGAAGAGGTCGCCGCAGAGGATGGTGTGCGCAAGGTACAGGTCGAGATTATCCACAAGCACGAGGAGCGCTCCTCAGCGACCACTTGGGCTGTCGTCCTTGGTGTAGTCTTACTTCTGGGGATCGGTCTATTCTACATTGCAGAGAATTCCGATGGTCTACTCTCTGGTGGTGACAGTGTTGTGGGCAATTGTGCAGATAACATCGATAACGATAGTGACGGGTTGAAAGATGCTCAGGATCCGGGTTGTAGACCCAATGGTGTCTATGACGAAGAGGGCTACGAACAGTCCCAATAATCCTCCGAATGGCTGAAAGCCATGAGCGGGCCGCCTTGTCACGATGACACGCGAGCCGACGCCGTGCCGAGAGGGTGACCACGGCAAGTTTGAGATCACTGAACGTGATGGTTGGGCTCGCCTCGGCAAACTCCACACCTCCACACATGTACTCAATACGCCCTGTCTACTTCCTGTCGTCAATCCGAATATTCGCACCGTCGAGCCACGTGAGATGTGGGAGAAGTATGGTTTTGAAGCCCTCATCACAAATTCCTATGTCATTTGGAAGCATGAGCGATTGAAGGAAGAAGCCCTCGCAGATGGGGTTCACAAACTCCTAGATTACCCGGGTGTCATCATGACCGATTCTGGTACTTTTCAGAACTATATCTACGGTGATGTGGAAGTCGGTGTTGAGGAAATTGTTGCTTTCCAGCGCGATATCGGAGTGGACATCGCCACAATGCTCGATGTATTCGGGACTCCAGACATGAGTAAAGAAGAGGTCGAACAAGCTGTTCAAGAGACGATTTCACGCGCTCCTCCATCGCTTGAGGCTGCAGGGGAAATCATGCTCAATGGACCGATTCAGGGTGGCATTCATTCGGATTTGAGAAAACAGAGCGCAGTAGGAATGGCGGAACACGAATTTGCCATTCATCCAATTGGTGGCATTGTTCCATTGATGGAACGTCAGCGCTACCGGGAACTTGTCGAAATTATTCTTGCCTGCCGTGAGCATATTCCCTGGAATCGCCCCATCCATATGTTCGGATGCGGTCATCCTCATCTGTTCCCAATCTGTATTGCACTTGGGGCTGACCTGTTCGATTCCGCAGCATACGCACTGTTTGCTCGAGATGATCGCATGCTCATGCCATGGGGCACTGTCAAGCTTGGTGACTTGAGCGAATTCCCTATTTCGACAGCAGCCCTTTCTGGCCACACGCCTGAATCCGTTCGGTCGATGCCTGATGATGCTCGCTGTCAGTTACTGGCTCGACACAATCTTGAAGTGACAGCATCCGAACTCGCTCGCTGCCGTCAAGCGATTCGTGATGGAACCATTTGGGGTCTTGTTGAGGAACGTAGTCACACGAATACGGCGTTGCGTGAAGCGACCGAATATCTTTATGACAATATGCCTGAAAGTTTGATTGCCGCTACGAATCCGTTGAGGTCAGGCGGTGTGAGTGTGAGTCAGGATTTAACGACATCACCGCCGTCTGTGGCCGCTTTGGGTCGCTTGCTCACTTCATACGACTCTGATTGTCAGCGAGCGGTCCTGATTTCTGGGGCACCGGGGCCTTGGCGTAATCGAATTAGTGGACTAGTTCAGACTATCGCTAGACGATGGCCTGATGCTGCTGTATTCATCGAAACACCACTGGGTCTGCTGCCTTACACGTTGGAGGATGTGAGTCCTTGGGCGCATTTGATGGGGCCATCTTCAATCTGGAAGGACCTGTCTGTCGAAGATCGTGCCTTCGACCTTGAGGCTCTGATTGGTGATGTTGACCATGTGGTCGAACTTTCATTTAAGGACAACAAGCAAGACAATCTCGACTTGATTGAATCCGCATTTGGAGAAGGTGTTGATGCAGAGATTTCTAGGAATGAATTGGACCGAGAGATGATTGAGGACAAGGTTTGCTATTTCCTCGACGTTGACCGTGAATTAGCAGAACATATACTGGCTGATTGTACCTTTGTCTATAGCAAAACCCATCGCGTCAAAAATGTGCATGCTTCTGATGGTCAACACATCTTTTCTCCTCGCTTGAGAGATGGTGGTTTGAGCCTCACACTTGAGGGGGCAAGGCGCCTACAGGGCAGCGGTATGCCCACCGTAGTTGTCGACGACGATTCGGTTCCATTCACTCGCAAGGGACGAAACGTCATGCATGGATTCATTGCAGAGATCAAAGGAGAACTTAATCCAGGTCTTCCCTGTCTACTCGAATCTCAAGATGGCACATTCCTTGGCCACGGCGTATCTTTGTGTACAGCTTCGGAAGCGAAATGCTTTCGAAAGGGGATTGCCGTCAAGGTCAGAGATGGCATTGGAGAATGATTTGGAACGTGCCGGGGGATGTTTGATAGAGCATCGTCAGGTGGTACCCCCGACGATTCATAGAATCGACGGGGCGGTGCCGATGACAGAGGAATGGATTGTCGAAACCCACGACCTCGTGAAGAAATACGGTGAACATCTAGCGCTAGACGGCATCAATTTAGCGGTTCGACCCGGTGCAACCGGATTGCTCGGCCCTAATGGAGCTGGAAAATCGACCCTCCTGAAGACTATCCTCGGTCTGATTGCACTGACCAGTGGTGGAGGTAAGGTCCTCGGCCATGATATCGCCACCGAAGGTGCCAAGATTCGACAGCGAATTGGATACATGCCGGAATACGATTGCCTCATCCCCGAAATGGAAGCCATCCATCAAGTTCGATATGCCGGGGAATTGCTTGGAATGAATTCCATTTCAGCCGTTCAGAGGGCTCATGAAGTCCTCGAATATGTTGGATTACGTGACCAGCGCTATCGCACCGTATCGACCTTCAGTACTGGTATGGAACAGGCGACCAAACTCGCTTGTTCACTGATTCACGACCCCGATCTTCTGCTTTGTGATGAACCGACTAATGGCTTGGATTCCAATGCCCGCGGCTTCATGTTAGATACTCTGTTTCAAGTGGTCAAGCAAGGCGGCCGATCGATTATCATGAGCAGCCATCTCATGGACGATGTCGAACGAATTTGCGATCGAATGCTGATGATTCACAAGGGGCAGGTCATCGCTCAGGGTCGTATTGAGGATTTGAAGGCAATCGATAGAGAAATCGAGATTTCAGTCTGGGGTGGGGCTAGCCGAATCGAAGAGAAACTGAAGGACATGGGTCAATCTGTTCGCAGAACTGGACGCGTCATGCGAATCACTCGAATCGATGATTCGACCTATGGAACCATCATCAAAGCGGCCGCTGAGACCAGTGTTCAGATTCGCAAGATGGAGGATTATGAGCCCAGTCTAGAAGATCTGTTCATAGTCATCATGGACCGTCTTGGGTACTCTGTGAAATCCAGCAAAGATTTGCTGGGTGGAAACACGCCGACGATGGATCATGCCGCACAATTGGGGAGGAAGGTCGCATGAGTGAGGATGAGTTTGACTTGAACGACTTGCTCGACGATGTGGCCAAAGTGCCACCCACTGCTGATCCTGCCCCACCCGAAACTCTGCCTGTGGCTACACCCTCGAGTGAAGCAGAATTCATGGGGGAAACCGGGGCTGTGACCGGCAAGGCCCGCATGGAAGCGGCTTACGGAACAGGCGAAGGTGAAGGACAGGGCATGGCCATGGTTGCCAAGTCAGCCACGGTTGAGGCAGGTACTATTTTCCATCAAATCTATCGTCCATGGCGAGGCAATCTCAATCCGCGTTGGGTTCGTAACTGGTCGATTCTACGCCACCATGTCTATGGTTTGTTCAGCAAAGGGCATCGTCCTTGGCCAGTGACCACGAAACTCCTCGTTGTCATCGTTCTCTTCGGTTCGTTACTTCCCATCATCTCGATGGCCATGGCCACCTTGACCGGGATTGATGCCCTGATGCAATTCTACGGTGTGTCCAGAGCCAATCTTTGGGGTCATGTTCTTGGCAGATTCCACAACATTTGCTGTTGGCCGTTACTCACTGCGTTAATCGTCGGCGGCCTCATCTCAGAGGATCGTCAACACGGAACCTCTGCAATTTACTTCTCAAGGCCCGTGACTCGAACTGATTACACACTGATGAAGTACATCTCAGCGGCACTGATTCTTTCGCTTGTCATCGTCTTTTCATATTGTGCCTATTACGCCGCAGCCATTGTTCTCAACAACGAGGGTTGGGCTTACCTCTTGGACACCATCCCGTTCTTCCTCGGCGGTCTGGTCGCGGCGTTCATGCTGGTGGTGACCTTCACCAGCATTGGCCTTGCCTTGTCGAGTATCAGCACGGGCCGCTTCTTCCCAGCGGCCTCGTTCTTGGGCATCATCTTCGGTTCACAAATCCTCGCCTTCCTCATCAAACTCCTCTTCGACCGAGATACGCTATTTCTCATCAGTCCGTACGACAACCTCGCTCATGTAGGTCAGTACATGATGGGCATCAACACGACCTATGATTTCCCTCCCGCCTGGTCCTTTGTCGCGCTGTTGTTGATGAATGGCATTTCTCTGTATATCCTCATCAGTCGTGTGAATTCGTTGGAGGTGACCCGTGAATGATGCCTGATATGCACCAAGTCGGTGAGGGTCAGTCCCAACAGGAGTGGCAGAAGGTTCCCGAGGCCCCCGCTATCATGGTCGATCACGTCTCAAAGTGGTATGGTCAGGTTATCGGCCTCAACGATGTGAGCCTCGCCATCAGTGGTGGAGTTACTGGTGTTCTTGGAATGAATGGCGCGGGCAAATCGACCCTCCTCAAGATCATCGTGGGTCGTTTAAGACCCAGTCAAGGTCAAATTCGATTATTTGGAACGGACCCATTCAAGAATCCAGCTCCATATCATCGCTTGGGTTACGTCAGTGAATCAGAGAAATTGTATGATTGGATGACCGGTCTCGATTTCGTTACAACGCTGGCACGTTTGCATGGAATGACTAGAGACGAAGCCAAGGAGCGCGCTCTGCATGTACTCAACTTCGTCGGACTTTCAGATGTTGTCAACAAAGAGATTGGCAAGTACAGCAAAGGAATGCGACAACGGGTGAAGATTGCTCATGCATTGGTCAATGACCCAGACCTCATCGTTCTCGATGAACCCCTTCAGGGTTGTGACCCGCTTGCTAGAACGACCATCATGAACGTCATTCGTGAACTTGGCGCGATGGGCAAGACCATTCTTGTGACCAGTCACATTCTCTCCGAGATTGAGCGGATCACTGAACAAATTGTGATCCTACACAATGGTCGTCTGCTGGCTCTGGGCAATCTGCATGCAATCCGCGAGTTGCTCGACCACATCCCTCATCGCATCCTATTGCGAACACCAAACCCGCGAGAACTCGGTCGCACTGTCCTTCCTCATCCGTCTGTGTACGGTGTTCGATTCCCCAATTCTGGCGAACTGATTATCGAAACCAACAGCCTTTCTGATGTTCATCAGGATTTGCCGGCTCTAATCGTCGAATCGGGCATGGAGGTCACGGCCATCGAGAATCCCGATGACAATCTTCAATCTCTTCTCGGATATCTGATTGGAGGTCGAGCATGATGCAGCCCACTGTACCCCCTGTCGGCCCACCTAAGCGAAATCTGTCAGAGACCGTTTGGACCAAGTTGGATCGGAAGGCCACCGCCATCGCTGAGTTCACGATGCGTCAGTATCGCAAGAAGCGCTCGACTTGGAGTGTGGGAGCAGTTGGACTTGTGTTGGTTGTCATTGTATTACTCTTCTACATCGATGCGATGAGTGCTGGAATCGATTCATGGGACAACGATGGTGACGGATTAATCGACGAGGATCCATCCGACTGGGATGGGTCTCAAGCGAAGAGCGTCGGCGATGTGGATGATGATGGTGATTGTTGGTCTCGAGAATCCTTTGATCGTGATTGGAATGGAGATGGTATCGATTGCAATGTGATTTACAATTACGACCGCAACGGTATGCTCACCTCCGTAAATGCTGACCCCAATGTCGATGAAGATCCCAATGAAAGTGAATTCCTCGAAGAATCGCTGCATCGTTCCTTCCTTCTAGGATTTGGAAAATTCGGTTTCCTCTTTGTCATGGGTATCTTCATTCCTTTGTTCCTTGCAACCGGATTGATTCGAGACGAGCAAGAAGCGGGGACGCTGCATTATCTGGTCGGAAAGCCGATTGCCCGTGCTGAAATTCTGATGTATCGTCTTCTGGGATTCATTGGGTTGGCATGGCCGTATTTCCTCGGTCTCATCTTCCTGTCTGCTTTGGTGACTGGATTCTTCGGCCCCGGTGATTCCATCTACAGATTCTCCGATTTAGGTATCTGGTTCGGGGTTTTGATCGCCACTTTCCTAACGGTTCTCGCCTATGCTGCAATCTTTGCATCATTTGGCATTATAGCCCCGCGATTTGGCGTCTTGTTGGCGTTATTGTTCGCTGTCTGGGAGTTCTTCATGATGTTCTTGGCGATGTTTGAGACCACCCGTCAGATGGGCATTGCCTCATTGTCGGTTTCATTCTGGGGTGCTGAAATCATCAATTCGACTGGTTGGCTCGTATGGGGTGATTATGCGCTGATGTCCGGTCAGGCTCAATCGATTGGTTTCTTCGCCGAAATTGCCCTTTGGACGGTCTGGTTTGACCCGTTCCCCACGACTACTCCTCTACTCAATATGGTAATTTCAATCGTCGTTCTACTCATGATTGTAGCTATGTTCGTATTGATTGGCCAATCTTCGTTCAAGAAACGTGAACTCAACTGAGGTGGTTCAATGGAGGACAAACCCCCGTCAACATTCGGTGGCGATCTCTCATCCTTGTGGCGATTGGATACCCTCCCTCCTCTGAGGCGTCTGTCATGGTGGTGGTGGTGGTGGCTGATTGTCCTCCCCGATGCTGAGAACCCCAAACGCAGTCGACAACTGATGGTGCTGTGGTCAACCAAGGATGCGCCTCATGTCCGAGTCAACGAACACGATTGGAAACCCGAAGGTCGATTTCACATCGATGAAGAGGGCAGACACACGTTGCCTGGGATGGTCTGTGCATGGTGGTATGATGGTGAAGAGATGCATGAGCCCTATTTGATGCGCGAGGCCAGAATTGCAACCATCGATGGACAGCATCCAGATTGGCCCGGAACGGGGGCATTCCCCGGTTCTGGGGCAGTGGTTCCCGTCACTGAGGATGATCTATCTATGGGTATGGCGGATGATGGAAGTCATTTCTGGCTTCGATGCCGGGGTGATGATTCCGCCGTCGAAAATGGCGCCCCCCGTTCATTTGATTTGAAAATCACACCTTGGACGGAAGCGACATCATCAGCTGCCTATACAAACAATGTCTTCGGGAATAATATGGGGTATGACATCATTCGTCTTCACGCCAGTAAATGCCATGGAATGATAGATGACCAGAGTGTGCAAGGAAGTGCTTACTTTCAGAAGGTCACAGTCCAAGCTCCTTCAATTCCTTGGTTCTGGGGATTTTTGCATTTCAGCGATGGGACTTACCTAGATTGGTTCATCCCCCACGCTTCTTTCTCGATGACAGCCCGGGACTCGCGCGCTTGGAAATTACGCGATGTGACCCAGGTTCCACTGAAGACCTCCGGTTTGCTGCACGACCAGAAACGCGGGCGGAGTGAGAAATTCGATAGATGCGAGGTTGAATTATTGCCCGCTGAATCAGACGATGATTGTGATTCACGTGGTGAGAGATTACCGCGCTTCTTCATTCGAATCTGGAATGGCCGTACCCAAGTCGGCCTCAAGGTTCGGGCAGCGAACCGTGCGCACTGGAAGTTTGATCAGCCCACGCGCGCGGGCCTAGTCAGTCATCTCACGTACAACGAATATCCCCTCGAAGTGGAATCGCTGACCATTCTCGATGAGAAAGGTGTGCGCACCCTCGATGATTTCGATTGGGTGCACGGAAATGCTGAGCATGCATGGGGACTTTTGCATTGATTTCTCTTTCAACGCCTCAACATAAGATTCATCATCGTCGGGAACACAGCAACATGTGAGGCAGCACGATGAGTGATGAAGAGTTGAAGAGAAGCACGGCTTCTGCAATTGAACCAATCTCGATTGGGAGTACCGAATTTACACCGACGCCAGAACCCACTTCTCCAAATGACAATGAAAAACTTCGCAAAATGTTACGTGTTGCCGATGAGGAAGAAATCCTGATGATTCGTCGCCCTTCTCTGTTCGCGTTCATGCCCGCTTATTTTGTCGGTCTTTGTGTACTGGGGATTCACTTGTTCTTCGGATGGGCCGAGGCGCCAGATGATGCTGAGTGGTACGAACAAATATTCTATTTCCTTGTGAATGCGAGTGGCTGGGCCGGTGGCGCAGGATTTGCCTTTGTGATGTTATTCTTCACCTGGTTGAACCGCCTCATCAACCATCCAGCGAGTGGAAAGTGGATGACAACGGTTCTATTGCTGTCATCTTTCACCCCATTTCTCTTGCACATCGATGACGTCATGCGACTTTTCTCCGATTCTGAATTTGAGATGCCCATCGATTGGAATTTCACAATCTTCGGCATCTTGTGGACTGCCGTTATTTGGGGGATTACCTTCTGGTATCAGAAGAGTTTCCTCTATGCTGTGACCAATGAACGAATCATCCATCATCAAAATTTCATCTATGAACGAGACGGCCTTCGAATATTGCATGAGGACATTATTGCAGTACACAAGCGACGCTCACCCATTGGTGCGATCTGCGGATATGCCACGGTTTACTGTAACATCGGGGATCAATCACATATTGCGACCGAGACCGTTGGTGGTGGCATAGCCGTCATGCCTTCCGATCCGGCAACTCGGAGTGGAATTGGAAAATGGTTTGGTCGATTTTTCTTCATGATTTCATATCAACGTACAGTGAAGATAGAGAGATTTACACCCGACATCTCGTTCTATGGGATTCGACATTGGGAGGAGGCTTACGATCTCATCAACAAGATGCACCGCGAGAATTCAGCAGTGTCCAAGGCAGAAGAACAGATTGCAGTTCAGAAGCAGATGGTTGAATTGCTTTCCAAGGCACAGACGGATGAAGCAGATGATCTTCCCGACCTAGACGACTTGGCCGATTTATGAGCACTCAATCACGCCGCTTCCTTCATAGGGCGTTTCGACCCCGCAGGGGTCGATGTCAGACGAGATTATGCTACAGGCCGCCCAAGCCATGTCCGCTGGAGACTTCCAAGCAGCCATGGCTGTGTTTGAGACACTAATTGATGCAGAACCGGAAAATTCGGCTGGCCACTATGGTTGGGCTGAGTCCGCCTTCATGGAACTTTCCGAGAACATGAATGACGATGTGAATGCCGGTTTGATTAGAAAGCGATACAAGGACGCTATGAAATTAGATCCAGATAATCTGGAAATCGTCGCTTCTTTTGCTTCGTTTTGCCTCGATTGCAATCGTGTCCCTGCGGCAGTGAAGGAATATACTCGCCTGCAGGAAATGGCAGATGCTCAAGAGGTCGATGTCAATGACATGCTGTATGAGGCCGCTCGACAACTGGTCGAGGTCGTCGAGATGCAGACTGATGGAGATCGAAACCACCCCCTGGCTCAGAAATATCTCAAGACTGCAGTAGAGTGGGCTGTGACCGGCCTCGGTTTCGTATCTATTGGCACTGTCATCGAACTGCTTTCAGAGTGAGGGTACACCATGACGGTGCGTGTCGCCGTGGCTGTTGGTTATCTGGGCAGAGGATACAGTGGTTCTCAGGTTCAACCAAATGTCCCTACCGTACAAGGAGAACTTCAGGAGGCCTTGATTCAACTGAATTGGTGTGAGCATGGCGCTCATCATCCAGTAAGCCTCTCTAGTCGAACCGATGGTGGCGTTGATGCGCGAATGAATATCGGTAGTTTTGTCATCTCGAATCAAATCTGGGATGGCTGCGGTGAGAGAGGTGTGATTACTGCCCTCAACGATCATATTCAAACTAACATTCGAGTCTGGGCCGTTCAATCTGTCGACCCCGGTTTTCGAACCAGAGATGCCCACTCACGCACCTATCTGTATCGGCTCCAAGCGCTGGAAGGTTGGCCCGCAGTTTCAATTTCATCCTTGACCTCATGGTGTTCACTCTTTGTTGGGGAGCACGATTTTCGAAATTTCTGTCGACCACAAGAAGGGCGCTCCACTGTCAAGAGAGTCCTTTCTTGCGAGCCATGGCTTGACGATAGTGGAGCCATCCTCGGTTTTTCTATCAAGGCGGAGGGTTTCGTTTGGAATCAGGTTCGTCGCATCGCCTCTGCTATGCTAGGAATCGCCAAGGGGCAATTTTCCATCGAAGAAGTGGGAGAGGCCCTATCTTCTCCCGAGAATGCAGCGGATTTCGGTCGTGTTGAACCAGAATGGTTGACGCTTTGGTCGATTGAACATTCGGGTACGCCTTACCTAATGGACAAGGCAAAAACTCACTTTGACTCACCTCTCGTGGCCGTCACTCCTTCAACTGGCAGGGCCTACCCACTATGGGCGAACAAAGCGCGAGCCGAGCAAGATCAATTGCATCAAGCTGCTTGGCTCCTCCATCTCAATTGAGATTGAGTGAAACAACGTCTCCATCTGTAAGATTCAGAGCATCCCTCAAGAAATCGATTGCAATGACTTCAACCACATCGACATGTCTTGTCAAATCGGGAATCAGAACCGCACATGCCAATGGGGCCTGTTCACCGACCAGGATGTTGCCATCAAATGCTGTGGCTCCACCGAACGATCTTCCTTCGCGCAAGAATCCACGAATTCGATGCGAATCAATGTTAGAGAGGTCAATATCTGCAGCCTTGATTTTGATTTCTTCATCAATATCCAATGTGTCAACACCAGAGAAATTTCTCAGAGCTACGTAGGCAACCAAATCCTCTCCCGAGACTTGGACATTCAATGTGCCCGGCCATGCCACATCGCTAAGAATCAACTTGAATTGCTCCTGATAGTGGTCTTGGGCCATGAAAATGTGAGCGCGCCCCAGTCCACTACTGACCGTTCCGGTGAGGTGCATATTGGAGCGCGTGCGCCTCCCCCTCATAACCGTTCAAGCGTGAACGAATCCCCTTCCGAAGCGAGTGCCCATCCCTTTGAAGCCAACTCGGCGGCTTCAGGTGATGATGGATTACAGAGTGGATTTGTATGATTCAAATGCAAGAATCTAATGTCGGGGTCCCCCTCTTTTCGATCCCCCAACATTTCCAGACTCTCTCGAACCGTTGGATGTGGAATCTCGGACAAATCCCGGTGAGGCAATTCATCAGCATCCCAGAATGTTCCGTCGAGCAGTGCAATATCCACATTCAATTCAGTTAACCACTTTCTGATGGTGCTTCCACGCAGTGTTTCAGACCACGAATCATGATCGGGTAGAAACAGCAGATTGCAACCAACTCCCTCGATTAGAAGCGCATGATTGTCACTCAACTCATCGCGATGTGGCACGGGAATGGGGTTGATTGTGAATCCACATCCAGGGGAAGGTTCGAAGGATTTGTTTGAGGTCCATGTGTTAGGTGAGATGACCTCCTGTTTTCGTAGTTCGTGCCAAGGAGGATTGTTCTCGATAAGTGCAGCGAATGATTCACTACAATGCAATGTCAGATTCTTAGCCCCCATCGCTTCTTTACCGAACAACCCCAAACCATCCACATGGCCCAGATGCGCATGGGTGATACTCAGTGAAGTGAGTGGGCCATCTACAGGGTCGGCTGAATGCCAGATTTCGAACTGTTCCCCCATCGTTCTACTGGCCTCAATCAAGTGAGTTGATCCATCTGCGCCGACAATTCCCAAACTTACAGGATGGCGCCTCAGTGCATCATTAGCACGCACACGCAGGCAGCATTCACGGGCGCAACCCGGCTGTGGGACACCGCCGTCTTGCGCCGTGCCGAGGACGGTCACTCGGACGTCTCGCATGTATGACCCTACCCTCCTTTCGACATGAATGTCTTGGCGTAAGCATCAACAGCCAATCGGGGCGTGGGTGGTGCATGGCGCGCCA
>JAPKFG010000021.1 GCA_028821675.1 Candidatus Poseidoniales archaeon
GTATCGCGAATCTCATCGGCACTGTCCCAATCCTTGGCCGTTCTGGCAATCGCACGACGAGCCAGCAGTTGCTCGACTTCGTCCTTGATTACCTGTCGTTCAGGGTCCAAACTTGGGTCGTGGGCGGCCAAGGACACATCCTTGTCGGGCAACAATCCGAGAACTGAACCCGCGAATTCTTCCAACCAATCGATGGCATACATGGCGAAGGCCGCCGTGTCTCGTTCATCGACATCTTCACTGTTGAGAATTTGTGGAATCAGACGGGCTCCATTGCTGATCTTGGCCAGAGCCTGACGACTGTTGAAATCGTCATCCATGGCGATGGCCGCTTCTTGGAGGAGTTTCTCCAGCAAACCGAGTTTGCTGGCGAGGAAATCCGCCGAGGCCACATCTGCCTTTGGTAGCCGAGGTGCATTCTGCATCCCTGCTTTCTTCGCCTGCTCATTCACGGTTAGAGCGTGCCCGTAGGTTTCGACCAGTTTGGCATGGTGCCCTTTGGCATCCTCCAGTAATTGTTCGGTGAGATCGATGGGCGAGCGGTAATGTGCATTCAGCAGAGCATGTCGCAGTACCAGTGGGTCGTATTTCTCGAATGCATCACTAATGGTCCAAAAATTGCCGAGCGACTTGCTCATCTTCTCGCCATCGATGTTGACGAAGCCATTGTGCATCCAGTATTGGACCAATGGCGTCTTGCCCGTACAACATTCGGATTGGAAGATTTCTGCTTCGTGATGGGGGAATCGCAGGTCGTGTCCTCCCCCGTGAATGTCGAACTGTTCACCAAAGTGTTTGAGCGACATTGCACTGCACTCGATGTGCCAGCCTGGCCGACCATCTCCCCATGGCGAGGGCCACGACGGTTCACCGGGTTTGGCCACCTTCCACAATGCGAAGTCCTTGTGGTCTCGTTTGCCAGAATCTTCGACACGGCCACTGGCACCGGCCATCACCGCATCGATGGACTGCCCCGTGAGCATACCGTACTTTTCTGGTGCCGAGGCAATGCTGAACCAAACGCCATCTTCAGCCACGTAGGCATGTCCTTTTTCGACCAGCGTCTCCACCATCGTGACGATTTCAGGTACCACTTCTGTAACGCGAGGATAGTGATCTGCACGGAGAACATTCAGTTTGTCCATGGCTTCGTAGTAGTCGGCGATATTCCGGTTGGCAACCTCAAGGAAATCGACACCTTCCTCACTGGCCGCATTGATGATTTTGTCATCTATGTCGGTGAAGTTCTGGACATAAATCACCGTCCACCCACTGGCTTCCAACCAGCGGTGAATCAAATCGAATGCGATGTAACATCGAGCGTGTCCCAGATGCGATGGGGAGTATGGCGTGATGCCACAGACATACATGTCGACCTCGCCGGTACGAGCGGTCTCAAACGATCGCTTCTCGCGTGTTCGCGTATCATACACGTGTAGTGCCATGGCTCACTCTCAACCCTGACTGTATGTAATTCCGAAGCCACCCCGAGGGTGATTCCAACTCACGGCCCCTTGATCGCACATGATGTAGCAGGTGCCACATTCGACGCAGTCCTCATACTGGAATTTCATTTCCTTAAGGCCTTGATCACGGAAGTTGTAGCATTGTGCGGGGCAACCCCAAACGCACATCATGTGAGAGCAGTCATTGCACTTGCTGGTTTCAACGATAATGTGGGCGTGTTCATGCTCATCGACGTTGTATCCAATCAGGCCGAGACCATTCTTGATATCGTAGGTGAAAAGGCCGAGTTTGATTGATTCAGACATCATAACACCTCAGAGTTTCCTTCCCATTAGGGCCAACTTTAGCATTCTGAAGAGGCTCATGCCCTTCTTGTTTGCCTTGTTTTCGGCCCGCATCTCCTTCCTTACGCCGAATAGGACCTTTTCCGCCGTCACTTTTTCTTCGCCGATTTCACGGAAGACACGATTGGCGGTCTTGCCGACCAGTTCCGGAACCCAGGTGAAGTTAGCAGGATTGTTGAGGAACTTGGTTGCTGGCTCGAATCGCTTGAGATCACGGAAGATGTAACTGGCCTTGAGAGACTTCGTGTAGGTTGCATCCAAAGCCTTGGCGCTGACATCTCCATTGGCCATGCAGGCTGCGATTGCCTTGCCAGCCAATTTGCCGGAGTGAAGGGCGTTGTTCATCCCTTGAATTTGCATTCCATTGGCAAAAACCAAGCCAGCTGCATCGCCGACCACGACCGCCCCATCACGGGTGAACCGGTGAGGCATTCGATGCAATCCGTATTCTGGACAGAGGTGACCGCCGTATTCGATGGCCTCTCCACCTTCAATCAAGGCGGCAATAGCCGGTTGCGCCTTGAAGGCTTGATACAAATCGTAGGTGTGCAAGCCCTCTGGTAGAGATTTCAATTGAACGATGATTCCACAGGAGACCGTGTCTCTGTTGGTGTAGAAGAAGCCACCACATCGAGGATACAGGCCCTTGGTATTGGGATACTTTTCCCATGCCTCATGACTCATGTCGCGGTATAGAGAAAGTGCGAGTTCCATGGCCATACCACTGGGTGGGCGTTCATCATCGCCAGCGAAGCAGTTGAATCGCTCATCGATTTTCTCCTTGCCAAGATGAATGACTTCTTTGACACCGAGTAACATGTCGTCCTTAGACTGAGCATGGAGCATCGAATCAAAGTGATAGGCGCGCGTGAGGACCGAGTTGGTCCCTTCAGCAATCACGACGACCTTGCTGGTCATGATATCACCATCTTGGACAATTCCACTAATGGAACCGTTGCGAATTTTGTCAACCAATTCCTTGGGCAAGTTGTCGACCTTCCATTTCTGGGCGCCGCCCTTGCCGCTGTCTTCGGCCGGGTCGGTCAAATCTCTGGCGTCATAGGATCCGTGGTCGAGTCCATCGATGTGCAATTGGTCGATTTTCATCCCAGCCATGACGAAGATTCCAGCTTCCTCCATCTTTTCGGCCATCCAAGCATCAGCCTTGGCTCGAAGGACTGACCAAGAAGCGCGTTGACTGGGCTCCTCAGTCCCACCTGTGCCATCCCATGAAGCAAATCGTCCTTCGATGAATAGGGCATCCTCGTTGCTCAGGAATCCAACTTTCTTGTGATTAATACAGCGCTCGATTCCGGGGCAATCCATTTCCCAATTGCCAAGGAATTCTTCAAAATCATCGAGTTCTCTTCCCCACAGTATTCCACCTGTGAGATTCTTGCTGCCAATTGGCTCTCCACGGTCGACGATGAGGATTCGATCTCCCTCAATTCCTTCCTTGAGTAGTTGGAAGGCGGTTGCTGCGCCAGCGAAACCAGCACCGATGATGATGACATCAAAATCGGTCTCATCGTTCATAGGTTCACCTCGGGCAAACTGTCCTACCTGTGACCCATCCTTGAACTTTGGTTCGTGTACGCGCACGCGAGAGATATGGATATGAGGCACCGTCTCTACGCCTCGACATGGTCCTAGCGAGCGCGCCGGGAAAGTGCATTCTCTTCGGCGAGCATGCCGTCGTCTATGGGCAGCCTGCGGTCGCTGTCGCCATCAATGCTCGAATTCAGGTTACACTTGAGGAATCTAAGTCCGGTTGGCTCATAGATGACATGAAATTCGACAAGCATCGTCACCCCCATCTGGATGCGATACTCAAGCGTATGTGGATCGGTGACGGAGGTGGGCCACTCTCCGTCCATATTGAAAGCGAATTATTTGGAGCCGCAGGGTTGGGCTCAAGTGCTGCAATCTGTTCTGCCGTTGCCGCTGGACTGTTACATTTAGGTGGAACACCTGCGGATGAGTTGCCTCTTTCAGGGATTGCAACTACCGCCCATATTGCTGAAGCTGAAGCCCAAGGAGGTCGTGCCAGCCCCATCGATACCAGCACATCTACACTGGGGGGTGTCGTCATGGTTTCGGACAAGAAGGAGCCTCAGGCGCATTGGCAATTCACCCGTGATTTACGAATCGATGGTGTTCGAAGAACTTGGGAGGTCCACACTGTTGACCTTCCAGAACCAATTTCTGAGGCCAGTCTAGTCATCGGATTTTCAGGTCGCCCCGGCCCCACTGCTCAGATGGTGGCTAAAGTTGCGAGATTATTGTCCAATCAACCGGAACGAATGGAAGATATCGAGAGAATTGGAAATGTAACCCGAGCAGGTGCGACTGCCCTATCCTTGGGAAATCTACAGGCGGTGGGAATCGCCATGAACGAATGTCACCGACTGTTGCAAGGTTTGGGGGTATCCGATGATGATTTAGATCGTATGGTGGAAGCAGCATTACCCTCTAGTTTGGGTGCAAAACTCACCGGGGCTGGTGGTGGAGGGTGTATGATTGCCCTGACCACAGAACCGCGCAGAACAGCTGAGGCAATCGAACTGGTTGGTGGCCGAACAATGGTCTCTAAGTTGGGTGCATCAGGAGTCCGCATCGAAAACGAGTGACTGCGGACCTGAATGGTATAATTCCATTATATAGGACCATTGGTTGGACTTATAAAGGAGGCTTCGATGGCGGCCTCATGGCAAAAAGCGGTAAAGACTCCAAGGCAAAAAGCGATAAAAAAGACTCCAAGGCAAAAAGCGATAAAAAAGACTCCAAGGCAAAAAGCGATAAAGTACTAGTAGCAACAACTGACGAAGAACGTCTAACTGTAGTAAACGTCGTTGCCTCGACCCGTGTGGCCGAGGAACTTGACCTCCCCGATATCGCGGTTCAGTTGAATTGCGAATATGAACCCGAACAATTCCCAGGTGTGGTCTACCGTGTGGTAGACCCCAAGTTGGCCATTCTGATGTTCCGCTCCGGCCGTGCTGTCTGCACGGGCGGCAAGAACAAGGACAATATCTACACCGGCATCGAGCGCATGATCAACGATCTTCGCGGAGCCGGAATCGATACCTGGGACTTCAAGGATGTCACTATCGAGGTGCAGAACATGGTGGCAACCTATGCTCTGCATTATCCTGTGGATTACGATGGAATGGACAAGTGGACTGGCGAGCCTCAAGCAGGCGAGCCACGCAAGCTTAACCTCAATCATTTGACATTCCACCTACCTTTTGACAAGGTCGAATACGAACCCGAGCAGTTCCCTGGATTGATTTATCGCCTTGATTATCCAAAGGTTGTTTGTCTGATTTTCGGCAGTGGCAAGATGGTGATTACCGGCGCTCGCCACAAGGACGAGATTCTTGAGGCTGTAGAGATCATTAAGGACGAACTCGCCGATCTCCTGTGAGGTACGAACATGACCGATGATGTCGGTCCTCTGAGGAGATATGCCGCCGACGGCGTCTATGCCCTTCACGTGTTAACCACGATTTTTGTCACTTGGGCTTGGATCCTACCTTGGGAGAGCACTCTGTGGTTCGCACTCTTTTTCATCCCAGCGATGATTCTACATTGGCAGATTGCGGATGTGTGCATCCTGCGGTCATGGGAGATGGCACTACGTGGCCATCCTGATGCGGGAAGTACCGATCAGGGATCCTTTCTGGTCAGTTTGTTTGGACTGGTCGGAATCACAATCACCTTCAAGACTGCTTCGAATATGTCTTACGTCATCTCCTATGCGAGTCTGGGCGGATGTGCGATTCGCCTCTTCGTGATTGGGTGATTTAATGTGGCGCTGGTTGGCTGCAAAATTCGTTCGTTTGACCCATTTGTTGGTGATGTTGTTCCTGATGCTTGGTTGGGCTTTGCCATGGCCCGTCGCTTGGTGGGTTCATGCCATCTTGACGCCACTCACTCGACTTCACTGGCGGTTCAATAATCGAACCTGTATCTTCACAACTTGGGAGCATCAATTGATTCAGAATGAACATGTGGTTGATCATGAAGAAGGCTGGTTCGTGAAAGAGGTCACACAAGCCCTAACCGGTTGGCGACCTCCCACTGAACCGACTCGCAACGCCATGTTGGTATGGATGTGGTGTACCACAATTATCTCCATAATCCGCATTGCGCTCAATTGAATAAGGGCTACTTCTCTGGTCACCCTATGGGTGACCATTCACGCTTGCTGCCAACCAGCCTCGTTTTGCTTCTGATTTTCTCGATATTGCTGCCTTTTTCACAGCCACAAATCGAACCTGAATTGGAGTCGGAATCTTCGCTGAACCTCGTCTCGACCAAGACTGGAGGCTTGATTGATGTGGCCAATTGGCGTATCGGAGATGAATGGATTTACGACTCTGAATTCGATGTTGAAGAGTTGATTGCAGGCGGCGCCCCCGGGTCACAGGTCGACATTCTGACAGGCCAGTTGTCCCGCGAAGTGGTCGATATTCGCTACGAGACCATTGAAAATGTCTCCACTCTAGTCTACGAACTATCTTCATATGGGGATTTCAACGATTATGACGCAACCCTCGCCTCCACAATCGATGTGCCGGGGGACCTTCGCGTTCAAGTCGAGATGGAAGAACTCATCCGCGCATCCGATTTAGGTCAAATCACGTACAACATGAATTTGGATGTCGATTTCAATAACATCACTGGTTTGGCCGCTTGGGTTGTTGGATCCAACCTTGCACTTGCCGACATGAACATCGATACGAGTTATGCTCCGCCCAAAGAAATTTATGATTTTCCAATGAATGTCGGTGAAATATGGGATGCAGAAACCACCACCACCACAACCTGGTCTGGCGTTGTTTACGACAACCTGTTCGCATTGCCAGAAGATTCTGTAGACCCGACCACTGAACGCTACGAGATTGTAGGTTCAGGCGATCCTGGTGTCAATTACCCGGGTTGTTCCACCTCCTACAATGTGACTTCTTACGACGTAAGTACGGGCGACACCACTGGATATCGATGGTGGTGTGAGGATGCTCGAAATGATGCTTGGTGGCATCAGAGAATTGAGGTCGGTGTCGATCTCGATTTCAGATTGGATCAGTACAACCAGGTTGCACGAACCAACGATCTAACCGTGGACCTTGATTTCCCCGCTTGGCCATTGGACACCGATCTCGGTATGTTGCTCAGTGTCACCGATTCCAACGGACAACCTGTCGCCAATCAGGATGTCGAATTCAGATATGAGATTGAAGAGGACGTTCGAACAGTCACCACGGCAGCCAATGGCAGTGCCTATCTGGTGTTTGATACGGGACACGGTATGGACCCATCACCTACCAACTTTGATTATGCGAGCCATGGCGTCATCGCTTGGATTCCATCAACAGTAAGCACCATAGATATTGGCGCCTCTACAATCACACTCGATGAGAATTTGGTCGAAATCGATCTTGCCGCCGTTAGTTCAGGTGTGTCGGTTGAACGATTGCGTGATGGCGTCTCACAACAACTCAATTCGATTACAGGTTACTATTCGATTCCGGGCGACGAACTCACCTTCAGTGTACCCGTGCAGAACCGTGGCATCCTCGCGGCTCCAGCCACTATTTTGGAAATTCAGGCCCCAGACGGATCATCAAGTACGGTCAATGTTCCATCTTTGCCACCATGGGGTGTGTTCACCGCAGACGTCGCTTGGACCGTACCTACAACTCAGACAATCGGCGACGTTCAGGTTCTGTTCACTGTCGACCCTCAAGAGACCGTGACTCAAGATGCGAACCGAAGTAACAATGAGGGCACCTTCACGCTCTTCGTCGGTCGGTTGCCTACAGCAGAGATTGCGAATCTAGTACCCTATTTGACCTATGAGACCATCCTCATCGATGCCTCTGACTCCATCGATCCTGATGGTGGCGAAATTTTCTGTCTTATTGACATTGAAAGAGAGAATGGGACAATCGATTCACATATGGTGCCAGAGTGTATGATCGAAGAATCATGGGATGATGATGGAGAATACGTTGTCAATCTCACCGTCGTTGATGATGAAGACGACGTTGTCCGTACTTCCGTTCTGGTGATTGTGAACAATCGTCCAGCCGTTGTCAATCTTGCATCCAGTGCCGCCAGTGTTCGGGTTGGTCAATCTTTGACCTTCAACGCCTATGATCACAGTGATATTGACACCCAGACACCTGAAGCACCCATCGATATGTTGTGGATGCCGCCGAATGGTGCCAATGGACAACCCTACGAGTGTTCACAGGGAATGATTACCCAAGCCTGCACAATAATCCCCGAAATCGAAGGCCAATTTACAATGAATTTCCGAGCTCTTGATGATGATTTTGCCATCACCACAGTCAGCCTCTCCGTCACGGTCACCAACATAGCACCGTACAATGGTTCGATTCAATTACATGATGTTGAATCTGGCAATATAACCTCTCAGAACGCGCAAGGAATCTGGGTCGTCGATGAAGACCAAGCCGTCGAGTTACACGGTTCAGTCGAAGATTCACCCAACGATATGCCCACCATGCGCTGGGAATGGCAGCCCGATTCACAGCAGAATCCCAGTTGGTTTGAGACGACCGTAGGGTCAACTTCAGTGGTTCCAGTCAGTTGGTCAACCAAGGACGCCCACATAATCGTGATGCAAGTCTTTGACGACGACGATGAAACCACCGGAACCATCACTGCCTATGTGGTAGTTGAAAATGTAGCTCCGGTGATTGTGCCCTTCGAAGAACCGCTTCCACTCTGGGAAGATGCAAGTACCATCTTCACAGCCGAATTCAGCGACACCTCAAGCGACATCGAGAGTTTGGTCGCTTGTTGGGATCTCGATCCATTCATCAATCTAGATCAAGATGGTAGTTCTGACGATGATTGTGATGTCACAGGACCTACTCTCAATCATATGTGGTCCGAAGCAGGCACATATCCAGCCATATTCCACGTTACAGATGATGATGGTGCACGAACCTCGCAGATGATCAACTTCACTGTTCGTAATCGCCAACCAGTCGCTGATATTTGGGTGAGTTCGATTGGACCCAAGGCCGGCGATATGATCGGTCTCTCTGGCAATCTTTCCACCGACACTGCCTCAGACCAGCCGAACTTGGTCTATCGCTGGGATCTTGACACCTCCGTCGATTCCGATGGCGACACTGACCCAGCCAATGATATCGATGAGATTGGTATGGAGATATGGGTGAAATTCGACGAGCCAGGTGAACGTGGTATCCGCCTCATGGTCTCTGACGAAATCGATAGTTCGACCAAGGACTACACGATTGTCGTGATGGAAGGTGACGGCGGGCTGTTCAGTTTCTTTGGTAGTGGTGGAATGATTTCGTCCATTGTCATCATCCTTGGTCTGGTTCTGGCTTCTTTGCTCGGAATCCTTGCTTGGACCTCGATTCGTGGTGGCAATGATGAGGATCCATGGGATCAGGTTACACCGATGGGTATGGAGGCCGAGCAGGAGGTTCCAATGGCCGCTCCACCTTCGGATATGTTCGCCGCTCCTGCAGCAGCACCAGTGGTTGCTGCACCAGAACCAACTCCGATTGAAAGTTCAGGCTCCCCGCCGATTCCGGCAGAAGGTCTGCCACCGGGTTGGACCGAGGAACAGTGGGGCTACTACGGCGCTCAATGGCTTACGCAGCAAGCACCTGCACAACCTGAACCGGCTCCAGCCACAACGGTAGAAAATCCATTTTCGGCCCCTACTTCAGCCGAAGATGACTTGGACCTCGACTTCTGAGCCGGGCTCATGCGACGTCGCCTGTACAATTTGTTCGGCCTACCGGAATTACCCGATGCCGCATCCGTTGAAGACGATGAAATTGAACTTGAGTCTGTGATTGAAGAAGGCGATCCCATCAACATTCCAAAGCCGGTAAGAAAAATCGTACGAAAGCCAGTCAAGGATCTCAAGTTCCATGATTTAGGAGCAAAGCGTTGGCTGGAATGGTCAGCCGCCCAGCAAGGTCTTCCTCGTCGTGGTCTTCGTTACATTCGTCCGGATGAGATGCATCGATTGCCATTGGAACCGATGTCCACTCGTCTGCTTCAAGGCGACATCTGCATTGTCGATCTTAGCAGTCTGGCACACATGGACAGTCAGCGCAGTGCTCTAGCACGCCAAGTACAAGACATGGCCAATTATGGTGGGCTTCCCGTGTTTGCCCTAGACGATTCAAATCGATTACTTCTCATTCCGGGACGAGGGACAAGAATTGATACCGAAACGCACGAACTCGGTGGCAATTCGATTCTAGATTAATCTCGATGACTTCGAACTTCGAATGACCAAGCGGCCCCATCTGGCCCACTAGTGAGTCGATTCAGTCCGAATTGTGCCAACAACGCTCCCCAGTTTTCCGCATCAGGAGGCATTTGTCGTTTTGTCCCGGGATTTGGACGTAGAATGTTCTGGACACGCAATATTGCCAAGGTGGCTACCGCACCTGGTAACGGGTGCAATTCTACGACTTCGCACTCGAGAACGGCCGCTGATAGAGGATGGTAGGGTGGGAATCCATTCGGGGATTCAATCGATTCATCAAGGCCTTCCCATTCACTTTGTTCCGGTGGAATCGGTACTGCTGTTTCGTTTACCAACAGCGCTGCATCCCACGTTCCTGGAAGGACCATGGCACTGATTTTAGATCCACTTCGAAGATTGACCAGCGTATCCCTGGGTCGTCCTGAACGATCCTGACTTAGAGAAACACCGAGCAATGGTGGCGTATTCGCCAACAGTGAGACACTTGTGACCGGGCAGAGATTTGCCACGCCTTGTTCGCTGATTGTTGAAAGCAACAATACCGGGCGTGGGGAGATTAATGCAGACAACCACGCGGCTTTTTCTGGATGTTCCATCGTATCCACCACATCATTACGAATGTCTACACCCATGGGTTGACCCAGCAATGTCTCTCGTTTCTGTTCGGCTTCTCCCTCGTTCTCGAACCAATCATCAAGTTCGCCCCTCTCGACTTCTGATAGCGTATAGGCTGTGAAGTCTCGATACGTGATCCAGCGTTCGATTTCTTCCATGTCATCATCGCGATTTTTCTTTCTGCTGATGCTTGAATCGGCGTAGAGAACACACCTTCTCAGGAAATCACAGACCGCATCTTTGCTCATCCACGTGCCTCCTCATATTCGCTACGCTGCATGTGATATTTCGCTGGATTACCGGCCCAAACTTCTCCTGAGGGGAGATCTTTGGTGAGTACGGCTCCAGCCGCGACAACACCGTGTGAACCTACACGTAATCCGGGCAGAATGGTTGCGCCTCCACCGATGACCGCACCCTCTTCGATGGTGACGTACTGCCACTTTGCCGAATCTCGGGATGGTGGATATCGATCATTGAGAATAGTAGCATTGGGGCCGATGAAAACTCCATCCCCTACATGAGTGCCATCTGCAACGTAGGCGCCGCCTTGGATTCTTGTTCCCTCTCCGACAATGACATTGCGACCTACGTGTGCCAAACAACCGATGCTGACATCTGCCCCAATCTGTACGCCATTTCCGACATGACATGGGCCCCAAGCAACCGAACCGTGTGCGAGTTCGATTCGCTCTCCTTGGGTCATCGCTTTCACTCCAGTCCCATATGTTTGAGAATTCTCTCAGCGTGTCCCTTCGCCTTGACTCCGTATCTGGCGTAGGAGAGTGTTCCATCGGCATCGATGACAAATGTTGAACGAGAGATTCCGAGGAATGTGCGTCCATAATTCATCTTTTCACGCCACGCTCCATACAAATCAAGGATTACTCCTTCTGTGTCCAGCAGCAGATGGAAGTTTAGATTCTGTTTTCCGATGAAGTTTGCGTGAGATTCCTGACTTCCTTTTGAGACACCTAGCACGACGACATCATTGTTTGTCAGCATTGCCATGTTATCTCTGAAATCGCATGCCTGAACTGTACAGCCCGGCGTTGAATCCTTTGGATAAAAATAGAGTACGACTCGTTTTCCGTCTGCAAGCAACCCTTCGAGAGAGATGGTTTCCCCATTCGTTTCCTTCGCTGTGAAAAGCGGCGCCTTGTCACCTTCTTCCAGCGTCACCGTGTTGCCCATGTGCGGTCCAAAGGACCGCTTGGCTTCAACGCTTGGCTTCTTCAAGGATGCGTTTCTTTGTAGCGGCCCAGGAACAAATTGGACATTGTGCGAGGTCATGATTTCTAGCCGGGCAATGTTCTCTGCCGAAGAAGATAATCTGTAGATGTCGCTTGATCCAAGTCTCCTCCGGCCATAGGATCTTCAGATCCCGCTCGGTTTGTACGACATTCCTCGCTTCTGACAACCCCCACCGTGCAGCTAGGCGATGGATGTGCGTATCGACAGGAAATGCGGGGATTCCATACCATTGCGCCATGACGACACTCGCGGTCTTGTGTCCAACTCCTGCCAAACTCTCGAGATATTCCCAGTCAGGGCGTATGCCTCCACCTTCGACGAGTTGTTCGGCCATGCGTCGCAGATTCTTGGCCTTGGTTGGCGCCAGTCCAATCTCTCGAATGAATGCTTGAATTGTTTCGACCTCAAGGACGGCCATTTCTTCTGCTGTACTCGCATTGGCAAAGAGTGTCGGTGTGACTTGGTTGACTTTTTTATCAGTGGTTTGTGCAGACAGCATCACAGCGACAAGAAGTGTGTAGGCGCTGGAATGACTCAATGGAATCGGTGTTGTGGGGTACAATTCATCCAACAAGGCTCCAATCTTCAGAGCCTTATCGGCTCTTTTCATGTCTCCAGCTCCACATCGTCCTCGGTTCGTATTCCCAACCAAACACCGATGGCGATACAACCGAAGAAGGGGCCATAACACGGAATCGACAACCAACTGGCCCACGTTTCAGGTTGTCCGACAAGTACCCACGCAATCAGTGAGAGGATCATCCCGGGAAACATCGCAAAGAAGCCGAAAACCATCGCTTTGCCGACGCCCATCATTCATCCCTCGTTGCCAATTCAAGCGCACGTTGTATCTGTAATTCGGCCCACCACAAACCAGCCAATGCCGCGATGGTGATTCCAATCATCAACCCTACCGGGGAATGTTCGGTCCCAGTTCCAAACCACAGGAATAGAAACAGAAGACCCGCCCCACAGAGCAATCCTGTTCGTAGGATGAGTGCAACAATCTGTGGACGCATGTCATCACCAGAGGAGTTGTTCCAAGTCCGAGCCGCTACGGCAGTTGAGGATGTCGGTCTTTTCAAGCCAACCTTTTCTTGCAATCTGTGCTCCGAACCAGACATCTTTGAGGCCCTGTTGGCTATGTGCATCAGGATTGATTGAGATGGGTACGCCTTGTTCTTTGGCAAAGCGACAGTATCGCCAATCGAGGTCCAATCGATAGGGACTGGCATTGATTTCGACAACCTTGAGTTCCCCCTCAGCATTCAGTTCACCCATTCTTCGAATGACCGCATGCAGATCGACTGCAAATCCATCCCGTCCACCCAGGATTCGTCCAGTGGGATGACCAAGAATGGTCAACGATGGGTTCTCTATGGCACGTATGAGAGCTTCAGTGTTCACATCTTCATCACGCTTCATCCACGTGGGTAATTGGTGAACACTGCCAACGACGTGGTCCAATAAACCTCTTTCTTCATCTGTATAGTCCAGACTTCCATCGGAGAGAATGTCACACTCATTGCCGTGGAACAATCGAAAGTCAATGCCTTTGTCAGTCCAATTCTCATTCAACGCGCGAACTTCTGCAGCCTGTGAAACCAGTTCATCAGGGCTGAGCCCACTGGCAATCTGTAAGATTTGGCTGTGATCGGCAATTCCTAGGAATTCCCAGCCGAGATTCTGTGCAGCCTCCGCCATCTGGCTCAGAGTTGCTGTTCCATCTGAGGCCGTGGTGTGGTTGTGAAATGCTCCCTTCAACATGGATGGCTCCATCAAATCGGGAATCCCACCAATCTCAGCAGCCTCAATCTCTCCAGTATCTTCGCGAAGTTCAGGTGGAATCCATTGGAGATCTAGATGCGAATAAATCTCGGATTCTTTCTCAGCAGGTAGTGAGAATTCAGCCGCTTCAATTCCTTTCAATTCACCGACAGCATCTAGGGGGAACAAACCGAATTCATTCAGTCGCAATCCTCGATCAAGTGAGCGCTGCCTCATGCGAACGTTGTGCTCTTTTGAGCCGGTGAAATATGCCAAAGTATAGGCGAACACATGTGGGGGCACGAGTCGAATCTGTGCATCGATTGTCGTGTTCGATGCCATTTCTTCGTAAGCGTCTCCGCCCAATGCTTCGAGAACCCCTCCATCGAGTCCAGATTCCATGACCTCATCAGAGAAGAATTCGGTGCCCAAGATGATGCTGACCTTGGATGAACCTGCTCCTTTTACATCCGCGACCCCGGGAAGAGTCACGATCTGTTCAGTCACAGCTTCGACATCTTCTGGCAACACGGCAGCAACGATATCCAAGTCGCCAATGGTTTCCTTTCGGCGTCGTGTTGAACCTGCCAATTGCGCTCGTTCAACACCTTCCATAGTAGCGATTCTTGCCTCGAGTGCTTCGCCATAGAGAAGACCCACATCGAGGCGTCTGCGTCCAGAGAATCGTTTGAGCAATTCAATGCCATCGAGAACCTTTTGCTCTGATTTCGCCCCCATGCGATCCAATTCTCGCAATTCACCATTTTCTGCTGAAACCTTCAGTTGTTCGATGGATTCGATTCCCAATTCATCATGGAACTGTTTGATGCGCTTGGGTCCTAGGCCCGGGATGGCCAACATCTGAATCAAGCCGGGGGGGACACTGGTGTACAATTCTCCAATTCCACCCCACCTGCCTTCAGTCATAGCTTCGGTAATCAATCCAGCAATGCCTTTGCCAATTCCTTTGACATCGGTCAGCCGTCCCTCTGAGGTCACCTGCCACAGGTCTTCTTCTAGAGCACCTAGCGTACGGGATGCGTTTTGATAAGAACGAACACGGAAGGGATTAGCCCCATTCAATTCCAAGAGTACACCGACTTGCTCGAGTACCATGATGACGTTTGACTTGGAGTGAAAAGGGGGGCCATTTCTTCGTGGCCTAGGCAGACTCCAACTCGCTACCTTGACCATGATTTCCAAGGAACGCGGTCCTTCTTGACTCTTGGCACAGGCTGAAGTGCTGCCTACTCATCGAAGAGCCATGGATTCGATTGAAACACTCAGTCAAGTCCTGTGTGCTTCTACTCTCTTACTTTGGATTCTCATTGCCAATATTTCGAGAAATGACAAGGCTGAAGACCGTGCCCAATGGGGGATGGTGATTTTGTCATTATCTGCCGCGGCTTCACTGATTTATCTGGACAGTTTGGGTGGCAATCTCTGGGGCTCAACTTACCTAGCGAAACCTCTAGCAGTACTCTGTATCGCATTTGCATTCATGGCTCGCCTGAACATCAAGGGCCGTAATATCTCACAGGGTATGAATCCACATCAGATTATGAAGCAGAATCGAGAATCTGAAGATGAATGATATCCTCATTTCTTGCGCTTGATGACGAATTCGGGACTTTTTGGAATCGTCTGTTCAATGTGATGCTTATGTTTCCCTCCACGACGAATTGCATCGAAACGAGCTTCACTATGTAGATCATCCGTGGCTTTCTTGTCCATATTTTGCCGCCATAAACTCCGTGCTTGAAACTGTCGAATCGCACCGATAAGTCCGATGCTTCCCACTAGGACAACGATGCCCGCCTGCATCCGTTGGAATTGCCACGGCGTGTTGTCTGAAAGCCAAATTGCCAAATCATCTAGCAAACCGTTGATGAATGAGATATCCGGGGGGTTGGTTCCCTCGCTGTGGCTGTTAATGCCCGCCCACTCCTCTCCAGTGACTTCAATGGGCAAATCTACACTATGGCTGGCCGAACTGTTCGCGCGTGCGAAGATGCGTAATCTGGCCATGGCCACTCCTTCCGAAAGGCCAGACAATGTGACCTGCAATTCGAGAATTTCCCCTGAATTGATATCGTAATAGGCCGCATCGAACTGATTTCTGAGATGGATATCATCATCCACATCAATCAACACGTACAGTGCGACTGGCCCTTCATTTCCAACCGTACATGTGAACGTGACAGGTTCCATCAAGTCAAGGGTTGCAACCGGGGGGTCACACCCCGTAGAGAATACCGGTTCGTGAATGTCGGGATTGTCAGGATAGGCATCTGCTCCATCCCAGACGGTGTAATCTACGGTTGGGTTGTCAAACCCATCACCATCGCTATCCTCTGCAATAGATAGAGGCATGAGAAGCAGTGCGACGAAAACAGCGAACAATAATCCCCTCAAGTGTGTCACTCCTCGGACTTGAGTTTGTCATCGATGAATGTGCGCATATATTCGGGTAACTCACCATTGACGAACACGACATCATTGACCTCAACCAATTTCATTAGTGCGTAGTAGATTTGCATGGCAGTCATTGGAGTGCTGCTACATCCTGTGCATCCCCCTTCCAATCCGATCATGATGATTCCATCTGTTGTATCGATGACATTGACAACCCCATCGTGTGCATCCAGAACCGCTTGAACAGGTCCAACATTCTCCAGAATGAGTTGTCGGTCTACCTCTGTCATGACGAGACGGAGCAGTCGGAGGGCTTTCAACCCGTTCCCCCATACGAAGCCCATGACTCGTGTAGTCCTCCTCGATCTCTTGGTCGAAAGGCCAGCGTTTGGCCAAGGTGGAAATGCAGAGATTATGGCCCCTTTCGCGCCCGCGGAGTGTTTGCTTTTGACGCCGCAATTAACCAATCGAGATTCTTATCGAACCGAGTGGGAAGAAGATGGCATATCCTATCGCCGAATCGATACACCAGATGCCATCGAAGACCTCAACCCTGACGCTGTCATCTGTAGTGGTTCACGTGCCAATGTCAGTATGTGGGAACCATGGATGGATGAGGCTGCTCAAGTATTGCAACAGTCGGTTGCGGCCAACCTTCCAGTTCTCGGAATTTGCTTCGGCCACCAATTATTGTGCAAAACTCTTGGAGGGGAAGTCAAGCGTTCAAAGGACCGAAACGATTTCATTACACCTCTTTATTCAGTGGGAATGGACACGCTTTTGTCGCCTATTAGAATGGGTTTGTTTACCCATCAGGACGAAGTAACAAGTCTGCCGCCTGGCGCACGCCTCATCATTTCGACAAAGCACTGTAAAAATGCTGGAATGCGCATGGCAGGCAAACCTGTTTGGGGAGTTCAGTTCCATCCCGAAGCCAGTCGTTCTGTCATCAATCAGGCTCATGCAGATGGTGATATGGATGATAAAGAGTATTCTGCTTTTGAGGAAGATCACGGTGGCGGGGCCCTTCTATCCGCATTCGCGCAACTCTGTATCCCCTGAAATGGCCCTAGAGGGCCATATTTAGTTCCCCCTGAGATTATATGGGGGTCGCCGGTCGGCCGGCCACCAGAGGTGTAACCGTGGATATGAACAGTGAGATGGTCGGACAAATAGGCGTAGGTGCAGGTATAGTTGGTTTATTGATTGCCTTCATGCTATTTCGAAAGGTAGATTCGATTGAAATTGAGAACAGCACAGTCGCGAAAATAACCAAGCAAATTCAAGAGGGTGCCATGGCATTCCTTTTTGCAGAGTATAGAATTATTGCGATATTCATTGTAGTTGTAGCCGCTTTACTTGCTGCCGGAGGCAGCATTGGATTAGGCACTGAAACGGCAATTGCTTTCGTAATTGGAGCCGCGTGCTCAGTAGTAGCCGGATTCAGTGGAATGAAATCAGCAACCAGTGCCAATGGCCGAACAGCACAGGCTGCAGCAAATGGTTTGATGGAATTAACTGAAACTTCGCAACCTAAGGGCTATCAACAAAAGCAGGGTCAAGCAGCAGCACTTGCAACTGCTTTCAATGGTGGTGCAGTGATGGGTCTAGCAGTTGGTGGATTGGGACTAGCTGGAATTTCACTCATGTACCTCATGTATGGACAAGATATCGATACAGTTGGTACAATCGCAGGGTTCGGAATGGGCGCATCTTCAATTGCACTCTTCGCGCGTGTAGGTGGCGGCATTTACACCAAGGCGGCTGACGTAGGTGCTGATCTTGTAGGTAAGGTTGAAGCCGGCATCCCAGAAGATGATCCCCGAAACCCCGGTGTAATTGCTGACAATGTCGGTGACAATGTCGGTGACGTAGCAGGAATGGGCGCAGATATATTTGAATCATTTGTGGGTTCAATTATTGCTGCAATGGTCATTGCAGCAGCATCCACAGATCTTGGTGGAAATTATGTCCTTATGCCAATTTTATTCGGTGCGATTGGTTACATTGCGAGTATTATCGGCGTATTCTCAATGAGTGTATTCAAAGGCGGAGATGCAGCATCAGCTCTGCGAAACACAACTTTTGTTGGTGCAGTCCTATTCTTAATTGGTGTATATTTTGCTATGACTGAACTAACTTTTGATGGTGTAACTTTATCAGAGGGACATTATGGCCTAGGGCCTTTAAAGGCCGTTGCAATAGGTAGTATAGTCGGAATTCTAATCGGTCTTGCGACAGAATATTACACTGGAATTGAGCCCGTATTTGGTGTACCTGTCAAAGCAATTCCATATATCGGTGAAGCCAGCAAGACAGGTAGTGCTACCAATGCAATTGCTGGACTTGCAGTTGGTATGCAGTCGGTATTCATACCTGTGATTTTGATGTGTGTTGGAATTTATGTCGCCAATGACGTTAGCGGACTATATGGAATTGCAATGGCTGCTATGGGTATGCTTGCAACTGTTGGAGTTACGATGACCGTAGATGCATATGGTCCCGTTGTTGACAATGCAGGTGGAATTGCAGAAATGAGTGGACTTGGCGAAGATGTCCGAGCAATCACTGATGAGTTGGATTCGATTGGAAACACAACAGCAGCAATTGGCAAAGGATTCGCAATTGGTTCTGCTGCATTGACTGCTCTAGCGCTCTTCGCCGCCTTCAACTCCAGCACTGAAACTGCGTTGGGCCTAGATATCGACGGTAACCAGATTCTGCTCAATCTATCTCTGACTAACCCCATGGTCGTCATCGGTCTACTCATCGGTGGCTCTCTGCCCTTCGTGGTCGCAGCCATGACGATGAAATCCGTCGGTCGTGCGGCTGAGGAGATGATCGACGAGATCCGCCGCCAATTCCGCGAGATTGATGGTCTGCTCGAAGGCCGTGAAGGTGTCGAGGCTGACAGCGCTAAGTGTGTGGACATCTCGACAAAGGCCGCCTTGCGTGAGATGGTCTCTCCAGGTTTGGTCGCGATTGCAAGCCCAATCCTCATCGGCTTGCTGCTCGGCAGTGAAACCCTCGCTGGCATGCTCGCCGGTGCGACAGTCACCGGTGTTCTCATGGCGCTGTTCATGGCTAACGCCGGCGGTGCTTGGGACAATGCGAAGAAAGCCATCGAACAAGGTCACATCGAAGGCGCGGTGAAGGGCGACGACGCCCATACCGCAGCGGTGGTCGGCGACACTATCGGCGACCCCTTCAAGGATACTAGTGGCCCTTCGCTCAACATCCTGATCAAACTGATGAGTATCGTCAGTCTGGTCATCGCCACTCTGGTCGTCAAACACGGCGGACTTCTCTGAGCCAAGTGTTCAAGAGAAACACACGACAAGGGGTTCACATGCGTGCACCTCTGATGGCACTGTTGATGCTTAGCATCAGCTTTGCCGGTTGTCTTGGCGGAGGAGATTCACCCGACCAAGGTCCAGGAGATGCCGATGTCTCAACACCCGCTGAATGGCAGATTGGCCAATGGTGGCTGTACACCTTCTCAACACCCGATTGGGAAGATGATTCTGCCCGCCTCGTTGTTGCTGAAATTGATGCCGAAGAGGATACTGCATACATGCTCGCAATCTCCAGTGAGAGAGAGGCGAAGCGCCACGCGGTCCTCAATCACAATCCATTCCTAGGCCGCATCACACACGACAATCTCTCCGCATTCGAGAATGGAGAGGCTCAATCCGTGTTGAATTTCCCACTCGATACAGGGAAGAGTTGGTCTTTCACACTCTTTGACATCGATTGGACCACTGAAGTCATTGGTTCTAGCAGTGGTCGGGCCACAATGTCTGCTACATCAACGGATGGCCAGATTCTCACCTACACATATGATGGTTGGGCGGGTTTCATTGGCTCTCTCA
>JAPKFG010000099.1 GCA_028821675.1 Candidatus Poseidoniales archaeon
GCACGGCGGGCTTCTTCACTGGATTCAAGGCCAACTGCTTCAAGTCGATTTGACATTGTCCCATTGCTCTCATCGGCTGCGAGAATTCCCTTACCGGGTGCGACCAATGCGGCTGCTGTGGCTTCAAGAAGTGCTTTGTCCATAAACGGGGGATGTTGGAGACATCCTTCAAACCACCGTTGAAGCAGCATCGTCAATAATCAATAATTTTCAATAAAACAATAGCATCATAAATCGAACAGTGAAAGTGACTGCGTGGCCAAAGTCGGACGTGTGTGTGCTTCCTGTGGACAAATGGGACACAATGTTCGAACCTGTCCTGATATTAATCCCGCGTCCGCAGAACGTCGAATCTCACGAGCAAGGAATCGCTTCACTCGTTCATGTAAGGAATGTGGAGAGAAAGGACACAACATCCAGACCTGCCCACAAGTGAATCCAGAGGGAGCCGCACGACGGGCAAAGAGGGGCAATTCGACAAGGAGAGATGGACGTCGCGTGTGCAGTGCTTGTGGAGTTGTTGGGCATAACACACGAACTTGTCCGGTCCTGAACCCAGAGAAAGCGAAGAAGAAACGGCGTAAAGGCCCGCGCGTATGCTCACATTGTGAGACACCAGGTCACAACATCCAGACTTGTCCAATCCTGCATCCCGAAAGAGTCAGAATTCGAAAGAAGAGAGTGGACGGGGATCGTGTTTGTTCGGCTTGTGGGGGTGTTGGGCACAATCTTCGCACCTGCCCCTCAATCAATCCTTCCGCTGCTGAAAATCGTGAGCGGAGATTGGCAATGCGTGGAACTCGAGTGTGTCGGATCTGTGGAAAAACAGGGCACAACGCCCGTACGTGCCCGGGAATCTGATTATTGGCGTAGTGAGGCTTCTATTCCTTTCAACGCAATGGGTACATTCGAAGTAACACCTTCAATCATCATCCAGCCATGGCCCTTGACACCGTCACCAACCAATCGAATACCATCGATACCCACATCACTTGGAAGTTCGGACCCTTGTGGTGTGCGATTGCAAGGCCAGTTTCGATGATAGGAATGAACAGCGATTTCTTCTCCATGCTTTTCCAACCAAGGTAGGGCTGAATGCAACTCTTCGCGACCTCGTTTGATTTCAGCTTTAATATCCGATTTAGGCACGTACTGATGTGTAATCATCATGTGGCGGCCCTTTGGTGCCAATGAAGGATCGGAAAAAGTCGGGATGACATAACCACCGACTCGGCTGAGTCCCGGAAGCATCGTCACACCACTATCTTGATGTGGAATATCTTCATCGAGGCCAAATACAAATCCGATACCGCCGGCTGCCTGCGTCTTGTCAATTCGGTCACGTATCTCTTGGTCGACATGGAAATCATCAGACAGTGTATCCAGCAGATTGGGGTGTCCGCCATTGTGAATGATTGCATCCGCACCAATCCATGTCGCATCTTCACGACCACGTCGGCGGATGCCGACCGCAAACCTATGTCCTTTGGTAGCCGCTTCATCGTCACCGGGAATAATCTCAGTAATCTCATGGCTGAGTTTGAGTTTACCATCGTGTTTTTTGAAATCCTTGCGTAGCGCATCAATGACAGATTTACAACCTCCTTTGGGTACATGGGGGCGGTCGGACCAGAAGCAGTTCTGAATCATCCGAACAGTCGTCGATGCAGGCATCTGGTGGAAGCGAACGCTGGCTGCAAAATTGATGAATGAATCAAGAAAATCGACGAAGGGGTCAGAAAATCGTTTTCGCATCCAAGTTTCACCATCGAGGGTCTCACCCGGCCCTACGGGTTTTTTCGCCCGAGCAAGCAATAGTCGAGGGAGATTCAATGTGTCTTTGAATGGAAACCAACGCATGATTTCCATCGGTCCGTCTGCACCTTGATGGACACCGTTGACGTTGCGACAAGCGAATTTCATCGAGGGCAAAAATTCAACGCCATATCGACCGAGATCTAACCCCCCCTTGCTTCTCTTACCGAAAATCATCTTGGCAAATGGGCCCTTCATGCCATGAGGAACCATGTGAACGGCCCCCGTTGGAACCGCATATCCATCGTGATCATGCTGAGTAAATCGTCCTCCAGCGAATGAGAGGCGTTCGTAGACCTGAACATCATAGTTACCAGAATGGGCCAATTTCACCGCCGCGGTCAAACCACCAATTCCACTGCCGACAATGACAACACGCTTCTTTTCGGTCATCATAAGACCTCAGGAGTAGACCAAGGCGCCAGTTGGGCACCATAGTAGACAGAGCAGACAATCTGTGCAATTGTCATGAATGACTTCACACAATCCTTCGACGATGAGAGCATCATCTTTGCAAGCCATCAAACAGTAAGAACAACCCACGCACAAGTCATCGATTACATTCAATATTGCCCCATCAAAAATCGGACGATCGTGTGATGGACCCGATTGAAGGGCAGGAACTAATCCCGGAGTCGCCTTCTCTCGGAATGCATCGGCCATGGTTGGGCCTTGCGTTGGAGTATTTAGGCGATTGTGCGGAATCCTCATGAACGCAGTGCATGGGTTCGTTAAACGGCGACAGGGGGGCTAACATGGGAGAGGTCTTAATTGAAGATGCACCAGAAAGCCTCGATTCAGATTCTTTGCGTTCAAAGATGAATGCAGAAGGATGTGGGAGCATCGTTTCTTTCCTCGGACTCACACGTGGAAGCGATGATGGAATCGTGGTCCATCATCTGGAATTTGATTCCTGGTCAGAGAAGTTGCCAGAGGTTCTGCACGAACTTGCAACTAAAGCAATAGATCAGTTTGGTGTCAACAGTATAGCCATGAGTCATCGAACGGGAGTAGTGTTACCAGGTGAGGATATTGTCTGTATCCATGTTGCAAGCGCCCACAGAAAAGAAGGCTTTGAAGCGTGTTCATGGCTCATCGACGAACTCAAAGCGCAAGCCCCTGTGTGGAAGAAAGAAGTGCGTGCCGATGGTACGCACTGGAAGGAGGGTCTTGGTTGACAGATGCGATGGTCCCGGTAGGACACAAACCAATCGTTTCGCGCTTCGCAGTAGCAACTGGAGTTCTCGAACTCTCAGCTGATTCGGCAGACGCCATTCGGAATGGCTTGGTTCCCAAAGGAGATGTGTTGGAAGCAAGCATGGTCGCTGCAATTCAAGCGGTCAAAGAAACTCCTCGAACCATTCCACATTGTCACGTTATTCCAATCGAAGGTTGTTCGGTAACTTGGGATTGGGAAGATGATGCGCTACGTTGCACCGTCAGTGTCAGTGCCCATTGGAAGACCGGCGTAGAGATGGAAGCGCTTTGTGGCGTGTCCACAGGTCTACTCTGTGCATGGGACATGGTCAAGTCTCTTGAGAAAGATAATGAAGGACAATATCCAAAGACGAGGATTCGAGATATCCGGGTCTTGGAGAAGCGTAAGGACGAGGCGCAGGATTGAGAACCTCCACGCTCTCGCCCACAGCATGACGAGTACGTCTGATCTTGCTAGTCACTTTCTCCGCGCCTGTGAAGATGCGGCGATTGCTGCAGCAAAGTGGCGGGGTAAAGGAGAACGAAAGAAGGCCGATGGGGCAGCAGTAGAAGCAATGCGAACGGTATTCGATTCAGTTCCATTTGATGGCCGGGTTGCCATTGGTGAAGGCGAGCGGGACGATGCTCCAATGTTGTACATCGGTGAACCTCTCGGATGCCTGCAAGGTGTGGCGGGCGCTCCTCAAATCGACATCGCTGTCGATCCGTTGGAATGTACAAACAACTGTGCGACCGATTCCCCCAATGCAATCGCAGTACTAGCAGCGGCTCCACGTGGAGCCCTACTGCATGCACCAGATTGCTATATGGACAAAATTGCAGGAGGACCTGAATTGAATGGTATGCTAAGTCTTGAGGCCTCAACAGACTGGAATATTGAAGCGGCATGTTCGGCCCTAGACAGGAAACCTTCCGAACTCAAAGTCGTCGTCATGGACCGTCCACGACATGAACAACTCATCAAAGAATTACGGGCATTGGATGTTAGCATTTTACTGATTGGAGATGGAGATATCTCGGCAGCACTCGATGCAGCCGACCCCAATTCAGATGTGGACATGCTAATGGGGATTGGAGCGGCCCCCGAGGGTGTCATCACAGCCACAGCACTCCGTGGTCTCGGTGGCCACTTCGAAGGACAACTTGTGACGACAAACGAAGATCACACAAGACGCGCAGCAGAGATGGTTGGTGATGATGTAGATCGTATTTGGGGACGGGATGAACTTTGTACTTCTGATGATGCTATTTTCGTTGCTTCAGGGGTTTGTTCTGGTTATCTCCCTGGCGTTGAATTTCTGGATCAATATCGTGTTGCTGTGCACTCGGAAATTCTGCACGTTGCAGATGGTCGAAGGGAATTCGTATCCTCTGAGAAGCGCCTGTGATTCGATAAGCCGCCTACGGCGGCGATTTGATATGCCTG
>JAPKFG010000100.1 GCA_028821675.1 Candidatus Poseidoniales archaeon
TGTGAAGGTGTATTGGAGGACAGAATCTGGACAATCGTGCCAGTTATCTACCTCACCACAGTTCAGAATTGTCGCCTCAAAGGTGAGGGTGATATCCGTGCCGTTGGGAATTGCCTCATCCAAGACAAGTTGCCAAGAATGGTTGTAGGATGTGTCTGGGAATATGACATAGTACCACTCAATCATCCCAGTGAAACCGCTGACAAATGGATTGTCGGCAGTAGCGTTTACCCCTGGATAGTGGATGCCCTTGTCACAGATGTTCACGAGGTCTAGAGTTACGTAGAAGGTTGCATTGACTGTTAGATTGTCTACGGTGAGGCAATGGCCATCGGGGTCATGGGTCTGGTTGACTGGTAGCGCGTCTGCCTCAAGGAAGATGGCGACACTGTGTGGGCCCAGAGTGAATCGATGATCTGGATCCATTGGAACCCCATTCAATGCATCGTATGCAACCCAATCCAGTTCCAAATCAAATTCCGCGGATGTAGCTCCTCGATTCATCGCAATTACTGCTTGGTCGGATTCTGTTGTCATCGACCAAGCAATCGTATCTGTGCCGTTGGATAGAGATGCGTATGTCCCTTGACGGAGCGCCACTGAGATTTGTCGTAATTGCCCGATGGCACTGATGCTCTCCATCAGAGATGATTCCCGGGTGTTGAGATTGGATTCGGTTCGCAGAATATGGCGATTGTCGGGGTCAGCGCCTCCATAATCACCGTACTCATCTCCTTGGTAGATAACCCCGGCGCCAGGCGTTGTCAACAGCCATGTGTAGGCCTGCAATGCTGCCTGATAAGGGTCATCGGTTCCGGGTTGGCCGGGCAATCCATCCTCTTCCCATTGATTCCATGCATCATCTGTCCCGGAGTCAGCACGACTTGCGAATCGAGGCACATCATGACTGCCGACAAAGGGGGCCATAGTCGCCCCATCGACATACTGATCCTGACTTCGTGCGGTCCAGTAATCGAGGTGCTGGTAGTCCATGTTTCCAGATGTGAACACGTTGTCCACCACAGCATGGTAGAGAACGAAATCGGCTTGTCCATCGAGCGCATTCGGACCGATGTAGTTGTTGATGGTTCCATACTCTTCGGCATTTTCCTCCAGAGTGTGTCCAGACCACCCCATCGCAGTCTCGCCCTTCAGAAAATAGTCGGTTCCAGCGGTTTCAAATCGCTCATTGATTCGCACTGCAAGGTTGGTGATGGCAAGGTCCTCAACGTGCTTGACTGCATCAATCCGCCCTCCATCGAGATCGAAGGTCTCCATCCACCACATCACATCTGAGATTAACTGCTCACTGGCCTCTCGCACGCGCCAATTAACATCGGGCATGTATGGACGGAACATGCAATCAAGACGATTCTCGGTCCAACCGCAGTTCTCCTCCCCACAAAGACATCCTTCGTTGAACCATTCAGGATTATCTGTGTAATAGGGGTGATCTTCGTGAACATGATTGATGACAAAATCACCAAGGACGCGGATGCCGGCATCATGTGCTGCCTCGACCAATGCATCCAGTTCAGCCTCGGTTCCCAATCGTGAATCTATTTCCCTGGCCTCCACGGGCCAGTATCCATGATAGGCGGAAACTGGGTTCTGTTCATCAGCAGCGAGTTCAGTGCCATCGGCGGCAGAGTTGAACGGTGTCAACCACAGCGCATTGACGCCAAGATTGGCGAAATATCCAGACTGAATCATCTGGGTTACTCCAGTGAGGTCGCCACCCATCCAATCGGCACCCTGTGCAGCATTGGTAGAAAGTGGATCATTGGTACCATCACCATTGACGAAGCGGTCTGTCATCACCATGTAGATGAGAGCATCTTCCCAGATGAAATCTGCCTGTGGGCCATTCCAGAATGGAAGAAGGAGGTCATCGGCTTGATTGCCATCGACGTCCTCTCCAATGATGTGTAGTGTGTTCTTCCCTTCGGGCAGTGTTGACAGGTCAAGGGTCCATGTCCACGTCTCTTCATCCCACAAACCGGTGGCCAATGGGAACGGCGTTGATTCAGGAGCTCCGCCGTCGGTTCCTGCATGCCAGAGCACAGTCAGTAGGCTGTTCTCAATCGAGTGCGTGAACATCGGCTTGGATGCATCCTCAACACGTACCACGCTGTTCTCAAACCCCCCGCAGTAGCCGCGATAGGGTTCGGATGGATCAAAAATCCAATTGTCATCGACAATCAACTTGTAGCAGTACATTCCGGGGTCGAGAGCCAACGAAGCCGTCCATTCGCCTCCTGCTTCAGTGAGATCAGTGCGAACGTCCCAATCATCCCACTCACCAGAGACCTCCACGCTAGTGGCCTCCCCTTCCCACGAGAACGTGGTCAGAGTGGGACGAGAACGAATGGGCTCATCTGGTTCCTCGACGATGATGGTAGCAGTCATCGAAGAATGGAAATTGCACTTGTACTGGTATGTCCCCGGTGCTGTGAAAGTAAACGTGAAAGTTGCTGAATTCGACAACGTTCCCGAATCAAACGAGACTGGACCGCTGGTGCTGGTCGCTGTGTGAGAGAACGAATCCAAATTGGTCCAAGTGATGCTATCACCGACTTGAATCGTAATTGTATTCGGAGAGAATGCCATGCTTTGGATATCCACCGAATGGTTGGTCGAACGCCCCCCATCTGCATCTACATCATAGATGATTACAGACGAGAAGATTAGCAGAATCACAAGGGATATCGCCGTTCGCATGGGTTTCACTCCTTCGGGAAGAGGTTGTTCGCCGTATCAACGATTTCGTCTATATGTTTACAAAGGAATCCCTTAACGAAATCGTTGGCAGGATTGTTGTAAACGTCCAACGGCGCCCCATGTTGCTGTAATTCACCCTGATCTAGAATAGCGATACGGTCGGCCAGTGTCATTGCTTCAATCTGGTCGTGTGTGACGTAAACCGTGGTCGTACCTAGTGTCTCGTGTAGGCGACGAATTTCACCACGCATCTGGTGGCGCAACTCCGCATCCAGATTGGAGAGGGGCTCATCCATGAGGAGAACCTTGGGCTGGCGGATCAAAGCGCGACCCAAGGCCACACGCTGTCGTTGACCGCCCGACAGTTGCTTGGGCTTCTTATCGAGTTGATCTTCTAATTCCATCAATTTAGCAGTCTCCTGAACCCGCTTAACAATCTCCGCATCAGGCAACCGGCCCTCACCCTTCGTCATGCGCAGTCCGAAGGAGAGATTCTCTGCAATCGTCATGTGTGGATACAACGCATACGACTGGAAAACCATGCCCAAACCACGCGCACCAGGAGGTAAATCGTTCACTTTGGCGCCATCGATCATAATGCTGCCTTCACTGATATCCTCAAGGCCGGCCAACATCCGTAAAGTCGTGGACTTTCCACAACCGCTGGGTCCGAGCAAAACGAGGAATTCCCCGTCTTTGATCTCAAGATTGAGACCTTTGACAGCCTCGAACCCGTTCTCATATCGCTTCATCACATTTTCATATCTTACTTCGACCATTGAATCACCCTTTGACGCTTCCCGCACTTAATCCCTGAATCAGGAATTTCTGGAATACGATGAATAAAATTACAACTGGGATGCTCACCAAAAGGGATGCTGCGGCAAAGTCACCCCATGCCTGTCCAGTCGATGAGATGAGGCTGGCCAGCCCCACAGGGAGTGTGTACATGTCGTTGGAAGTGTTGAATGTCAGGGCCAAAAGATACTCGTTCCAAGCCGCGAGGAAGCTGAACAAGGCAGTCACAGCAACCGCAGGCAGTGACAGTGGAAGAACGACCTTCCAGAATACTTGGAATTGATTGCAGCCGTCCAACAGGGCCGCCTCTTCCAACTCTCTGGGTATAGTGTCAAAGAAGCCCTTCAACATCCATACGCAAAGGGGCAAAGCGGTCACAGAGTATGCAAGAATCAATCCGAGGCTTGTATTCAGTAATCCGAGTGATTTCATGACCAAGAAATAAGGGACGAGGATGATTATCCCCGGGAACATTTGAACCAGTAGGAAGACGAACATGGAGACTTCTCGTCCACCGAATCGGAAGCGACTGAAGGCATATGCTGCTGGAACCGCGAGTGCGAGACCCATGAGAGTCGTTCCCAAACTAACAACCAAAGAATTGCGCATCCAAATCCAGAAACTAGAATCGCTATCTAGCATCTTTGAGAAGTGCTCGCTGGTCCAATCAGAGACACCGATATCTCCCCCAAGGATATTGCCAGGAGACATCGCAACATCAAGAATCCAAAGGACAGGGAGAAGAACGATTAGGACGGCGTGCAGTAGCAATATGTGTGATCCCATTGCACCCAAACGAGGTGCTATGACCTTGTTTCTTGCCAATCCAATCTCAGCACCTTGGGTCGATAAAGTTCCCTTGGCCCAAGCCGAGATGACGGGGGATGAAAGCCACCAGAGTGCAAGTGCGGCCGGACCAATCAACCACAATGTGGACCAG
>JAPKFG010000101.1 GCA_028821675.1 Candidatus Poseidoniales archaeon
GGCCATTTCCATGACCTCAGCTGTTGTGGTAATTCGGTTATCAGATCCGTGCATGATAATGACACGTGGAGTGTTTCTCCACATCGCCAGAATTGATTCTGTCGTCAACCCATGGCCAGAGGGTAAATCAGCAATGATTGAATGTACGTGCATGAGAGTCGTCGGAACTGCAACTGCGAGACTGTTAATCTCAATTTCTGGTTTCACGGTCATGACATCAGGACCGTGGTGACTGGGAACCTTGAGAACAGGTTTAATCGCATTGATTGGACCCTTGCTTGAATCACCTGGATCAGCCGCGCGACGAATCATTGTGCACTCGACTTTTAGAGAACCACAGTGGTCGTAAAGTGGAACCAAGGTTCGTGACAATCCGGTCGTGTTACAAGACACCACACGCGTACCCTGTGCATTGAGGTTCTCTGTGTGGTTTGCTGAGGAGGTGTAAGATAGGCCAGTCAAAGAGTGCTTTTCACCACCTTGGAACATGTACTTGACGCCTGCAGATTGGTACTTGGCCAAATTATCGGCACCCATTTTTCCGGGTGAACAATCGACGACGACATCTGTGATTGCGAGAAGATCGGATAGTCCCCCTGAGCATTCATAGCCCTTCTCAGCAAATCGGGCGATGCGTTCTGCATCATCGAATGTACAGTAAAGTGGAAACCCTTTCTTAACCGCTAAATCACAGCCAAATGATGGACCAGTTTTGGTAACTCCTACAATTTCCATGTCATCTTGTGCATCGACAGCGTCCGCAACACGCTTACCGATAGTTCCGAATCCATTGATTGCGACTTTAATGCTCATTCGACGGCCCCACATTGCTGTTCCTGTGATTCGGCTGCCTCTGACGGCTGCCTATGAATCTACCCGTGCTCCCGTAGGGAGCCCGGAATAACGTTTTAGTCACGTTTGACAGGGGTTCGGGTTAAGGAGGGTAGCGCCCGGAGGGGCGCGAGGGTGTTCTATGGTTGATGAGGTAGCAAAGAGTCTCAAACTCAATCGAAACCTCTCAAACAACCTTTCCAAAGCTATTGAACTCGACCGCGCCATCAAAATCGGATGGGGGGCACAAGGAGATGCTAAACCCAAGGAAGGGGAAATCGGCATTGCTTCACATCTACCGAATGGTGCACGTGTACGCCTACTAGGTAACCTCGGTGATTTCACTGCAGCCTGCTGCAAAGGTGGAACCTTTACTCTAGAGGGGAATACTCTCGGATGGTTCGGAGCCTTCAGTTCAGACGGGCGCTTGGTTGTGGAAAGAGATGCTGGTGTTCGTTGTGGACACGGCATGACTGGAGGCAGAATATTCTGTCAAGGCAGTGTCGGTGATGAAGCGGGCGGCGCACTTAACGGTGGTACGGTAATCGTGCGAGGGCATGCAGGTCATCGAACGGGAATAGGTATGAAAAGTGGTTCAATTGTCGTCATTGGTGATTGCAAAGCCGATGCTGGGCAAGGCATGACTGGAGGGCGAATTGTCGTCGATGGTCGTTGTCTCCCTGAAGGAGATGGTGCAAAACAACGTACTCTCACGAAAGCCGAGCACAAAGAAATAAATGGATTTCTCAAAGAACTCGATCTTTCAGTAAGTGAAGATGCAGTGTTGATCGAAGCCGATGATGAACGATCAATTCCCGCCACCCCGCCGATGCAGACTGTGTGGGGTGATTTCGGGGAAATTGGACTCATTAGTGGAGAAACACCAATCGATTCTGCAAATCCAATTGATGTAGTATCCTTAATCACTAGAGGCGAGGAAGATGATGGGATTGTATTCCCCTTGCCCGTGATGCTGCAAATTGAAAGTGGGAAGGGATTGACTGGAACTTTACTCTCAGAACAGCCATGTATGGTGGATAGCAATCCACGTGGAATCGATTTGGTTCGCATCGGTGAATCCAATATTGCAGACGCCGATATTTTGCTTTCTCCTGCCGCAGGAATTGTTCTCGATTTGGAGGATCTTCCACCTTTACATGATGGTGAAATTCTAGCACTATTGACGGGGCTTCGTTCGCATCTTGGAGATGAGAAACCTGTTCTAATCGCAGGAAGAGTAGATCGAGTCGAAAATCTACATCGTATGCTTCGAGATCAACCGCTCGATGGGGTCCTTGTCAGACTGACGTCGGGAACAGGGATGACCGCACCAGCGGCGCTGCCACGGATTGGTTTGTCTGCCCGCGATGCTAGTGTAGCAGATGTATTGCACATTCTAGACATCCCATGGGATGCAACTGCAGACGATGCGGCAATCGCCGCGGCGGCTGGATGTGGAATCATTGGTGCAAACCCATTCTCAGATGATGTTGGGGTACCCAGCACGCAAAAGGCCCGAGCAGCGGCAGTTGAAACCTGGTTGACTGAATTCGCATCCACCTTACGGGGTCGTCTTACAGACCTCGGCATTGACGCCTTGGATAAGTTAAATCGGCGACACCTGCGTGCATTGGAACATGATACTGCGGCACAAAGTGGGCTGCGACTCGCAGGGTATGACCGCCCACTGCCCCAATGGATGGGTCAGTGAGGGATTCAGATGCCAACTGTGAACTTCGACCATGCAACCTTGCGTTCTATTCAGGCACGCCACGGAATTGAGCATGATTCTTGGCTATGGGAGCAACAACTCAGCAACATCGGATGTGTTGTCGAAGAATGTGATTCAAACCAAATTGAAATCGAAGTCTTTCCGGACCGCGCTGATCTCCTGTCCCCGGAGACAATGGCGCATGCTGCTCGAGCGTTTTTGCATGGAGGTGGTGCCGAACCGGAACTTGCAACCACTGAGGGTAGCATCACGATGAAAGTCGATGCGAGCCTTGAGAATGTTCGGCCCGTTATCTTGGGTGCTGTGGTCCGTGGTGTAGACAACGGTTCGACACCCGAAGAGAATGACGCATTCATTCAGTCACTAATGGATCATCAGGAAAAATTACATTTCAGTATTGGCCGGAGACGGCGGCGCGCCTCAATCGGGGTGCATGACCTGTCGACGTTGGCACCACCGTTCCGGGTAGTGTCTGTGCCTGAAACCTATACCTTCGTCCCACTCGCAATGACTGAGCGGATGAGTATTCGAGAAATATTAGAATCTCACCCAAAAGGTGTGGATTATGCACATCTCCTTAAGGGATTCACCGAATTTCCCGTCATCCTTGATGCGGCAGATCGTGTGCTTTCATTCCCCCCCATCATCAACGGTGACCACACAACTGTGACTGAATCTACAACTGACTTTTTCATTGATGTCACCGGTTGGGATGCGCGAGCTTGTGAAGCATGCCTGCTTCTGGTTTGCCTGGCATTTTCTGCCCGAGGAGGCACAGTTGAAACCATCGAACTCACGGATTGTTACGCCCAGACTCAAAGAACACCAAACGGTCGTGCGCGCCGACTCTCTCTGCCGAAGAGATTGCTTGAAGAGATTCTGGGGCGAGAGTTCACCAAACTCGAAATCAAGAGTGCCATCGACAGAATGGGAGGCCGCTTCATCGAGATGCGGACCGTGACAGATGGACCTCGAACTGCTGAGAGAATGGCGGATGCAGCTATAGGCGAACAGGAATACATCATTGAAATGCCACGCTGGAGAGCCGATTTGCTACATCCAGTGGATTTGGTTGAAGAGGTTGCTACAGGCATTGGTTACGAGGACCTCGGTAGTGCATTGTCAGGTCAGTCCAAGGCAGGAATTCCCCTTGCCACAACACATCTCCATAGAAGGATTAGAGAATCACTGCAAGCAAACGGATTACAGCAAGTCACCTCGTTGACCCTCTCAAATGAAGTGGACCAGTTTGCCAAGATTCGATATCAAGCATCGACGGCTGTGACGGGAATCCACAATCCAATCACAGTGGATCACACCATCCTTCGTCAGAGTATTACACCATCTTTACTCAATCTCTTGGCGGCGAATCGGCATCACGAATTGCCACAGCGTGTCTACGAACTTGGAACAGTCGTTCGTGATCATCACAATGCTGATCGCGTTGGGTGGGCCTGTGCTGAAGTCGGCACTGGATTCACAGCAGCCAAAGGCATGGCAGAGGCATTGCTTCGTGACTTGGGGGCTTTCTCTCAAGAGTATGCTGTCTCTTACGAACCCCTCACTGAGGCAGATGGTGGGCCCTACTTGGAGGGGCGCGGAGCCAAAGTAATAGTCGAAGGAGAATGGGTTGGATGCTGTGGTGAAATTGACCCATACGTGTCTGAACTGTTTGGACTCAAAGTCCCCGTCCATTGTGGTGAATTTGATGTCGAAGCATTGAGTCGATTGATTCCCGACCCGATTCTCTGAGTACACAATCGACCCCAACCGATTAAACGGTTCAGATTGACCCCAAGGCCATGCGTGGTCGGGCTCTGTTGCTTGTGTTGCCCTTGCTCTTGATGAGTTGGGCACCCTTCACAATGAGCCTCGAAGAGGCTCGTCCTA
>JAPKFG010000102.1 GCA_028821675.1 Candidatus Poseidoniales archaeon
CAACCAATTGGACCCAGTCACCTCGATCCAATCTTCGGACTCAACCGAGGCTTTGGCGGTAAGTGCCTGCCCAAAGATTCCAACGCGCTTCGCATGCTCGCAAAAGAACTCGGAGTGAACTACGATCTCTTCGATGCGCTGCAGTCCGACAACGCACGACTGCGAGGTGTACTTACGGGCAAAGAAAGTGATGTAGAAACTCAAGATGATTGAGTCTGAATCACGATTTTATCATCGCAGGGTTCTTCATCCATAGCCAACTTCGCGGTTCATGCTCCCAGACACCCTCCACCAGTTACCTGCGGCCGAACGCTTCGCTTACGCCAAGCTTCTCGCCTTTGTGACAAACATCGATGATGAGTTGTCCATCGATGAGATGGCCGTCTTTGAACAGCGCCTTGGTACAGCACTTTTGTCACCAGGTCAACGCAAAGAAGTGCGCAATTTTCTCAAGAATCCACCCACTCTAGGCGAGTGTCTGGGAGGGCTTGGACCTGTCTCTGGTCGCCTCGCACTACGCGATGCTACTCTGATGACTGCTGCTGACGGACACGTCGACCCTGAAGAGCGTCAAGTTCTCGATTCAATTGCTATGCACGTAGGCCTTTCCAACGATGTGGTCGATGCGCTACTTGAATGGGTGCTCAAGGGTTACGACTGGATGCAAGAAGGTCTGGATCTCCTCAACAACTGAGGTGTTGGCCTCGTGCTGCCAGATGCTGTTGACCTCCTAGATGAGCGGTCACGCGAAGCATACATCGGCGTGCTCATTCATGTCGCTGCCGCAGACGGTGACCTCGTACGCGAAGAGAGTGCAGCCATCGAAGCGGCGATGGGACGGGCGATGATTCGACCAAAACAGCGAGATAAATTGCGGCCTCAACTGATAGAGCAAAGCAAACTGAGCACGTTGCTTGACCAACTATCTGAAGATGCTTGCAGAGTGGTTCTGAGAGACTCGATGATAATCGCAGCGGTTGATGGAGACTATCACGAATCGGAGCTCAAAGCCATTCGTCAAATTGCCAAAGCCGGCGGAATCAGCAAGAACGAACTCAAATCTCTCTTCACTTGGGTGGAGGATGGTTGGCGTTGGATGGCCCGTGGTAGAAGCATCCTCGGCGTCAATCTCGCCGGTGACGAGAGTTTGCTGGATTGATTTTCAAAAAACGAGGTACTACGGCCCTGTTTTCGCGCGCGAACGCGCGCATACGTGCCTGCGCACGGGCGACGGATTGATATTCAGAAGGTGCTCGGGGTAGGATGGGGTGGGCCAGAATGCGAGGAAATGTGAGCGGTTGGTATGCAAGATTAGATCGAGAATGTGAAGACAGAATCGAACAAATGAACATCTGGCTTGATGCTTGGGAAGAAGCGCTTCGGACCCATCAACCTCAGGCCAGTCAACTACCAAGTGATTGGCCGACTTTGCCCGCCAGTCTACTCACGGATCCGGGACATGTTCTGGATCATCTCCTGTGTCGCCACGATGCTGAATCCGATGGTCGCAGTCCTCGTGGGGCGCACCCGACTCCTACGCGATTGGCGGATGCCATAATCGCAGATGAATTGAAATCCGACGTTAGCCTCAACGGTCCAAGTCCAGTTCTGACCAATGTAAATCTCGCTGCACTTCCGCCTGCATTTAGGGCACAGGCTGAAGCCATAAATGGCGAGAAGGAAGCTGCCAGAGAAGCCGAGTTCGATGAAGAGACTGAGCAAGAAATTGCTTCAGGCACACGCACGCGCACGGGTGTTCCTCTTCCATTCGCAGACCCAGCTGTTGGCGGTGGACTGTTTCCCTCACGGATTCTCAAGTGGCATGGAGATAAAATCTCCGATGTACCCATTGAAAAACGTGCAGAAGATACGCGCACGCTCTTGTCCTCAATGCAACTCCTCGATGTATGTGAAGTAGCTGCCACAATGACAAGGCGACGTTTGCTGCTCTCAGCCATCCGTGCAGGTGTTGTCAGCCTTGATAACAAAGCGGTTGAAGGTCTTCTGAAGCGCAAAGAAGCGGAAAAGATTCTCAAAGATGTAGTTCGTACCGGCGATGCGCTCCGCGATAACTGGCCATGGGATGTATCACCGCGTTTGCTCATGGGCAATCCCCCTTGGTTAAGAATCAAAGATCGATTCCGGGGTCACCCCGATGGAAGTACCCTGCGAAAAGAGTTGGGTGAAGAATTGAGAAGTCTTCGAGAGGATGATGGTTCGCTCAGATTCAGTACATTGCGAGGAAACGTCAATCTCTACCGATTGTTTTTGGAAAGGAGTCTGCAACTAGTTCGCGCAGGCGGACGTGTGAGACTTATCGTTCCAGACAGTCTGCTTCGTGAACAGAGCAGTGCACCACTACGTCGATTACTTGTCGACTCGCACGAATGGACAGGGATCTGGACGTTCCCAGAATCTGCACGCCTCTTCACTGGCGTCACACAGGGTGTTCTCATCCTCGGAATCACCGTTGATGGTCGAAGTGAGGAACTAATTTGCTACGGCCCTGCCGAGGCGAATGAACTCTGTTCGAGAAACGGACTAGACAAGGACGTTCCCAGATTCAGTCTTGATCGTCCTCGTTGGGCTCGCTGGAGTCGAATGGAATGGGCCGTACCTCGCCTACCAAGAGATCGATATGACCGTCAGAATCTGCTCACTATCATCGATGATTTGGCCGACCTTCCTCGTTTGGCTGAATCTCATCACTGGCTGGCTGGCAAGAATCGACTCCGTGTTCGGGTCGGTGAAGTCGATCAAACGACGTGGAGTGCTGACATTAAGCCCTGGAAGAAGGGCAGTCGTGGAACACCATTCATTCGTGGAATTCATTTCCGCAATGATGAGGTGAAAGGCATCTGGCTCCACCACCCCTCTTTTGATTCTTCAATTAATGAAGACGCTGCTGAACGCAAACAAGCCCAATGGCGTGGAGCCATTAAAGCTCCAAAGCACCCTCGATTAGCCTGCCAGGCGATTGTGAACGCGCAGCAACGTCGACGTCTGCGCTGGGTGGTTCTTCCCGCAGGTTGTGTCCTTGGAAATTCAGTCAATCATCTCGAGTTGCCAATGGATGTTGCCAATCGAATTGCCAAGAATCGCGGCGATTTGAATTCCGCGCTATCATGGCTGTGCGAACTGCTGAATGATGAGCGATTGGATGCGTGGGCGCGTGCGTGGGCGGCAAACAACAACGTCAACAATTACGAGTTGGAGATGCTCCCCTTGCCCGAATCAGAACCAACTCTCTCTGCACGATTCGCTTAGATTCCGACTTCCGGTCTCTTTCTTCGGGTTTATGGAAATATCTGGCCATTTATCCCAAGGCTTCATTAATCGGGGCGCCACCATTACCGAACACCAGCAATCAGAGTGGTGAAACAGGAAGATGGGGATACATCCAAAGATCGGCGTAACGGGATTGCCCCGCAGCGGAAAATCCGCAGTTATGGAGAAGGTTGTTTCCATGTTGGCTAATGAGCGACGAGAAGAAATGCGCGCGCGCGGGGATGATGTCGCGGCGGCCAAATTGCTTGGTGGCATGCGTTGTGAACCTGTATCAGAGAATGGTGAACGTGTAGGTTTCAAGTGCATTAATTTTCAGACTGGTGAAGAGGCTGTAATGGCGCACAAGAGCATCGATTCACGAGCACGTGTCCTTGGATATGGCATCGATCCCGAAGCCTTAGAGAAAATTGCAGTTCCTGCAATACAGGAAGCAATGGATGATTACGAAGTGATTGTCATCGATGAGATTGGAAAGTTCAGTGTCGAGAGTGAGGCGTTCGTTGAGGTGGTTCGCAAGGCCATGGAAATTGACAAGCCCACCCTACTGACCCTTCACAAGAAGAGTCGACACCCTTTGCTGCAAGACATTCGTCGCAGAGATGATGCACGAATTCTTGAGGTCACGCCGGTCAATCGTGCGCTGTTACCTTACAAGATTCACAAGTTGATTCGAGAGACCTACTAGGTCACTCTTCTTCCCCATGGGTGGATTCCAACATCTTGGTTTCCATATTGGCCCACGCACCTGAGAGGCGGTCGGTGTCATGAGCGTCCGAATGGTCTTCGGAAACCCGCTCGGCGATATCAGATTGGGATTCGTTAGGGAAATACTGACTGAACGGTGGGGGGGTGTCGGATAATCGGGCTGTACGATACACAAAACCAAGTCCGAGGCCAATGACTGCACCACCAGGAATTAACCAACCAACGGGGGATGAAGCCGTACAAGGATCGTCGATGAGTGATGCATCGGGTTCAGGGCAATCATCGGGTGGCAACCGCCCATCAATCAAAGCGAAGGCAGTGGCCAGTAAAAGCGCAAAACCAAGGCCGAAAAACAGGCGCTCAGCAGCCCGCGCAGGTGTCTGCATCAAGACTGCGAGGGGTGGCCGACGCATGAATCACACGGCG
>JAPKFG010000022.1 GCA_028821675.1 Candidatus Poseidoniales archaeon
CAAGCAAATCCCAACTCTCCTTTGTTTCCTCGGATTCCCAATTGAGTAGGACGAATGGCCCGGTAAACAAGGCCACTGAGAGGATGAGTCCAGCCATTGCCGTTCCAATGGCCAAGCGACGACGCGAGTCTGAATCAACAGGTTCAACACCCCACGGCATACCAGCCAACTTGGCTTGTACCTTGGAAATCTCTTCACGAATGTCAAGAATATCCTCGCCATACTCATCGCCGAGTTTGAGTTTGTGGAACTGACTGAGGCCAATCAATGGGCCCAAACAGGCCAACAGGAAGATCAGCCAGTAAGCGCCACCGGTTGCATAAATCAGGAAAACACCGATTCCAAACCAGATGAAGGTGGCCGCAACCGCTTGTGTAGTCTGATACAGCGCCATGTGTGTGGGACCCAGACGAGGATCGCTGACCTCGGCCCAAGTTGTGATGAAGGTGAAGATGAGCCAATCTGTGACTGTCAATGTCGGCATCCATAGGACAAGAAGTACAATTTCTGGTGCACCAATGAGCATCATAGCAGCGAGGCCAGCATAACAGATCACTGAGGCTATTGCCGACAAGCGCAGAACCTTCGCACGACCGTAATAATCGGACAACCAGGGCCCAAACAGACCCAAATAAGTGGCGAAGATGAAGATGTTCGCCCAGAGAATGGCTTCACTCGCATCGAAGCCAAGAACATCCCTCATGTAGAACATGAACATACCCTCAAATCCATCTCCAAGAGGGATGAGGAAACACAATGCCAGCACAATCCATGATGTTCGAGTTCGCATTGCAGCCAGAATTCGATTCATGGTTGAGCTGGATGCAGGGAAATCCAAGTCCACATTCTCAATTGCAGCCTGCATGGTCTTGGCCGTTCTGCGTTTCTTCTGAGCCCTCGGACCTCGAATGGCTTCGCCTTCTTTGAGAGCCAATGTGATGGCTACGGAGAAGACGGCGGTGACCATCGCGGTAATCAGCCCAGCCATCTGGATGGCACCCCAATCGGTCGATGCGCCATCGACAAATGGACTGGCTCTTGATGTCAGCCACCCCATGGTGAGCAAGAGGATGTGCCCGCCACCCCGATAAGCGAAATTGATGCCGGAATTGAATCGTCCCAATTTGGGAATGCTCTCTGCCATCATTCCTGCAACAGCCTGTTCAGCAAACAGACGAGGGATTAGAGCGACGAATACGGCGGCGACAAAGAACCAGGTTGCGGTTCGAATATCGAGGAATAGAAGCGGGATGAGGAGCACAATGTGCAAAATTGTGCCGAGGAGGATCCAACTGCGACGACGTCCATAGGGCAATTCAACGAAACGCTCAACGGGTTGTGCCCAAATTAAACGGAGGAAAAAGGGGATGCGCAGCAGCATGATGGCAATTGCGATATCCTTGATTGGAAGTTGGAACTCGTTGTTTGCTACCGTACCAATCCACAGGCCAACGAATGCGTATGGCAGCATCAATCCGAGATAGAATATGATGACCCAAGCATCTCGGAAAAAATTACTCTTGCCAATGTCAACCCATCCGGTCTTGATACCATCCGATGGGACAATTTCGGCATCAAGGATGTCAGACATCACGCGGCCTACGGCCGCGTTAGGTCATGATGTTGACGATTACCTAAGTTGTGACGAATGATTGGTCATTTGTCCAGGTCTGGCCATTTCCGTTTTCACCAACCACTCGCCAATGATAGGTCTGACCACTCACCAATCCACTCGCCGAATGTTGCCTTTCTCCGACTGTTGAGGTTCCGAGATTCGCACAATTGGTCCAGCTCATTGTGCTGTTGCCTCCATCGAATAGCCCCCAACATACGGTCAACGTCGTATTCGTCCCGTTGTCATAAATTTCCCATTCAAGATCAGCGGCATTGTTACTGATATTTGCAGCATTCATATCGCGGAAAATAGCATCATATTCGTACACCCAACCTCGAAGTGGATCTGTGTTCCAAATCGGAAGGTGGTCAACAGCATCCCAACTCGATTGAATCAGTGGGAACCCCCATGCTGCGAGATATGGCATCAAATTATGTCCGGTATTCAGTGAAATTTGAATCGCCCATTGATTGAATTCTGCCGAATCACCCGAAGGTTGGCTGGTGTAATTGTAGTAGTATTCTTGGAAGGCGGCGGTGAATGGAGCCCAACCGAATGCCTCTTTGATTTGCATGTGTGTTTCCAACGCAGTCCATACTGACCAAGATGCGATTTGAGCACCGTTACTGAAGTAAGTCTCAGTTCGACTTTGTCGACTACTGGGGGACATTGCTCCGTGTCCAGAAAGACCGACGAGATCCTCCATCAGTCGCATCGAATAAAGGTTGCAGGTCGTCTCGGTATTACCTGGCAGTGTAGCGGACATCCATTGGTGATTATGACCCAATTCGTGGAACATACCCCAATCTCCATTTTCATACATATATGTGCCATTAACAACACCTGCAACACTGGCTGTATGGGCCATGAACGGGTAGCCGCTATGCATCCACCCAGCGCTAATCTGAACATCGAATACTGCACGCTCGATTCGAGGCCATGGCGTGAATCCAGAGAGATTGTGTTCCATCTGTAAAGCAGCATCCCAGAAATCCATGGCATGATCAGGATCATCGAGATTGCGAATGTAACTGGAAGGCACAGTCATGATGAAGAAACCCGAGGAAAGTTCTGCAGTTGGAGCCGGGGCTTGACGAAGAACCATTTCCCAATCGTGAAGATCTGTAATTCCATGTTGATACCAGGGCATCTCGACTGCATTCTCAATAGTCACGTTGAATTCCCCTAGAGTCGATCCGGCGGCAATTGCAACGTAGATAGCGCCTCCAAACGAATTGCCAACCTGCATCGAAGCATTGTCTACATACCACCAACGATGAATCTTCGGATGACGGTCTAGCGTGGTTTTCCCCCACAGGCTATCCGTATGTGCACCGACAAGGACATACACGTCCTGATTGACGATTCCGGTCGGGAAAGTGATGTTCACCACATCACCAGGTGCAGCATACAGGCCTGTACTAATTCGCCCATGTGAACGAGCTCCTGCGTAGCCAAAACTTGAGGGTAAACCTGCAAAATCACCGTCAATGGGAATCACTCGGGTCAATCGCGGGGCTGTCGCATTCACAGGACCGGGGAATGAGGATGACGATGGATGAATGGTCAATTCATCGGCTGGTAACTTCTGCATCAGTTGCTCCTGTATATTGAGCAGTAAATCATCGATTTCATCGGCATTAAGGGTATACTGATTCTGTGAATCTATGTGGAACCAGCCTGTTGTATTCGACAGGGCGCGGACAGCACTCCAGTAGTCGGTAAAGTCGAGGGGAAGATTCGATGCGCATAGGTTCACGGTATTGGCAACATGATCCGCATCATCACCGGTCAGCATCAGGGTTCCAGCGAAGTGCTGTTGCAAAAGTGGAAGAGCACCGTAAAGCCGGTACTGAGGACCCAGATGTGCATCTGTGACAATGGTGGTCGTGTAGATGTTGGAAGTGGATACCAGTAGGCCGGTCGTCTTGGCAATCTTGTTGCCGGGATAATTGTGAGGCCCATCACTATTCGAGTAGGACCAATACCATGCATGGCCCCCCATGAGCATCCCACCACCGTCTGTCAACCAATTCTCAATCTGAATATTTTCTGCATCAGAATATGTATTCCAGAACTCTGTGACAAAGCAATCTAGATTGTGAAGATCCGCAGGTGTCGCCGAATTGATGACTGAATACCCCTCTGCGAGCAATGTATTTTCCCACCCATTGAACGAAGATTCTAGACCCACGCGCTGACGTCCATCGCAGACCCAGTCGAGTGTGTTCAAGCTGAGATTGCCATGTGCACCGCTGGTCTGAGGGACCATCGCCTCATGTCCAAATCCGACGATTCGGCCTTGGCCAGCATGGGAAGCAGAGACTGTCGGGCGGTCCAGTCCATCGAGGCCGATTGGGAAGGCCCATTCACCAAAAGGTAGGATGAGGGAGGGATAGGCACCACCGTAACTTACACTCCCAACAGGGCGAATTGTGAGTTCGTCATAATCTGCGTCGAGATCGTGAATCGCAAAGGTCAGATTCACACCGAGTGAGCCGCCGCTGTTGTTGGCCCAGATTGTGTGAGTGGTCCATGCGTGGCGGTCAACCGCTCTGCCGGGAGGTGTGCCACTAATTGTGCCATTCGAATCGATGGAAATACCATCTAGAACAGGGGACATCGCCCATGAAAGGATTGGAGCACCTCCATTGTCGACAGAGAATTCTATGCTATGATTGGCTTCTAAAACGAAATCGGTGGCACCCCAACTCAGATTTGAGGGGAAATAATCAGCGATTCTTACTTCAAGAACCACTGAAAAATTACCACCCGTATTGACAGCTGACACGACATGATTAATCCATGGATACAAGGTATCAGCAGACCCAAAAATTCGTCCTGTATTTGAACTGAAATTTAGGCCAAAAGGCAATTCAGGGTCGATGTTCCAAGAGAGAGGAACGCCTCCGGTGGTTTCAGGTAACATATCGACCGTGTCATTCATCCAAATCATATCGAGAGGCATTCGAGTGTAAGCAATTGACGATACTGGGACATCGTTGACAGTGAGGGTAAGAATGGAAATCGCTCCGCCACCTGTATTGTTCGCCCAAACAACGTGAGAGGTCAGTGAATGGAGTTCTGCAGGGACACCAAATAATCGACCAGTGGATGCGTTGAGAATCAATCCATCAGGTAAAGGAGGGTCGACTTCGAAAGAGACCGGATCCCCCCCCACATGAGAAACCACGAGCGGGACAAAAGATTGACCCAGTGTCAATACAAGGCCAGTCTGGCCCCAGTTTACATTTACAGGTGGTTGATCGATGACAGCCAATGTGATACTAGCATTTGCATGACCCCCAGAATTGGTGACGGTGACAGTGTAAACTGTAGCTGATTGCAGATTGAAGGCAACACCCGAAATCGAACCGTTGAGAATGCTCAAACTAAGGCCCAATGGTAACTCAGGCTGAATCATCCAAACACCCTGGTCGCCTTCAATATCAGGGGCAGGCATGAAGGCGGGTTGACCCTTGACAAACACCCATGCTCCTGGACCTACATCGATATTTGAGGGAGGATGTTCGATGAAGGGAATCGAAAAATTGAACCAATCATCTGAAACAACATTTCGGGCTTCGACCGTACAGTCTAGAATCCCGACATCTGATGCAAAGAAATGAATTGTACCATTTGTCATTACTAGTACACTTGGATCATTGCATATGACGTGCCAATAATTTACTGCATCTCCATCAAAAGCAGGTTCCAACCAAACACCATTGCCAACAAACATGTGCTCTGGAACTGGGTAGGTTAAATTCGAAAGTGGTGTTAAGCATTCGAACTGTCCTTGTGGTGCCCCCTCGCTTTGGTTTGAAAACATAATTTGACCCGATGGACAAGATGGTTCAGGCTCAGGTTCTGGTTCAGGTTCCGGCTCTGGCTCTGGTTCAGAGTCAGGCAACGAATCGTCGGTATCAGAATCAGTCATTCGCGCTTGAAAGACACCGGCACTCGCAAGTCCACCAAAAACAAGCAATGCAACAAGCAAAGCGGGAAGCAGTCGATCTGACTCTGTGGACACATTACTCGCATGGAGTCGGAGGAGATAGCATTATTCTCCCTTCGGGCAACCTCATGACCTGTGGCGGCTTCGAGAGAGTATGCGAGTAGCGATTACTGGCGCTGCAGGCCTCATTGGGGGCATCGTTCACGACCACCTGTCATCGCTTGACCATGAGGTCATCGGTATTGATCGACCACTGAGTGACTGGTTGGAGGCTGGACGCAACACAGATGATGAGAAAGCAAGGAACCGTGTTACCATAGAAATGGACCTCACAACTGTCTCGGATGAAGAATTAAATGCGGTGCTCGAAGACGTCGATTGCCTCATTCATCTGGCTGCAGATGCCAATCCTTCGAATGATGATGTCTCAATGATGAGGAACAATATCGAGCCCACCACGGCCATTTTCCGATGTGCGAAGGCATCGCAGGTGAGTCGAATCATCGTAGCTTCCAGCGGATTGACCCAAGTCGGTCTTGAACCTCTGTTCGCAGAAGGCGGACCGATGTATGGTCGCCTGATTCGAATCGAAGATGGTGTGGCTCCAACGTCGACGTACGGTGTCTCGAAAATATATGCCGAAGTATTGGCTGAGATGCACGCACGGCTGCACGGAATTGAGACGATTGCCGTGCGTATTGGAACTGTGATTCCTGACGATGCTGAACATTGGAAAAAAGGAGGGCGGTTACAAGCGACCGCGTTCTTGGCCGAAGATGTTCGACGATTCTTCCAAGCCGCGGCCGAGCATCCGTTGGATGGACATCTATTGACCGCTGCCCAATCGGATTCCCCTGGAAGATTCCTCGACCTTGAACCTGGCTTGTCTGTTCTGAATTGGTCGCCGATTTCTTGGCCGGATAGTGCAGAGAACTTGCAATGAACCCGCACGGTCTCCGCGCAACCATGCCCGGCCGACTCACTCTGGGCATTGATGTCGGAACCAGTGCCACCAAGGTACTCTTACTCAAGTCCGATTCTTCATGGGAAATGCATGTCTGGCCGTCATCAGAAGACCTCTGGAGCAACCTACGTGAATGGTTGGGGAATCGGGGACAACATATCGAAAGGCTCGGAATCACAACCCATGGACCTTCAGCGGTTGTCATCCGAGATGGAGAACTCTGTGGACGCGTGATTCCATGGCACGAAGATCTCCCGGATGGATGTGATAGGATTCCGGAGGGGGAGCAGGTCTTGCCGCAGACACGTGCATGGGTCCCTGCGAGGCTGGCTCAGTGGGAACTTGAGAACGGACCAGTTGGTGGCGGAATTGCAGTCCAACTCAAGGATCTCTACAATTGGCAATTGACGGACGTTATCGCTAGGGACAGTCGTTCGATGCGAGGATATGTCGGCGATGGTCACTTCCATCTTCCAGAGGATGTCATCGGTCGGGTATCCAAACAAGGAGCTGAATTGTCCGGAATCGCCCAAGGAGCAGAGGTCATCTGCGGATGCGATGACCTCACCGCAGGCGTCATCGGCCTCGGTGCTGTGGATGGTGTACTGTTCAACCTTGCAAACACCAGTGAACATGTCGGTTTGGTTGGCGGTTTTGCACAAGAAGATATGAGTTGGCTGCCCCCAATCGGTAGATTGCCCTCACTATGTTACAATGCGACCTCTACGGACGCGAATACAATCATGAGAGACAGGATGCAGGCGGTCGAGGATGTCCGCAGCAAATTTCCAACTGGAGAAATGTGGATTGGTGGAGGATGGGCCATGAATTCACAATTGGTGGTATCCCGAGGGGCGATTCGCAAGGCTGGCCAAGAGGTCAGCGCTCTAGGCGTGGCTAAACTGGCTCATCGAAGGTCTGTGGCAGTCATCTTCGGAGCAGGCAAGGTTGGTCGCGGTTTCCTAGCTCAACTCCTCAACCGTGCAGGTTGGGATTTCTCATTGGTTGATTCACACGAAGAGACAGTGAATGCATTGCGTCAACAAGACGGATGGGATGTATACAATCTCATGAAGGAGACCAATGAACACCTGCAGGCACGACACATCTGGCATTTCGATGACAATCTGGATGAAGTCCTCGCTGATGCCGACCTCATACTAACAGCCATGGGGGCGAATCACCTCAAACGCTGGGCACATCAGATTCGCAAACCCCTCTGCAAACGGTTGCAAGAAGGTGAAATCGATCTGATTCTAGCAGAGAATCACCCGCGTCCTGCAGCCGAAGTCCGCGAAGCGCTTCTCGATGGAGCTGACGATGAAGAAAGTATACTCATCAATACCAGACTTGGGATTGCTCAAGCACAGGTACTGAGATCCTGTATCGAGCCGACCGTAAATCAACATCCTCTCACCGTACAAGTTCAGGACCATTGGACGCTGCCATTGGATGGGGAAGCCCTGCGAACAGAATTATCGATTGAGGGATTTGAGAAGAAAACCGATTTTGAGCGCGAACTCACGCGCAAACTGTTCACCTACAACTGTGTCAATGCGATGGTATGCTACATCGGCCATCTTTTAGGATACGAATGGCTTGCAGATGCTGCGAATGATCCAAAGATTTCAGAACTGGCATTGCAGGCAGGACGAGAGTCGTCTGCTGCTCTAGTTGCCGCATATGGATTCGAAGCAGACGAACAAGAAATGTGGTGCAATCAAGCGTTGGCGAAGTATCAGGACGAGTCCATCCGTGATCCCATTGAGAGGAACGCGCGAGACCCGGTGAGAAAACTCGGCAAGACTGAACGTCTGCTCGGGCCAATACACCTCTGCATCGAACATAATCTGCCCCACCAGACACTGATGATTGGAGTGGCTGCAGCGCTCCGATATCCGGGCGCAAAAATAGAGAATACTCTCCCTACGGGAGAGGCCGAAGCCAGATTAGAATCTCTCCTTGCTCGAGAATCACTTTGATAGGTGAGCGGAAACCCTGCGGCAGCATGGCTCCTCCAGATGCATCTGAAGATGATGACGAGGGAGCAGAGGATTCGCCGAAGGGACCACCATCTCGTGGACCTCCATCCAGTAGGGGGCCACCCCGGGGGCCGCCGGGACGTAGTCCACCGAATAGCCCCTCATCTGGGCCCCCTGGTGGGCCCACAAAGGGACCTCCAATGAAGGGGCCTCCATCCGACGCATTCCAAACTTCTGAGCCAGAGCCGGAGCCGGAACCTGAATCTGAAGCCGAGCCCGAACCGGTTGAAGAAACACCAAAGAAACGAGGACCACCGAGTCGTGGACCTCCTGATAGAAGGAAGGCTCCTGCACGAGGACCCCCTGGGCGCGGTGGACCTCCAACAAGAGAACCGGCGCAAACAGAACGAGATGAAGATTCGACATTTGATTCTGCACTTGCTCGAATGACCGGGAAGGAAAAGGGGGTCATTGTAGACGCAGAGGAATTGGCGGCCCAAGAAGCCGCTGAGGCTAGAACCGAAGCGGCGGAAGAAGCTGTGGCTGTAACTGAAGACAGCGACAAGTGGGAGGAGGCTGAAGAAGAGGAGGAGCCACTACCAGAAATTGAACCGCTGCCGCAAGAAGCCGCAGAAGGGAGTCGTTATCCTAAACTCAAGAAGGCCAATACTGGTCGCCTCAAGGATGCACCACTCAAAGGTCATATCGTCCCCCACACACATTGGGATCGGGCTTGGTATCTGCCTTTCCAGAAGTATCGTTACAGACTGGTGGAATTAGTTGACGATTTATTGGATTTGATGGAGAACAATCCAACAGCGTACCCTTCGTTCGAATTGGATGGTCAAACTGTTGTCCTCGAAGATTATCTGGATGTGAAACCCGAGAATGAAGAACGAATTCGAAAATTGGTTGAAAAGGGTCGACTGAATATCGGCCCTTGGTATGTTCTCCCAGACGAATTCATCGTCGGTGGAGAAGCGTTGGTTCGCAACCTCCTGATGGGGGAGCGAACTGCGCGACGATGGGGTGGACGTTCCGAAGTCGGATATGTTCCAGATCCCTTTGGCCACGTCGCACAATTGCCTGCGATTCTAAACGGAGCGGGCCTAGATTCATTCATATTCACCCGTGGCGCTGGGCCGTGGATTCAAGAAGCTGGAGGTGTGTTCAATTGGTATGCAAGCGATGGAAAATCCAAGGTTCTTGCTGTTCAACAAATCCCCGATTATCCCAATCTAATGGCTTGGGGATTTGAAGACCGTCCCCTCGACAGAAAGGATGGACTAGATGTCGATATCGATACGGCGATGGGACGCATGCAACGCCTACTGGACAAACATGAGTCCATTGGATGGAAACCCGATGTCTTGCTGTTTGGACAAGGGAGTGACCATACTCATCCCCAACCCACATTGCCGATGTTGATTGGAAAGGCCAGTCAGAAATTCAACGGACAAATAAAATTCGAACATTCTTCCTTCCCCTCCTATATCGAGGCACTGAAGGGTTGGCTGGGCAAGAAGAAGATTTTTCGATATCAAGGTGAATTGCACTCGGGTTGGGATCGTAATATCCTATCCGGGGTGTTCAGCGCACGATTGTATCTCAAACGAGCCAATGACCAGACGATGCGAGTCCTTCGGGACCGTGTCGAGCAACTAAGCGCTATTTCATGCGCGCATGGTGGGCGATTCCGGGGTGAGCGGCTTGATCTTGCGTGGAGAGAGGTCCTACGAAATCATCCGCATGATGACATCTGTGGATGCAGCGTTGATGATACACACGAGGACATGGAGGTTCGCTTCAAGCACGCGCAGCAAGTGAGTGCGATGCTTGAAGAAGATGTGCGAATGGAATTACGAGGACACATGGATCTCAGTCATGAGGACCGAGATGCAGTGCCGATATTGTTACACAATCCACTCACTAAGGCTTGGTCCGGATCATTGATGATTGATCTCGCTGTACCGAAATTCCGCTGTTGGCTAGACCATGGCTTGCCCGTCAAAATTCTGATGGCTGCACCTTCAGGAGACTGTATGATTCAGACGTCAGGACTGGAGATTACACCCAAGTCTTGGGATTTGCACGTTCACGACGACCGGGTCGCCAATGTGGAATTACCTCGAATCATTGGACGCATTCATGTTCATCGTCTTCCACCTGGACTTTCTGTAGCTCATATATTGCCTGGACGAGGCACCACAAATTTGCCCGGAGAACCAGTCAATATCGGCGGGGAATTCGGTCGCACCGACTGGATGGACAATGGATTGGTCAGAGTTCTGTTCCGAGCAGATGGAAGATTCGACATCATGGATCATGGAACGGGACGCCACATCTTGGGTGCGGGTCGACTCGAAGATTCAGAGGATGCGGGAGATTCCTACGATTGGTCAGCAGGTGGACACCCGGTACCACAGGCTGAGGGGCGGGGGTCCAAGATGCCCGAGCGCGTTTTGGCTACGGACTCTCGGTTTGCTGACACGGACGAGGCTAATCGAGAGGTGTATCTCACAATTGAACAACAAGATGACTGGACGGCCACAGTTCGCCTTCACATCGCTTGGGCTTTGCCCGCACGGTTCGATAATGCGACACAGAAGCGCAGCGAAGAAGTGGAATGGAACACCATTGATCACTACATCACTTTGCGAAGCGGTCATGCTCTAGTCGAAGTCGAAACTTGGGTCAACAATACCAGTGAAGATCATCGCTTGAGAATGCACGTTCCAACCGGAGTTGATGCAAAGAATGTATTTGCAGGAGGGGCTTTCGATGTGATTGAACGCCCTGCCAATTGGCCTCATCACCCCGGCTGGGAACAGCCACATGTCCCAACTCACCACTTCAGTGACCTGTTGATGACGGAAGAGAGCAGTGGTGGTGTGGCGCTGTTCTGCCCGGGCTCTAATGAATACGAAGCTATGACTGGGGAAGAGGGAACAACCCTCGCGGTGACATTGTTGCGCGCAACGGGACATCTCAGTAGAGATGGGTTCGCAAGCCGAAGAAATCGTGCTGGACCAGTCTTTGAAGCACCGGGAGCGCAATGCAAAGGTGCACATTGCACTAGATGGGGAATCATGTCCTACGATGATTCGTGGGCAGAAACAGGAATTCATCAGATTGCAGAAACCTATGCTTGTCAAGCAAGTTTAATCTCGGCCCTGCCAAAGCCACAACTCGATGGTGAATTTGATGAAGTCTGTACCGATGGTGCCCGTGGTCAACGCCTGCAACCAATTCGGCTGGTGGGCACCGGTCCAATGCCAATCATCGCATGCCTGAAACCAGCAGCAGATGGCAATGGAACCGTAATCAGACTCTACAATCCCACAGATGAGGTGTGGGAAGGAAGAATCGAAACAGACCTGCCGCTGTTCAATGTTCGCGGTTGTGATCTACTTGAAAATGAAACAACAAAACCGCGAATCTCTAAATCCGGTTGGCCTGCAAAACTCAATGGCAAGAAGATTGGCACATGGCGCTTTAACTGAGGGCTGTTATGCCGGAAGAGGCTGACATTCAACGTTGCTTTGCGACCGAATATGTGACCGCGAGACAGCGATTGCTGGACAGGGCCGAAAAAATGGAACTAGATGTTGAAACGATGGCAATCTCAGAAAAAGGACCTCACGAAGAGACACTGTCTACAGATGTTGTTTGGATTGGGCCATCCGATGCTTCGAAATTGATTCTCCATACCTCTGGGGTTCACGGTGTCGAAGGATTCCCGGGTTCTGCAGCCGCGATGTGGATTATGGACGGGATTAAGGCGCGCGAGTTGAAATTGCCTGATGACTGTGCCATCATCTTTGCTCACATCATCAATCCATGGGGGATGGCATGGTTGCGCAGAGTCAACGAGGACAATGCAGATCTGAATCGAAATTTCTTACCCCCTGGTGAGGTCTACGAGGGTGAGCCAGAGAATTATGCACGATTGGATCATCTATTGAATCCAAAGGGCATGAAAAAAAGTAGAGAATACTACTCGATTAAAGCCGCATGGCACGCATTTAGATTGGGTTTTACCAATGCCAAGCAAGCAGTGCAAGAGGGGCAATACACGCGGCCAACCTCATTGCAATTTGGTGGCTCAAAACTGGCTGAATCCAGTCAGAACTTCATCGATTGGTGTGAACGAAGGCTGACAAATGCAGAACAAATCGTCTGGATTGATTTTCATACAGGATTAGGGCCTTTTGGAGTGGATTCACTTTTGGTCGCCGAAGGTGCTGATGAAGCGGGATTGAAGGAATGTTACGGGAAACGAATTCAGCCATTAGATCCAGAAAAAGGCGTAGCCTACAAAATTCGAGGCGGGATTCAGGCAGGCATCGAAGCTAGATTCCCAGACAAAGTATGGACAAGTATCACTCAGGAATTCGGCACCATCAAGCCGATCCCACTGCTCAAACTGGCTCGGGCAGAGAATCGGGCGACTCAATGGAGTGGCAAACCTCCTCTCCGACTGTTGCAGAGCAGAGAGCGACGGGATATGCTGAATGCATTCAATCCTCGTTCAATGAAATGGCGCAGGATGATTCTCCAGCGATCCAGAGCAATCATTGAGGATGCCATCGCGCATCTGTCGGAGGAATGAAGGGAGCGATTGCCTTCGGTGGGTCAGATGAAGCGTGTGGAAGCTCGTGCCCCGGTGCGCCTCGACCTAGCGGGAGGTTGGACGGATGTCCCGCCATACACGTTTGATGTCGGCGGCGAGGTTGTCAATGTTGCAATCAACATCCATGCACATGCCTCACTGGAAATTGATGACGATGGACGCCTGTCGGTCAACTATCGATGTGACGCACCGGTCGGTTCAGGGCTAGGCACAACAGGTGCAATCAATGTCGCTTTGATGGCTGCGATTAATGGAGCAGATAACGCCGAAGAAGCCGCTTACCAATTCGAAGCACTGCTTGGTAATACGGGTGGAAGACAGGACCAATGGGCATCCAAACATGGTGGATTCAATCATCTCATTTTCATTGGTGACACGGTCGAAGAGATGCCCTTCGACCCTCCACGCAGCGCACGATTTTGGTTGCAAAAACATCTGATTGTGGCCAACACTGGCATCCCACATGTCAGCGGTGACCTCCACGATGTCATCTGGGAGAAGTATGCTGCACAGGATGAAGGCGTGATTGAGGGATTGATGACCATTCGAATGGCGGCGCGCAAGATGTCACAGGGACTTTCACAGGACCGACGTGATATCGTCGTCGAATCTCTGCAAGATATCTGCAAGGGTGTGGATGCGCTTGACCCAGCACTTCATGAACCGTTCCGTGAAGTGGTCAATCCACTTCTTGAATCTAAAGATGTCGTCGCTTGGAAAGCATTGGGAGCCGGAGGCGGAGGATGTGTGGCTCTTCTGGTTGGCCACCAACGACAGCAGGCGGTCATCACTGCATGTGAGGCAGCAGGATGGGACGTTCTGGACTGGGATTACGATGACGAAGGTCTTGTCATTAATGCCAACTGAGCCCTTCAATCGTTGCCGAAAGTGTCGAAATTGCGGGTTGGAGTGTTTCGACTATTGTCGCCGCCCATTCGACGACATCCTCGCTTGATTCTGAACGGCCATGCAACAATGGCCATCGGCCCATAGACGGCGGCCATAATTCAACAGAACCGGGCATTTCCAAACTGAATGGATGTGGTTCGGCCGCCCACATCATATTGTCCGCAAGATGGGAGAGGGCGCCTCGCGAAGCATTGCACAAGGCGACCGTGCGAAGACCGTCGAGACGATTGGGATCTTCTTCATCGGTCCTGTCAAGTTCACCAGGAGGGGCTCGTTCGAACAGAAGAAATCCACGTTTAGTGATTGATTCATTCCACCCCAATCCAACGAAAATCGTGAACAAACTGCACCATGCATTAGGAGCGCGCACATACCAACCCATTCGATCCGGTTTGTTGTCAATTTCAAGGTGCCACGTCCATCCTGGCAACATCGGAGACAGACGGGTTTGAATCTGTTCCAGCAATTCGCGGTGTCCCTCCACAGATTCACCTTCGTGTGAAATTGGCTCTCCAATTCGCTGACAGACCCAATCGGACAATTCAGTGGGCATACAATCTGGTGAAATGGACCAACGATGAACCCCCATCCGCTCGGGTCCATCGTTCATCTGCGTGCTACAGGTGGTCCAACGATGAATTGAATCTGCATCCTCTCCAGCCCCGAGGATGAACGAAATACGGGCATCTTCCAATCGGATTCGGTTCGGAGTTGATGTGATGGTGAGATTACCTTCGGGTTCAGGGCCATGGCCACCAGCGAGGGGATGGTCGTCAAAGTCGACCTCTTCCCAGAGACGAGCAAACAGGCGGCGCTCCATGCTACGGGGAAGTGGTCTATGCCTTAATCCATCACCGATAGCGGCACCATCGAATCTTCCTTGAGGCGGTGAAGGAGGAGAGATTTGCATTCTGCACGGTTAAGTGGTGCACTCTCAAGCAATTGAGTCCACGTCTGTTCTGTCCATTCCGCAAAATGAAGGGCCCAACGATAGGAAGACAGGATGAATTCAGTGTGCTTGCATTCTGGCAATGCTTCCGCTTCCATAAGATGACTGCGCGCCATTGCAGTGGCCAATGCTCGCTCTGATAGCAAAATATCCGCCATGCCTTGTTCTACAACTGTATTGGCAATCTTAGCACAAGCACCGGGAACGAAGTTGTCATCTCGAAACCAATTCTCGGAAGGCATCCAATACTGATTAGCAATGATTCGCCATACATCGAAATAGCGAAGTCGAAGAACTAAATCAGAACTTTTCTCAAATAGAGATTGAGATTCTATTGGTAATTCATTTAGCTCCAACCATTCAGTGAGAATCTCACCAGCATCACGATCAGGATTTGTGGTCAATGACAAGGCGGTGTGTAAATTCATGTCCGCCCATAGTTCGCTTGAAGCATGACGACTAGACCAGCCCCCTCCGATTGGAATTATCCAACTTCCAGCCCAATCCTGAGGTCGAACATTGGCAAGACCCGTCCACCCGCGTTCACCGCACTCGATTGGACCTTGGCTCCACTCTGGGCCCAACCAATTGGGAACCATGCCAATGAATTCGTATTCACGTTCGCATTGAAATTCAATCAATCGAGCAGGGCCACCCTCAGAAATAGAAGGATTCCAGGGCTGATGTCGCCAATAATCGGTCAAGGTATGTTTGACAGAAACGAAGAATCGAGGATCACCTGCCCATTTTGTGAGTACTTTTTCCTGTAGCATTCGATTCGCATGAACCCCCTCTTCGGAAAGATCCCATAGACGCAGAATACAGCGCTTGCCCATCTCCCTACAGACCACAGATTCTAGCAGTTCAATCACCTTACGACGGCGTGTGAGGCCGTCCATGGACGAGCAATGAATGCATTCACATCGTAACAAATCGACTCTCTTCAAAGTAGAATCCGAGCTGTCAAAGGTTTCTCCATATCGGAAGACAAGGCCACGAATCTGAGGAACTGATTCAATGACATCTCGAATCGCTTGAGCAGTTATGTCCCAACTCTCTTGGAGACCGGGGCACCCCGCATCAGAATCTGAGGGTAAAGTGAACAAATCATCCATGAGCCATACGTCCAATCCCGCATCGATTGCTGTATCGACCCTCTCAATCAATTCCTGGTTGATGCTGTACAAACATCCACTCATCTGATCTGAGATGACGACATCTGTGAATCCCAGATTAGACAATTGTGCCGGATCGCGATAATCAGTAGCGAGGGTTGTGTGTAATGGTGAATCGTGGACATAGGCAATGCGCATCCGATTGTCGGACATCCCTACATCTCCAGAGCCACCAAGTCCCAGCCATGCTCAGCAAAGGCCGGGGCCGCGCGCTCCATGAATTCGTCGTCTGGAATTAGGCCGATGATAGCACCTCCAGAGCCTGGCTGTTTCGCACAGGAACCAAGATTGCGGGCCAAACGAACCATCTCTAGATTCTCACCGAGTGCCTCTTCACCGAAGAGTTCGGTTCGCAAATCGAAATTTCGATTAATTTCAGTCGAGAGGGCAACCATATCACCAGAAACGAGAGCTTCCTTGCCACGATGGGCACACCAAGCAAGTTCATTGATGACACGAACCATGATTGGGTCTTGTTCAGCCCAGCGCCCGGGGAGATCTGCGTGAACCTTACCCGATTCCTCTCCTTTCCCACCGTATGCCAACCACATCTTGGGCAATAGCGATTCGTCCATATGTGAATATGCGCCCCAGCCTCTGCGAACCATCAGTTCTTCGCGGAAATCCATGTGTAACATGCGATTGTAGGCTTGTGGAAGACGGTCTTGGAGGCCACCATGGATACCCAATCGATCCGTCTCGACCTTCAGAACCATGTCGGCAACAGCATGGGGTGGCAAAGCCGTACCCAAGCCATGATGTGTCAACAGACTACGGATGACGGCTGTAATCGCCGCAGAGGATCCTGCAAGACCCACCTGTCGCGGAATATCGGTTTCGAGTTCCAGTTTGAATCCACTCGCTTCGATCGCCAAGCCACTGGTAACACAGTCCTCTTGAAAATGAATCAGTGCACCCAAAACGAGGCGAGAGATTCCATCTTCAGAAAGGTCGGGCTGGTTTTCAGCCATATCTGCTAGCGATTTGTATTCCAGTGTCTCACCGCCACAAATGATGGTGAGAGAGAAATCCCAGCGGTTTTCATGTGGCGTGAGTACACACCTTGCCCTCCAATTTCTCGCGAGAGATGAAATACACTGACCATTGTATCCATCAGAAGGGTTGCCGAGGAGGCCAATCCTTGCAGGAATGGAACAAAAGATGGCCTCAGCACCCCGTCGCATGGGGACTCCACGTTGGTGCAGGGGTATCTTATTTCCCTAAACCTTGAGCGGGTTGCATGGCGGAAGAGCAGGATGTGAACTGGGCCGTCATCCCAGCAGCCGGGCTTGGCACTAGAATGTCTGAAAACGCCGTACTGGGCTGTAAGGAACTGATTGAGATTGGAGGTTTGACTATGCTTGAAAGAACCATTCGAGAGGTCGAAGATGCCGGAATCGAACAAATTATTGTAATTTCCTCGCTGAATAAGCCAGCAATCGATACTGCATTAGAAGATAGGGGCGTTAAAATCGTTCATCAGATGCAACCGAATGGGTTGGTCGATGCTGTACGATGTGCAAGAAGTCTAACAGCCGGTTCACCCTGTCTTGTGGCTCTTCCCGATGTTCTATTCACTGATACGAACCCGTCGATGATTCTCTGCAACGAATTCGATGGTTCGACACGGCTAGCCGTGGTCGAAGCGGCTTCACCATGGGTTGAACACCTCTGTGACACCGGTCGGGTAACTGAAATTGAGGGGAATAGAATCCTTGGGATCTCGAATAAACATCCTGATCGGCCCTTTCCATTGGGTGAGATTCGCATCACGGGCCGAGCCATCTGGACCGAAGCATTCTGGAACGTTGCTAAAGACAACGAAGTGGAAGCATTACGAAGATTGGCAGCTGAACAAATTCTCAGTGCATCTTTTGTAAAAACGACATACATTGATGTGGGCCTAACTGTAGGGTACGAATATGCTCAATCCATATTCAACCGATGAGTATTCGGCCCCCGGGCTCAGGGATGACATACGATTGATTTGGAACCCTTTCGAGAATATCATCAACGAATATTTGAGGGTCAACCGTATTACCGGGGTCCATTCCATAGTGCATAGGAACAATCAATCTGGGGTTCAAAGCGAGGGCTAGATCGACAGCTTCATCGTGTCGAAGATTGTCATTTCCATTGATGCAAGCAAATACCAAATCGTAGGAATTGGAAACCTGTTGGAAGGCTTCGTGCCAACCGGGATAAGGTCGGCTGTCACCCATGTGAAGAACTGTAGAACCCCCGTATTGCAGAACATAACCAAGATACCAAGCCCCTTCAGAAGTGATGTCTAGTTCTTCGTGCGCTGCTGGAACTGCGTGAACACGAATATCATCGATTTGAGTGGAATCAGAACCCATCATAGGAATGATACGATCTTCAGCAATTCCCCAACCTGTAAGAAGGTCAACCGAGCGGTTTGGAACAACAAATCTCAATGTGGGGAAATGAGTGGCTAGGCGGGGAATTGAGACTGGGCAAATGTGATCATCATGCCAGTGGGTACAGAGGACAAGGTCCGGCTCAGGATGTTGTTCGGGTTCAAGTGGAAATTCCCCGAGAAGTTTACCCCATCTATCACCAGCGAAAAGGTCCCGCCACCACGGGTCGATGAGGATGAGGGGGCCATCTTGGAATCGGACCATCCAAGACGCTTGGGTGAGCCACCATGCAGCGATTCGAGAGTCGATGGGAGATTGCATCTCTTCCCTGAGAGAATCGCCCCGATTCACCGGTTGTGTTCGTGACTCAGGTACATCCCAGTCGCCCATATCGTTGCCAAGAAGTGCTCGACCTTCAGGTTCACCCTCGCACGAGCGCGCGCTTGAGGCGAAGCCTCAAGGATGGGAACCGCACGTCATCTGACGATGTCTCGGCGAACACAGCGTACTGCGTTGTTCGTACTCATCATCCTAATCGTCACTGGATTGCCCGGTGAAATCGAGTACACCGAAGTCCAGATTGACGATCCTCCAGCCTGGCCTGAAGGAAGTGCTGCCTACGACAACATGGTATCCATGACACAATTTGGTTATCGCAGAATCGATACATCAGCAAACGAAAATGCACGCAATTGGATTGCCAGTGAACTCGAATCGATGGGTTACGATGTTGAACGGCAACCGTTCACGACTCAGATGTGTGAGAACTGCGAGAACATCGTCGTCACCATCAACGGTACTCTGGAGGATGATTGGATGGTCATCGGGGCTCATCACGATGCCATCTGTTACTCTCCTCCACCGCTGATAGGTACAACCTACCCGACCTGTAGCAGCAGTGGAGCCTACGATGACGGGACGGGATCCGGTGCTCTGCTCGAACTAGCGCGAACCTTCTCACAATGGAATGGTAAGCCGATGCACACCTGGAAATTAGCATGGTGGGACTACGAAGAATGGCAGGGCAGCAGCAGCCCAGAAAGTGGGGGCATGGGTAGTCTGCACTTCGTCGAGGA
>JAPKFG010000103.1 GCA_028821675.1 Candidatus Poseidoniales archaeon
TCTCCCTGACAGATGGCTCCAATCGGACTAATTACAGCAGCAGTGCCTGCACAAAAGCACTCATCAGCCTGCAGAACAAACTCGATTTCTACCTTCTCTTCCCGGACTTCGTAACCCTTGCTGCGAGCCAGATCGATGATTGATGCCCGTGTGATTCCTGGCAGAATGGTTCCTGTCAGTTCGGGTGTGTAGACAATGCCATCCTTGACACAGAAGAAATTAGCAGCACCGACCTCCTCAATGTAGCGATGCTCGACAGCATCTAGATAGATAATCTCAGCAAAGCCCTCTTTCTTGGCACCCTTTGAGGGCATCATGCCTGGCGCATAGTTGCCAATCGCCTTGACTCCTCCAGATCCACCCGGACAAGCTCTGTGAAATTCATCACTGACTTTCAGTGAAATCGGATGCATTCCACCCTTGAAGTATGGACCCACCGGACATACGTAGACCATGAAAGTGTACTCAGGTGCCGGAGATACACCGAGAATGGGTCCGGTTCCCCACAAAACTGGTCGTACGTAGAGAGCGCCCTTGCCAGTGGGAGGAACCCAGCGAGCATTTGCTGCTACAACCTTCTCGACCGCATCCAGAAACATTTCTTCGGGTACAGGTGGCATGCCTAGGCGTTTGGCCCCGTTGATGAGACGAGCGGCATTCCGTTCGGGACGGAACAGTACAATACCGCCGTTTACACTGCGTTGTGCTTTCATTCCCTCGAACAGGCCTTGGCCATAGTTCAGCACACCTGCTGCGGGTGAGATTGTGATATCTCCATATGGCATCATTTCGCCAGTTTGCCACTCTTCTCCGAGTTTGCATTTGGCCTCATACATGATGTCGGTTGGTGTGAAGGAGAACGTCAGCGCGTCCCAGTCAATTTGCTCCTCCATCGAAATTTCCTCCCACTTACCCGTTTCAGGTCGGACCGTCAACGCAAGGGGTGGTTCTCAACCATTCCGCCTGCCATTTCTCAGTTTGAATATGGGCGGGCTACATCCATAGAATTCAAAGACACCCACGGTCAACACGGTTCATGTCCGCCGAAGAGGAGGCCTGTATCGTCGCGGCTTCCTACCAGAGTTTTGGATCCCAAACTGTGGTTGAACTCTGGTTGCGCGCACGTGAGGGGCATTCTACGCTGCTACTGGTTCATGGCTTGCGACCCTTTTTCGAGATTGCCGTACGTGGTAGTTCACCCGATTTACCTGATGACATCGAAGAGCGATTGGACAAGGTCCGCAAGGTGAAGGATGTCACATTGATTCATGACCCCGTTGACAAATGGACTGACAAAGGAACCAAGCCGCATTGGAAGGTCGAGGTTCGTCAGCCGTACAATGTTCCAAAAATCCGAGAGGCGTTGAAAACGAATTGGAAAGTTACCAGTGCAGATATCTTATTCCAACAGCGCCTATTACTGGATCTCGATTTGGGTCCACACATTGCATGGAAGGGTGAATTGCTCCCCAGTGATGGTGATGCGATTCGAGACGCCGGCGGTCGTGGTCTGTACCCCACAGATCAAGTGGCTCGCTGCACGATTGAAGATTTACGGGCAATCGATGCATTCGCCGCCCCATTCGTCACCTTCTCCTTCGATTTAGAGACCAGCATCGAATCTGGCCACATCTTGTGTGCAGCAGCTGTCATTGAACAGAATGGAAAGAGTGAGACACACACCTTCAGGGGCGATGAGCGTGAGATGCTGGAGGGCCTGACCCGTCTGGTTCGAGACAGTGATCCGGATATCATTACGGGATACAACATCGACAATTTCGATTTGCCCAGAATCAAGGAGAGAATGGAAGCGCTTGAGGATGGCAACGACAGGTTGTCACGTGCAATTCTTGCAGGATGGGGTCGGATCCCGATTACAGAAGGTGCCTGTAAGGGGGGCGGAAGGCGCGGCCCACCCATCATGGCCAATCGTCAACAAAATCGCAAATGGACCCTGACTGGTCGATGTGTGATGGATGCTTGGTGGGAGGCACGCATGACGCTAAGGCCCAAGCGTGAAACCCTGAAATTCGTCTCCGAATTGTTGTTTCCTGACCGTGAGGAACTGCGCAAGATGGACGTCGATGCCAGTCGAATGGATGAGGAATGGGCAGCCCGCCCAGATGTTGTCCTCGAGTACTGTGCACAGGACGCCCTGTTACCTATCGAGATTCTCAATGCAATTTCCGCAACCGTACGCAAAGAGGCCTTGGCCGCGGTGGGTAAAGTCCCGTTGGAAACATCCATCGGCGGTTCAACCAGTCAATGGTTAGACAGTCTAGTCATCCGATTGGCTGACCGAGAGAACGTTGCCGTACCCACGACCCGACGTGGCGCCAAGTCCGATGCGATTACTGGAGGTTATGTGCATGAAGTCACAGGTGGTCGATATCCATGGGTCGCCGTACTCGATTTCAAGTCGATGTACCCCTCCATCATGATCTCAAACAACATCTGCCATACGACACGCGTTGACAACGATGACACGTCGACTGAAGTGAATCAATCTCCAAGTGGAACAAAATTTCTCAAAAAGGAGGTTCGCGAAGGACTTGTACCCCGTCTGCTTGAGGATTTGATGACGCAACGCGATCATCACAAAGCGATGATGAAGAGTGTAACTGATGAATCCGAACGCCTCTTCCACGACCAGATGCAGTACGCAGTGAAGATTTTGATGAACACTTTCTATGGTGTATTCGCATCTGCATTCTATCGATTCACACATCCAGACATTGGTTCAGCCATCACCGCTTGGGCACGTTTCAACATCAAAAAAATCATCAATACACTTGATGAAGAAGGCCACCCAGTGGTTTATTCAGATACCGATTCAATCTTTGTATCATCACCAGAAGAAGGGAAGGATGCATTGGTCGCCTTCGGCCATGAATTAGCCAACCGATTCACCAAAGAGGGTGCTGAACTCGAATTTGAGAAAGGTCTCTCCGTTTTCTTCAGTCATGGTGCCAAGAAGCGCTATGTTGGTCGTGTCGTTTGGCCCGAAGAGGAATTATTGATTCGTGGATATGAGGTTAGGCGAACTGATTCGTTCGATCTCCTAAATACGACGATGATGGGTACCTTTGAACGAATCTTAGACGGTGACGAAGAAGGCGCCTACAAGCACGTCATCAACCTAATCCGTTCGGTGAAAGCCGGCGAGGCCGATGTGGCCGATCTCATACTCAGTCGTTCATGCAAGGGCAAGGTTCTGAAGGATGGAACCGTGGATTTCTCAGTCTATTCTAATCCAGACGGATTACCCTATGTGCAAGCGGCGAAGAAGCGCATCGCCCGTGGACTGCCCTTCACTCCTGGAATGAAGGTCAGTTACATCGTCACGGCTGCTAAGGGTGAGGATGGTCGTCAAACCGTTGAACCATGGTTAGTCACAGAGACCGGTGATCCGCCTCCAGTACCCGATTGGTCATTCTACGCTGAACGTCTTGCCAGAGCCATGGGTCGCATCACAGAAGTGTATGGTTGGACGAAGAAGGATTTACTCCTTGGAAGTCGTCAACAGACCTTCGATTTCTTCTGACGCCGTAGGCGTCCATCTTAGCGAATGGTTGATGATGGACGAACGCCCCCTTCCATCCATGCGACGCGTCACCGTGCTGCTGGTTTCCACTCTTTTTCTGGCCACTGCGCTGGCAGGATGCCTTGAAACATTCTCCAGCGATGCACCTCCTACAGTAACGATGACAGTTTCACCTTCGGGCACTGTCAAGGTTGGGGATTCCGTGAGTTTCGATGCTACTGGCTCTTCTGATTCAGATGGCGATCCACTCTCCTTCAATTGGCAGTTCGGTGATGGCGATACAGCCAGTGGTATGAGTGCCAATCACGTCTACAACGCCCAGGGCACGTTCAAGGCCAAACTTTGTGTGAGTTCGACGGATTTCGAAATTTGTGAAGAAAAGAATGTCGTCGTTGCTCCTGCAGACGCTGCACTACCTACCGCGTCAATTGACCAGTACAAGGACAACGACTGCACCGGCGAAGACCCACCGGCTGGCAACATGATTCTCGCGTGGATTTGCGAAGAGGAGATGGACACCAGCGATGATGTGGTCGATACAACGACCACCATTCAGTTGGATGGTTCCGAATCCTCAGCTGGCGATTCTAGTTCATATCTGACCGATTACAAATGGGATATTGACATCAATGACGACAGTGATGGCGATGGAGACCCGGCCAACGACGTCGATAAGACCGGTGAGAATGCAGAGTGGACCAACGTCTGGCCTGGCGAATACGAGATTCGGTTGACTGTGACGGACAATCAGGGATTCACTGATACCATGGACATGGATGTTTACGTGAATTACCGTGGTGCTTGGGCTGAATTCACCATCGATGGCAATGGAACATCTGGTTCAGG
>JAPKFG010000023.1 GCA_028821675.1 Candidatus Poseidoniales archaeon
GACATCGATGAGCATGTGACCGGCGTTCGCTACACCCATGATGACGATGGATACCGTACCATTCATGGTCGTCATCGCACCGCCGACATCGAAGTGAAGCCAGCCACCGACAAAGTTGCTGTAAACTCGAACAGTGTCCAAAGGTGTTGCAATGTAATCAGTACCCGACTGTAGACCGTAGGCAGACCAGTTCGCACCAGTTGCAGCGGAATTCCAAGTCGCACCACCCTCCTCATAATTCGGATTGATGAGTGCATAAGCGGTCAGGTCCAGATAATTCGCAGCTGCAAATTGACTGATACCATCAGAATAGATTGACAATAGTGCGGAATGTGTGTTGACCGGTAACTGACCCAGTGGGGCCATCTGTCCCATATCGATTTGATACAATCCGTAACAACGGTTGGTTGCTAATGAATCACAACCCGTTCCAATGTGCAAAGTATCGTCTGCACCGTGAGCCGTATCAACAGCACCTTCACTCATGTAAGTGTCCCAAATCGGCACATGACCTAGTGCATCGACGTCGGATCCCTCTTGGATTTCAACGCTGTAAACGTGATTCCCCTCAAAAGTGATGGTTGGATCGCCGATTCCGAATGTCCAAGGGACAGAACGTGGACCGGGGACAGAACTGTTGAGTGCCTGTACGGACCATGTGTAGATTTCGCCAGTAGCCAAATCAAAACCAGGAGTCCATGTGCAGGTGCTGGAGCTACAGGTATTGAATCCAGAATTGCTGTTTGAATTCCACGACTTGTAGGTCTGGGTGCCACTTGCATTGGATAGAAGCAACACGTATCCAGTCGCATCTGCTAGTGAGTCCCAAATCAATATTGGTCGTGGCTCGATGCCCAATGTGTATTGGCCAACACTGTAGACGACTTCCAATTGCTCTGGTGAGATGAGTGTCACTTGTGCTGGCGATGAAGCATTGTTTGGATTGTCAACATATTCAATCTCAAGTTTAGGGGCGAATTGGGAGGATCCATCGGCTGAATTGAAGTAAACTGTTCCAGCCCAACCCGTCTGTAATCCCATGTTCATCACACCGTTGCCCGCCCATGCAGAGCGTGCGATACCGGTGACATCCCATTCATACCATACGCCTGCAACTGATGTGACCGAAGTCATTGAAGATGCAACGGTCGAGTTACACTGTGTGTTTGGATTGTAATTGTTCCAAGTAACTGTCGATTCGGTGAAACCACTACAATCGTGTATGGCGATACTGTGTGCACCTGTACCGGATACACTGGCGACATACATCGACAATGTGACCGCAGTTGGCAACATTGTGGCTGGATAGGGATATTCGGCCAAATCAATGGAGATCAAACCGACTGCATCGTGCGCAGAGTCTGACGGATCCATCCCAACGGCAATGGTTGCCGATGACCCGTAATTCGTTGTTTGTCCAAACGTATTGGATGCCACATACGAATCCGGCATGGTTGGCAGGAGTCCGGTGTCTTCGAACACAGCACCACGCTGCATTGTCACGGTGTAATTTCCAGCACCATCATCGCTGCCTTGCTCTTCAGGAACACGAACTTGGAATGGGGCAGACCAATTGCTGTAGACGCCATCTTGAATGGCCCGAATTCGCAGATGGTGCCAATTATCCCCCTCAACCTCAGCCGAAGGGATGTTCATTGAGAGATTCGATAAATCGAATGTGATGTTGCCCCATGTTGATGAATCACTTGAATCAATCAAAAATGTGTCTTCCGTGAATCGATTGTTGGCCGCATATTGAACCTGCCAAGCATCAATTGTACTGGAGGAAGGATGAGTCCATATGCTGGAGAGGGGGTCCGGTGCGGACGGTCTCAATGCACTAGAATCCCAAGCGGTGAATGGACTGTTGGCTGTCATCACAGGATCCCAAGAAGGTGCTGTAGTCATTGATTGCGTGCCTGCACGATAGGTGATGTTGAGCACCGGCCTGAACGACTGATAGACACCCATCGCATCCTCTTGGATGAATGAATGTCGAGCAAAGAGGTTGGAATCTTCGGAGGCAAACAAAAGATTCAGCATATCTGAACCGCTGCTACGCGCATATTGCATCAGGTGTGTGACATTCCACGAATACCAGCCATTGCTGGTAACATCGGTTGTACTGATGGGCATATCTGCATCGTTTGCACCATTCGCACCCGGGGTCTGCCATGAGTTGTTGGTTGCACAAGAATTCCAAGTGACGCTGCCTTCAACCCAAGAACAGTGTACATTGGAGACTGAAACACCGGTATTGTAGCTGCTGGAACCACCGATTCGATACATTTCAACATGGGCCTCGAGGACCTGCCATGGATTGTTGTCCATGAGGGGTACGTTGGATACATCGAATCTCAATAATGAACGAGATTCGTGTCCTGCATTCGTACACGCGGGGCCACCATTAGAGGCACCGATGTTCAAGTTATTTGCAGTGTTTCCGTATGCTGAATTCGGGTTACAGGAATCCATGTATGCACCCTGTGCAACATCATAGATTCCCGTCGTAGAGTATGCATTTCCATTCATCAATCCAATCCAGTAATCGGTACTGTTCACCGCATCACCGATGTCATTGGGTACAATGAAGTCTTCAACCGCAGAACGTGGACCATACATTCCATCTTGAATTGGCTGAATCAGCCATGAATATCGTTCATCTTGATCTAAGATATTGGTCGGATCGGACATCGTCAGATTTGACATATCAAAACTGCAGGTGGTGCAGGTTCGACTATCATATACTTCCACGCCACCCCATGGACCATCATTCGCATTGTAAGCGATGATACGCCAATCCGTGATATTGGATATGGTGGGGTGACTCCACGATACGGTGGGGTTGTCGTCGGCTAACATTGAAGGGAAATCCCACAGAATATCTCCATTTGCGGGTGACAATATGGTTGCGGCTTGTGAGGGTATGGCCCCAGTTCCACTGGACCATTTGAGTTGAATCTCAGGTTCGTTCGCATCGAACTGCGTCTCAGTGCTCGCCAGAACAATCTGGTCAGTAGAGAATTGTTCTACACTCAACATCAGACCGATACTATCGTCGCCACGAGCAATCGCAGCTTGAACAATCTCGGTGATGTCCATGTTCATTCGGCTACTGGAAGCCGGTTGGAACGCGATATCAACCCAATCAGAACGATCCATGAGGCCATAACCGCCCAATGAACTCCAATTCGTCGAACCATCATAGGTTCGACCTGTTGCCTGTGCGTCCCAATCCTTCAGGGTCTCATGAATTGCAATATTGGGTGTGCTTGAATTGTTCGTGGATACATGGAAATCGAGGGATGCACCTACTAATCGTGCGCCAGTGGGATGAGGCAATGCTCCCGGGCCATCAATTGGGATTTCAATCAACGCACTAGACCAACCTGAGATGAAGAGTGTGTCTTCATCCGCATGGGTGTCATTGTAGGCAGTGGATGTCCAAGAAATCCAGGTGTCTGTGAACAGAGGCATACTTCCATCCGATAGGATGTCACCATGGCCCATGTCCACTTGATAGGTCGAAGAATCAATCTGAGTTACATCAAGGTCGGGAATCACAAAACTGGTGCCTGCAGTCCACAAACCAATTTGGCCGCTCGCTGAGATACCGCGGGCACGCCAGTAGAATTCCTCACCAGCGCTGAGGTCATTTGCGAATGTGAACGATGTACCACTGAAGGAACTCGTGTCAATCCACGATGAGAAGGTGAGCAGAGCACTGGAACTGAAACTGTTGCCTCCATCGACTTGTACTTGCCATGCATTGGCTGCTGTTGCACCTGTTTCATTCCAAGAGAGGGTTGGAGTTTGATCCACAGCGAAGGTGTAGTCGCCACTGAGAATCCAATCACCGTTTCCAGGTGCCATATCGATTGGTACATTGGGCGCGGCATTCGAGCCGTTGGTGTAGACGATGACCAGTTCGGGCATCGAACTGCTACCTCGATCGTAGAACGAAACGGCATTCCAACTCTCCGAAACTAGTATGAAATCAACGAGAGAATCGGTTCGCATTGCACTTTGAACGGCTGCAGTCACGTTCCACTCATACCAGGTGTTGTCGGCAGCGATATCGGTGGTGTCGAGTGCTTGCACACGCTCATTTCCACTGGCTCCTGGGGCGTTCCAAGGGGTCACGCTATCGGTCGTGTTCCAAGTTGCATAACCTTCCTTCCAATCGTGTTCACTACTCTCGTACATCGTCATCGGAATGGCGAAACCGCCGATTCCAGAGGTAGAGAGAGTTCGAAGACGCATCGTCGCTGAAACGATAGCCAAACCATCGGGCATAACGTGGCTGCTCAGATCACAACCGACCAGCGAGACTTGAGTGTCCGACGCAGTCAGATCCTGGCCATCTAAATTCATGCCTGAAGCTGCACCGCTCTCGAGGGTGAGGTCACCACAACGGGGTAGGTCGAGTGCAGCATTGTTGGTCCCATTGCCATGGCTATAGCGCAATTCGTGTTCGCCGTCACCTAGGCTTGTCGAGTTGATTTCTGAAATGAAGAGTCTCGTATCCGACCATGGGCTCTGTTCGTCGTCCTCGACAATCGACATACGCCATTGATAGGAGTGAGCCCAATCAAGGCCCCAACTTCCCGAAACCTCATACTCTCCATTGGTCAAATCAAAGCCACTGTTCTGTCGACTATCGGCGCGGAGGAGAATGGATTCACCGAATTCGTATTCGGCCAACTCGATAATGACATCTGCACCGGAAACAGGGTCCCAAGTCAGAGTTGGCGTGATTGTACTTTGCAATTCCCAATTGACAACATCCCATGCTGCACTGTTAGGTGCAGGTGTGATGTTGGTTGCCATCGGAGTGGGTGTTCCATCTCCCCACGAATATGTAATGTCGAGATGAGGACGATAGGAGAACGGTTCATCGCCAGTAGCGATTTCAATTTCCTCTCCAGCGAGTCCTTCACCAGTGATGATGAAATCCATGTCTCCAGTATGTCCATTGTGAAGATAGGCCTGGACATAGGTGGTCGCATCAAAAGACAAGGTGGAATAAGATTGGTCGCCATTCAAAGTTGAAAGGAGGGTTGTAGCATCTTCGTGGCCACCGTGGGCCCAAGTCATTCCATTGCTACTGTTTGCATAATTCAGTTCTTTGAAGACATGGCCGATGTTTGAGTCCATCATCCAAGCTGAAATCATCGCCTCTCCAGTTCGATCCGTACGACGAATATTCAGAGTGGCCTCTTCGATGGTCACATTGTCATGAATAGGCACGGTTTCCATGTTGACGCGGATGAATGCGTGCATGTTTCCTTCGGAGGTGTCATTGGAGTGTCCAATTCGCATTCTGTAGTCGTCGTTGCCGTTGTAAGTTGTATTGCCATCCATGACCCAAGTATCGTGAACAGTACCAAATCCTAGATTTACAGTGTCATTTCGCAACTCAATCTCGGCCTGATCCTGTCCAACCATCGTACCAATCTCAGCAGGCAAACCGAAGAATCCGTCAACCCAAGGTCCGAGTATCGAATTGTTTGCAGAACGCATTCTGAAGTGAACCCAAGTTCCGTTCCACAGATTCGCTTCGCTGGCAGGGGTGTAGAATTCGTTACTGCTCATCGAGAAAACACTGGAATCATCCCAGGAATTCCAAAGTCGGGTTGCGTCGTCAACCGAACGAAAATCCTCATCAGATGAAAATTGAATCTCGATATCGCTAGATGAAAGATTGTTCCATGAGATTGTAGGACTGTAATCGGGCATGATGAGCAGTTCATCTGGGTCGGCGATAATCTCACCATTTTGAGGCCCTGCAATCAGAACGCTGCCTTGAGATGGGGAGGCACCCATGGTATATTCGAAATCAATGGTCGGGCGTCGGACGCTCGAAGGGTGTTCGGCTGATGCACAGAATACCGGCATACCCACGCCTGAAATGACGATGCTCATGTTGCTCTCTCCGTTTCGCAAGGCATCTTGAACTAGAGATGTCAAATTCAGACTGAAGATTCTGTACTGATTGTTACTAGTGACTGAAACCATGTCACCCGGTTCCCAATGACCACGATCCGCACCGACACCGTCAGCGCCAGATTCATTCCAGGTCGTGCCAGTATCACTGACATTGTGGGTGGCGTTTGCCTCGTCGAAATCGGTCAACAATCGAGCCGGGTATAGGGCAGTATCGCCTGCGTCCAATACAGATAATTTCTGGCACCTGAGCTCTAGAGTGGCTTCACTGACAATCGCCGTGGAGGGGAGAACACCGCTTGCATTCAAAGTCAGAGGAATATTTGCTAGAATTCGCGCATCGGTGAAAGTCGGATAGTCTCCGACTAGAAGATTGCTGGCGCTTCCATAGTTGGTCGAAGGCTGACTTGAGTTCGTCTGCGCATCTACTGACAGTGTATCACTAGCGCTCAGAAATCGAGGTACTGGAGCCTCCTCCAATGTAGATTCGTTGTCAATTATCTGTATCCATGTGCTGAATAGCATCAAGCTCACCATCAGGATGGCTCCCGTGGTTGAACTCCAATTTCTCGCTTCACTAGTCATGGGCCTCAGATGAGGACGGCCCAATCTACTGTTAATGAGTTGCGGTTCATCGACCATACTACGTATGGTCTAAGTTAACGTGGTTCACAGGGAAATATCTGGATGGGATAGGTTCATTGACGCCCGTCGGAAACAGCGCGTCGATTCAGATGGCGAAAATGTGGGTGGAGAAGCATCGCCCACAAACTGTGCGTGATATTCGGGGTCAATCCGCCACAGTTGAACGCCTTGCTGCCTATGCAGAAGGAGGGACATTTCCACACCTCCTTTTTGCTGGGCCTCCCGGAACTGGCAAGACGACGGCAGCGCTCGCACTGTGCTCAGATGTGTTCGGTGAGAAATCAAGAGAGAATTTGCTGGAAATGAATGCCAGTGATGAAAGAAAACTAGAGAGCATTAGGACCAAAGTCAAGCAGTTTGCTCGTACTAGCCCACTCGGTGTCGAGTTCAAAGTCATCTTTCTGGATGAAGCCGATGCATTGACGGCAGATGCTCAAGGTGCTCTGCGGCGAATCATGGAACAGTATTCCGAAACATGTCGATTCATTTTATCATGTAATTATTCATCGAAAATCATTGAGCCCATTCAATCTCGTTGTGCGGTTTTCCGTTTCCGACCACTCGCTGATGATCAAGTTAGAATGCAAATTCAAACCGTCTCAGAAGCTGAGGGAATCAAATTAGATGAAGATGCATGTGATGCCATCGTCCATGTTAGTCTTGGCGATCTCAGACGAGCGATAACAGCATTACAAGTCAGCGCAAGTTTGGATACACACGTTACGCGTGCCCTCATCTACGAAACCACGGCAACAGCACCACCTGAGGAGTTGCACGGCTACCTTCTGGCCTGCAAAGAGGATGGTTTCCATCCTGCACGAAGACGTCTTAGAACCATTCTGGACCAATTTGGACTGGCTGGAACAGATTTGGTTAATCAACTTCACAGAGCTCTGTATGATGTAGAGTTCCTGAGTGAAACTCAGAAACTTGAGATTACAGAAATGATGGCGCAAATCGATTTCCGCCTTGTTGAAGGCGGTGGTGAAGCGCTACAACTTGATTCGATGACGGCATCAATTTGCGCGAATTTATCGGCCTAATCATCCCCAAGCAGGAATCAGAAGATCAGCGTGATCGCGTGTCGCATCTTCGCATAGAGCGCGAGCTTTTTCTCTTAGGCGAATCTCATGTGTTTGAGATTCAATTCTAGAACGCCGCGAAGCGCGAATTATCGGAGCGAGTGGGGTCCAGCAGAGCAGGTCGGCCGCCACACCCATATTTCTCCGAATCACTCGATTCCCCAGTGATTCCATCATTTCAGTCAGTCTTTCCAGTGTATTATCGTTCAGCATTTTGCATCCCTCGGTAAATCAAACAGGTGGGGCCACCGGTCTACCTTCGTTCGCATGGGGGTGCAAGACTTCTGAAAGTGAAAGTGTAGCAATACCACGATTATTGGCGAAAGTGAATCTCAGGGAGTGAGGGTAAATCTCCAGGTGTATCCCTTTTCCAATTCCCATGGATCGCCAGTCTGTGATAATGTGATTTCAATGGTGTATGACACACCGTTTGAAAACGTAAAATCTTCAGGAAGTTCAATCAGAATGGGTACATCGTTCGGTTTCATAGCCACGCCCGAGACATTGGATGAATAGTTGTCCCAATTGCCTTGCATTGACGATGATGTCGCGGTCCAATTCAATGACCCTCCAAGTGTAATTATATCCACACGAACCTGGACATCGGTTGCATCCAAATTGTCGCGGACCGCAAAGGCGAGTCCCAATCTTCGTTCACTGAGATTGTCATCGACGAATAAATCGTCAATCTGTCGATTCCAATCAGGATCATCGAGGTCAACCAATTTGGTATGATGGGCAATTTCCGGTGCCGAAATATCGGCCAAAGGCGGATTGACGAGGATAAAACAAATGGCAAGCCAGGTGAAGGTGTAAAGGAATGTTGCGCGAAACCAATTCCCAAACGTGAAACGATCTGCGTATTTACTCAATATCACTCTATGTAATGTCGGGATTGTCAAAATCAATAACAGGGGGAGAGACCACAAGGCACTGGCAGGTTCATCAATCGCTGGCATGATCAAGTATCGCATGACTACAGCAATGATGGTTGCATAACAGATGACCAACCACATCGATGCTGTATCGGCCTTCTCTTTGATGACGTGGTCTGCTGGATCGAAAGGTTCGGTACCAACCTTCCCTCCGGGTCTTTTCTTCTCTCCGTCTCGACCACCGCGACGCTTGTCACTGACCGCAGCTGCAGCCATCGCAGTAGAGAGATCGACCATGGTCCTCACCCCTTCGGGGTGCAAGACCGCCTATGATGGGTTCGGCACAACGAACTGAGCAGAGGGTTCGACGGGGAAAGCTAGGCTCAATGATGATGGTGCCGGGAACGGGGCTCGAACCCGTGACCTTCGGATGTCTCAGACATTTCGAGGTTTATCGCGCTCATCTCTTACCTTTGCAGGTTGTCCTATGAGTCCGACGCGCCACCAACTACGCCACCCCGGCAACGGAGGCATCCACCAAACTAACGAATATGAGCATATCCATTCAAGCCGACCGTTCGGTTGAAGGGATGTCTGGTTCCCCCGCACTGCATGGGTAGCCCTCAGAGTGGTGATCGTGTACGCCTTACGGCGGCCACTCCTGAGGGGTCAGTCACCCATGTAGGAATTCTTCTTGCCCCGGCTGCAAGTGGTCATGTGACCGTCAAATTAGACAATGGGTACAACGTAACTTTTGCAGAATCAGAAGTGTCTGAAATTTTACTTCTCGGTGCTGTGGTAATGATTGATGAAAATCTCAATTCAGGGCCGCCCGATGACCCTAATCTACCGGAGGTTTACATTCTGCATACAGGTGGAACAATCGCTTCTAAAGTCGATTATGTTACAGGGGCTGTTGCTGCAAGATTTGAGCCTGAGGAACTCCTTGATGCGGTCCCTGAATTGGCCAATCATGCTAGAATTCGAACAAAGAAATTGGGCAATATGTGGTCAGACGACATTCGCGCACGCCACTGGAACGCGATGATGATGGCAGCCAAGGAAGCGTTTGATTCGGGGGCGGTTGGCGTCGTCATCACCCATGGAACAGATACCATGCACTATTCGGCAGCAGCGGCTGCATTTGCATGGTCAGGTGGTGGGGGTCGTCCACCAGGCCGCATCGTGTTCACGGGTTCGCAAAGAAGCAGTGACAGAGGGTCGACAGATGGAACAGAGAATCTGATTGCTGCGGTTCATTGGGCCGCTCATGGACCTGAACCTACAGGTGAGAATGGAGATGCTAGTGTCATCATCATGCACGCAGGCAGTGACGACGGAGTCTGTGCGGTTTTGCCCGGTTGCTCGACGCGAAAATTCCACTCCAGCAAGAGAGATGCATTTCAGGGAATTAACGCCCAACCACTTGGAACAATCTCTGTGGGTCGAGGTGGGGAATGTGAGATTCATGTGGATGCGGAAGCACCTACTCGCGAGGTTGTGACCGAACCAATCGCATTTGATGAAAGCAAGCGAATATTACAACTCGTCGCTGGAGCACACATGTACGCAGACCAGATTTCCTTGGCTTCAAACTATGATGCGATTCTGTTTCATGGAACTGGATTGGGGCACCTCCCCATTGAAGATCCAAATGGAGACAGCCCGGAGAACGTGGCAATGCAGCAAGCTGTGGCTGATTATTGTGCAAATGGAGGAGTGGCCGTAATGACCACACAATGTATCCATGGCCCAATCCACATGGATGTATACAGCAAGGGAAGAGAACAACAAGAGTTGGGGATCCTTGGGAATCACGCAACAACGGGTCCCGATGCAGCATTGGTGAAATTGCATTTCTTACTATCCACTGGTCAAGATGTACAATCGGGTTGGGGAGCCAATCTATGTGGGGAAAATGCATCATCAATTTTCAATTGATAAATTGATTTTTCAATTGGAATATTCAAATATTAGTAAACCACTCTCATCAAGGACCTCTCTCCTATGGAGAGCGATATGGGCGACAAGGCAGAGGATTTGGCTTGGAGACGTCAACAAGCTGCGGCCGGCGGTGGAATGTCGCGACTTGAAGCGCTGCGTGCCTCAGGGAGAGCAACCGCAAGAGAACGAATCGATGCTCTATTGGATCCTGATTCATTCATTGAGATTGATGCATTAATCACCCATAGAAATCGGGATGGTAATATGCACATGCACCCTCAATTTGGAGATGGTGTCATCGCGGGCCATGGCAGCGTCGATGGGCGACGAGTGTTCTGCTTCAGCCAGGATTTCACCGTTTTTGGTGGTTCGATGGGGGAAATGCATGCCAATAAGATTGCCAAAGTTGTCGAGATGGCCGAGCGGGCCCGCCTTCCCATCATCTGCATATGGGATGGAGGTGGACAACGGGTACATGATGGCGTACATTCCTTGGCCGCCACGGGTGAAATGCTGGATTATTTCGTTTCATGCTCTGGGCGCATCCCGATAATCAGTCTCGTATTAGGGCCAGTCGTCGGTGTTTCCGCTTTGGCCGCCGCATTGTCTGACTTCGTGATATTGGGCGAAGATTACGGGCAACTATTCCTTTCCAGCCCACTTGAGACTGAGGAGACTGTCAGTGGAGATATGACGACGGAAGAGTTAGGTGGAGCGCAAATGCATGCTTCCCGTTCAGGAATATGTTGCCTTACGGCATGTGACGAAGATGAGGCCATGGAAATAGCAGTTGAATTGCTCTCATTTTTCCCAGATTATTGTGGCGCAAGTCCCCCACACCTCGACTCAGGTGACCCCCACGATAGAGACTGTCAAGAACTCATGACAATTGCACCCGATGATAGCAATCGACCCTATGACATGGTCAAGGTCATTCAAGCGACCGTCGACAACGGTCACTTTGTCGAACTCTTTCCACTCTATGCTGACAACATAATCATCGGTTTGGCAAGACTCGCAGGCCATTCCGTCGGCATCATCGCCAATCAACCGAAAGTACTCGCCGGTTGTCTTGATATTGATGCAAGCATCAAGGCGGCTCGATTCATTCGAACCTGTGATGCATTCAACATCCCCCTGCTTTCATTTGTTGATGTACCTGGATTCCTGCCCGGTACCGTACAGGAATGGGGGGGTATCATCCGCCATGGTGCAAAGATGCTCTACGCATATGCTGAAGCCACAGTACCGATGATGACGGTAATCACTCGAAAGGCATACGGAGGAGCATATCTGGCCATGTCGTGTAAACATCTCGAATCGGATTACAACGTTGCATGGCCAACAGGTGAACTGGCGGTGATGGGGGCAGAAGGTGCGGTTAACATCATCCACAGACGGGAGCTCAAGGATGCTGATGACCATCAATCAAAGCATGCGGAATTGGTTGAGGATTACAAGAATAAATTCGGCGATCCGTATGTAGCAGCAAGAAATGGATGGCTCGACGACGTCATCGAGCCAAACGAAACTCGACTAAGATTGATTCGAGCCCTCAAATCACTCTTGTCAAAACGTGTATGGCAACCGCCTCGAAAGCACGGAAACATTCCGCTCTAATCGTATTCAACGAGTTCGGCCTCAAGGTCCGAGAATTCACTAACTTCTCCAGAATAAGATTGAGATGAGTCTCCCAACATTTCTTCCATATCATCTTTTGACAAGGTGGCAATCATGTACAACCCTATGATAGCGACGACACTAGCGACTACGATGGCAAAAATAATCCAAATGGAAAATGATTCAATCCCACTCTCGACCGTGGTTACGGGATTATTGTCATCATCTGTCCCATTTGGTGGCGGAATCGGAATGGTGTGATAGTAGATTTTCTCTTCAGTCCAAATTTCATTTTCGTACACTTGAACTTCAAGGCGATGAGCACCGGGCAACAAGTCAATCATGCTGTTTGAGATGGTACATTCCCAATCTTGTGGATTCTCTAAACTTGTATCGCTCGCTGTGCAATCTGCATCATATTCAGACCAAACAAGCCCATCCCATCTTGACCTCACCACCCATGGTGTTCCATCATCAGGATCATGAATGGCGACGACGAATACGGCATCACCATCGGTTTCCAATGGCCCCCATGTCAATTGAATAGGGTCATTGACCTCAGATATATCAAACTCAATCGGCCCCGTTGAATTACCGTCTGCACTGGTAACTGTCAGGTTCCATCCAGTGGACAAACCAGACCAATCCGAAGCAGGGACAATTCGCAAAACATTGGACAATATGGTGACGATGAGATGTGGGTGGCTGCCCTCAATTTCAAATTCAACTGAATCGCCATCTTCATCCCATCCTAGTTCAGAAAGGGGAATTTCATGAGGAGTATCTTCAACCAATGAAACCCGTGTCAAGTTAAGGCGTGGCCCATCAGGAATAGGGGCTACATTGACAGTGAATGTTGCAGCGATTGGGGCACTTGTTCCATCGCCAACCCAGACTTCAATCGTGTTAGAACCATGCCAGTTGAGTTGAGGTTGAATTGCGAGATTATTGTTTGTCCACGACAAATCCAAGCCACCGGTTGTAGAGGCGTTAATGATGGTTGCATTCATGCCTTCGGGATCTTCAAAGTAGGACGTAATCGAAACCGATTGCTGGGTACTATCTTCATCGATATTAAGTTCAGGAATATCGCCAATCTGCACCACTGAATCATCGATGGGGAAGACGGTGGCACTCAAATTCAAATGCGTTGAAAAGTTGACATCGTATCGATCATAGATAGTCAAATTCAGGGTTTCTGTCCCGTTCCATTCTGCTTCACCCGTGTGTTCACAAACGATTGTATTGGCATCCAGATAACAATGCATTTGATGCGAACTTGGAAGATGAGGGAGCATCTCGACAATCAGGGCCGTACCATCAGGGTCGATGACGAAATCAGAGAAGGGGAGGCTGGCGCTTCCATGCTGCGGCACCTCAATTACCGGTGCTGGAGACACCATTATTGGTTCACGGTTCTCTCGGAAGAAACCCAAGTCCAGATAGGAAGGCATCCCGTACCAATTCACTTCGACCATGAGAGTGCGGTTTCCAGGGGGGACTCCCTCGGTGGAGACTTCACAATCAGTTGCGGAGGAGGTGCCGTTATCGACAGAATTCGTAAAAGTCCCAGTGGCATTGATTCGATAGGTTGCGAAATCCATTGAGTCCCACCAATCTCCACCTTCCATAATCGTACAAAGCACAGAGGTGCCCATTGGGAGTCCTCCATTTCGGTGTGTCAGTTTTGTATTGACCGAAACCACCCGCCCTGAGAGACCTTCCATCTCATTGACATCAGATGAATTGGATACCATCGGCATGAATCTTGCACCTGTGAGATCTTCGTAAATGTAGGAAATTGAATCAGATGGGTTTTGCCAATTGACCTCACGGTTCGTGGCGTTCAACCACTGCGTGTGATCGCCTTTCAACATGAGATTGAGATATGGTACGATATGCTCGATTGCGTGATTCTGTTGATCTTCAGCACTGATTTGGGCATTACCATCATTGAAGGATTCCCAAAATGTGGTTTCATCTTGGTACTGCACATGATTGGCCCCAATGACGGACATGTAATGCCAAGGAATCGCATGATTGGCCAACCAAATATCGATATTTGTGTCGGCTTTCGCGATGTCATCCATTGTGCCTGTGAGATATAGCCCCATACCAGGGTCTGGTGATCGGCCCAGATAGGCATCCGGGACGTTGGTGTTGGCATTCTCAAGTCCGAGAGCAATCAGTGCAGTAGGTGGTGGGCTAGACAGAAATTCTTCCCACACCCCAGTCATGAGGAGTTGGCAGACGGCAGCTTGCTTAGCACCGAGACCATGCCCACCGATTCCCCAGTGGTCGAGATCAAAGGCGTCGCGCATATTTTGTGGGTCGCCTTCCAGACTCCCGTTCTGATTATTGTACGCCAACCGATACCACAACACCAGAATGTCTGAACATAGTGCCATTGTATCATCGGAATTCCAATCGGGAGGAAGTACGATGATGATGTATCCAGCCGTGGTGGCAATCTTGCCTAGCCAATCATACTGCTCGCTAGATTCGCCCTCATCCCCAATCCAGATGAGAAGAGGGAAGGGGCCAGAGGTATTGTCTATCGGTTGGCCCGGGCCAGATGCATTGGAAGGATAGTAGATTTGACCCCAGTGAGTCTGGTTGTCTTCCCCATTCCAAATTATGTTGTTCCATCCTACTGGAAACGTATCGATTTCGTGTGAATCATTGAAATTGTCAGTGCCTGAAGTGACTCCTGAAAGGGAAGATAGGAGCAAGAGGGTGGACAACGCCAAGGCTCGCCGAATGGTCGCCATTGTTTCGAGGGGGTTGTGTCAATTGACTTGAAGGCAACCCCAATTAGTTCAATCCGCCCTAAGGGCGGATTCCATAGCGAGGAGGCGTGTCATGGTCAGACCCAAGCCAGGAAGCAAATGGGACGCTTCTGGGCAGTAGAGACGTGCCCAAGCCTCTAGATGCTGCGCAACGAGTAACCAACGCCCATCAAGGAGAAGTCCAGATTCGTTATGTTCTACAACCACACCGACTTCCTCTGAATTGTATGATGAAATCAAATGTAAATCGGCATCGGTTAAATGGGACGATTCAGGTTTGCCAGGTGCGATATCAAAATCGATGAAAAGGCGCGGCCCGATATTGTCGGCCACCGCATCACCATCAATCAAGTATTGATTCCAGGGCCCTCGTTTATCGAGAGAACGACGGCCGTCAATGGACCAGATGGAACCACCGGCTGCAGCCCATGCAGCGGCACATGAACGAGCAGAACCGCCACCTCCAATCAAACACAGGAGAGGAGCTTCGACGCCCGTGGCTTCAAAATCAAAACCAAAGTGACTAGCGATGGCAACAAGGCCACCACCATCGGTCCCAGCACAAAACCAATTATCACCGTCCCATCGAAGTTGATTCACAGCCCCATTTTCGAGTGAATCATCGATTGGATGGACGCCCGAACGGGGAGAGAGGAGATGTTTCAGTGGACTGGCGAGAGAAATCCATGATTCATTCGCACCTCGTCGAGTTTTGACACGATCCTGATCCCGATGAAAAAGTGTATCTCCATTTGGGACATGACTAGGATTAGCGGCCTTAACGTCAGACATAACTTTCGATGAAAGTCGGAGAAGTCGGGTTCGAGATGATGATGTCGTAGGATCTCCATACAATCGATTGCTGACTCCTTTTTGAGGACGATTTCGGTTCACCCAGGCCCATGCCATCGGCGATGTTACATCTTCTGAATCAAGTAAATTCATCTCGGTGAGGTCAACTTCAAGTCCACCCTGTTTCAAGTGAGCCGAGGTCAGAGCCGCAAGAACTGGAGAAAGTGAATGTTGAATGGGCCGCCCAGCCACCGCATATCGAATTTGCATGCTACCGGATTACCCGTACACCCACTCCTTCACAAAACAATCGTTTGCGCACCTACGGTGCGCCGAACCCATGAATGCTTGAATACCGGGAGCGTTCAGCCTGTCCATGGCCACTGACCTGGAGATTGCCCATGGGGCCTCCACCGCTCCTATCGAAGAGATTGCGTGGAAGCTTGGAATCGGGGTTGAAGAACTCATTCCCATGGGGCAAGGAATGGCCAAAATAACGTGGGAGGGATTGAAATCAAGATTCGATCAACCACGTGGTTCCCTCATATTGGTGACCAGCGTTAATCCCACGCCGTTTGGTGAAGGGAAAACGGTCACGACAATTGGCTTGACACAAGCACTCAATCGCATCGGACAGAATGCGACCTGCACCATTCGTGAACCCAGTATGGGGCCCGTATTTGGTATCAAAGGGGGTGCTGCCGGTGGTGGTTACAGCCAAGTCTTACCGATGGAAGCCATCAACCTCCACTTCACCGGAGATTTACACGCGGTCACCAGTGCACACAATCTTTGTTCAACCATGCTGGACAATCACATCTATTTTGGAAACGAATGCGATATTGATACGAATCGGATTCTTTGGCCCCGTGTCATCGATATGAATGACCGTGCGCTTCGAAATCTAGCAATTGGATTGGGAGGACCCAAGAATGGAGTGGCTCGAGAAGAGCGATTCGACATCACGGCTGCCTCTGAGGCCATGGCCATTCTAGCCCTCGCCTCTGATTATGCAGACCTTCGACACAGACTTGGAGAAATCGTCGTGGCCGAAAGTCGTACAGGATTCCCAATCAAGGCGGATGATATCGGTGCTGCCGGACCGATGGCGCTGCTGCTCCGCGAAGCATTTCTACCCAATCTTGTGCAAACCATTGAACAAGACCCAGCCTTCATCCATGCTGGACCATTTGCCAATATCGCGCATGGAAATTCCAGCATCATCGCAGATAGAATCGCCCTAGGGGTCGCTGATTATGTAGTGACCGAAGCGGGATTTGGCGCCGAGATGGGCGCTGAGAAAATGATTCATATCAAGGCCACAGCAAGCGGGGTGGCCCCCGATTGTGTGGTGATGAACGTCACCGTTCGTAGCATGAAGATGCACGGGGGAGGATTCAGTACCGGAGGAGGGAAACGTCCGCGGCCTGAAGAGATCGCAAAGGAGAATGTCGAAGCCGTGCGGGCAGGTGCCAGCACGAATATGGCCCGGCACATTCGGAACATGTCAAGATTCGGAGTGCCTGTCATAGTCAGTGTCAACGTATTCCCAACAGATACTGATGCCGAAATAGATGTGCTTCTGGATGAAGCACGAGAAGCAGGTGCATCAGATGCAGTTGTCACCAGAGTGCATTCGGGTGGTGGTGAAGGAGGAGCTGACCTTGCCCGAGCTGTGGTCACAGCATGTCAATCTCACATCGCAGAAGGACGACCATTCGAACCACTGTTTGGACCCAATGCACCCTTGGAAGAGAAGATCTTGCGAATTGCAACCAATGTCTATGGCGCCGCGAGTATCGACCTATCTCCAAAGGCGTTGAATGAACTCAAAACCTTGCAAAATTGGGGCTATGGAAATCTTGCAGTATGCATGGCCAAGACGCAGTACTCATTCTCCCACGAAATGAAAGAATTGGGGGCCCCAAGTGGGTTTACGTTACCCATTCGTGAACTCAGACTCAACGCAGGAGCAGGCTTCATTGTAGCCATATGTGGGACGATAATGACAATGCCGGGCCTTCCACGCATTCCTGCTGGAGAAAACATGGACATGGATGAAGACGGAAACTTGCTCGGCATGTTCAGATGAGGGGATTCAATGCGGGTCGCTGTCATTCTCACACTGTTGATGGTGTCTTCATCACTGGCAGGTTGCCTAGGTGAGGATGAGCCAGATTATTCGGGGTTCGAAGGTTGCACAGAGGAAGAGGTACAATGCGAAGTCGAACTCCCTCAAGAAAATGAAACTCAAGAGGAGATTGGACCACCGCCTACTGATCTAGTATTTGCCTCACCCGACGGAGTTGAATTGAGTGTGGCACTCTATCTTCCAGATAGCGAAGGACCCCATCCAATCATCATGTGGATTCACGGTGGAGGTTGGAGGCAGGGACATAGATTGGTAGGAGCAAATCATGCCTCACAACAGATTGTTGCCGATGGGCAGTGGGCAGTTGTCAGTGTTGAATACCGATTGTCGGACGAGGCGATTTGGCCAGCACAATTGGAGGATTTGCAAACCGCACTGAATTGGATTCGAGACAATGCGAACCTGTACAATTTGGATGCAGAGACGATTGTCGCATGGGGTTCAAGCGCCGGAGGACATCTCGCATCCATGCTTGCAGTGACGCCAGAAGCGAATATCACAGCAGCAATAGATTGGTTTGGCCCCACAGATCTGAATGTATTGGTCAATCAAGCAATTGATACTGGAACTGATTATTCAGCCGTGACTAGTTTGCTAGGTTGCGACCTCGCTGGAAATGAAAGCGAATGTGAAAATCAATCAGTCAGTGCAAGTCCTGCCCTTTTGGCCAACGACCAAACTGTACCTATGTTGATTATGCACGGCACCGATGATGTGACTGTGCCATTCAACCACAGTACCATCATCCACGACACGTTGGTGACTTCAAATTGGTATGTTCCCGTCGAAGGGGGGATTCATTCCAGCCACCCATGGCAAGAGGAATTCATTGTCAATATTGTTCGTGAATTTTTAGACAATGTGACACAAAACACAGTCGCCAATCAAACAATCATGGTTGATGCCGGCCCCCTGCCTGGAACATGGCCTGGCGAACTGATTCCAAATGTGCAAGCCGCTGCAAGGCCGTCACAGGAAGATTGGATGATGTGGAGATTATGGGACCACCTTGATGCTGAATGGGACAATTCCTCGACAGAGGATGATTGGGTACTCATTCAGTTTGCTGCGACGGATTGTGGACACTGTTGGAATGGCGCGGAGTTGATGAGTGACCTGCATACACAATATCACGAAGATGTGACATTCTTCACCTTCATCATCAATTTCAGTTGGTCTGATTCTAGTCCACAAGAAATTGCAGCCTTCCAAGATGAAGCAGATTTCTTTGGATGTAACAACGGGAACAACAATTGCATGGATCGGCCGGGAGAACCACACAACTGGACGTATGTCGATGATCGGGAACTATACTGGTTCTCAGCATTCCACATGCAAGGAACGCCCTCGTACGCAATCATTGCACCCAATGGTGTCGTTGAATGGCATTCACTAGAAAGCGAGATTTCAGTTTCTGACACGTTGGCAGCGCTGTTCCCAGAGGAGGTGTGAACTTGAAGAGAATCAAACAAATCGAAGAGGGGGTCCG
>JAPKFG010000024.1 GCA_028821675.1 Candidatus Poseidoniales archaeon
ACCTCAGTGCGAGAACCGATTCCCAACATCGGACTGTCCAACACACTTCGAGGGGCCATGGCTTCATGGGCCAAATCACTGAGTCGTGAATTGCCAACTTGCATCACCATCAACAATGTCTTGCCGGGATTCACAGATACAGATCGTCTGGATTCACTGGCAGGTTCAATCCATGAGAAAACAGGACGAAGTAAGGAGGATATCCACGATACATGGATGTCGCAGGTGCCAATCGGTCGGCTCATCGACCCAATGGAAACCGCTTCGGCAATCACCTTCCTTTGTTTACCGCAATCCGGTGGGATTCGCGGCGTAAGTCTGGCCGTAGATGGCGGAAGAATGCGCTCAATCTGAGGGAATCAAATGGCCGATAAATCGCTGACACCCGAGCAAGCGCACCACCTGCTTGACCTGATGTCCAAGGGTGAAGGATTTGACGAGGGCATGGATGCAGGGGTCGCGCTGACTCTGGCGGACATTGCACTACAAATCGATCAGCCCGATCGAGCGGAGGCATTGATTACGCACGCTATTCAGTTGGCCAAGGATTCTGAAGACAATGACCAACTCGCATGGGCACTGCTGACCAAGGCCCGTATCGTCAATGACGGGGACGCGCTCAAGGAGGCAGAGGATTTGGTGGCAGTCAGCGAGGATGATTGGTTGCGCTCTGCCTACAACAACCAATGTGGAATCCATGCACTAGAATCGAGGGACATTCCAACGGCGAAATCCGCTTTTGCTCAAAGTCTCGCATTGAAGGAGGCACTGGAGGACAAGGTCGGTCAAGCCAACACGCTCTACAATCTCGGGGAAATTGCGCGGGAAGAGGGTGATTTGGAACAATCGAAGGAGTTTCATGCTCGATGTGTCGACCTGCTCGATGAGTTGGAAGATCGCAAAGGAATGGTCAACGGATTAGCCATTCTCGGACACCTAGAAGCGGTTGAATCCAACATCGATTCCGCCATCGTCCATTATGAAGCCGCACTCGAGATTGCTGAAGCAGAGGTTGACTTTGAGGGAACAGTCGTTGCACGATGGGGGCTTGCTGAGATGGCTAGAGCTAGGGAGGATCAGGACCTCGAACTGCAACACCTATCTCAAGTGATGACTGGATTCATGCAACTGGGCCGACCCACACCGGATCCAATCAAAGACCGACTCAACGAATTGGCCGATTCCATTCACGGAGGGAACTGAATGGAGTTTGATGTCTTCTTCTCCATTTCACAAACCCCGGATGCTGCTGGCACGTTCCCTGATGAGACGACCATGTACGCCAACTATCTCGAACAACTCGGGGTGGCCGATGAACTCGGATTCGGAGTCGCTTGGATAGCTCAGGCGCACCTGTCCACTGAAGTGCAGAAGCGAAACAAGAAACCGGTCATTCCGCATTGGGAGGGTGAAGTCGGACTCTGTACCGATTTCTTCCAATTGGCCATGCTGACAATGGCCCACACCAAGCGAATCGAAGTCGGCAGTGCGGTCCTATCCATATTGGCGAACGGTGGGCCGATTGCAGTGGCAGAACGAATTGGAAATTTCTGTGCATTGCAAGAGGTTGGAGGTGATTCACGTAAACTGAATCTCGGATTTAGTGCCGGTCGCTTCCAATTCATGGCATCACCTTACGGAATTGTTCCACGCAATGCCATTGAGGAGGCAGCCTGGCCTGCACTCCGGGGTCAAATTTTCTGGGAAGCCTCGGAAATCATGCTACGCCTAGTTCGCGGTGACACAATCTGTTCCGATGACATTCGAAAGACCGTCCTGACTCGGGCTAATTTTCGATCCGATGAGGATTGGCAAGCAGTTCAGGCTGCCAATGGCAATAGTGATGCAGAAATCCACATTGCCCGACGTTACGAATTTGAGGAAATCAAATCCATTCCACAAGAATGGGACCGTTCAGGGGTCAATTTGGTCATCGGTAGCCATGAACCCACACTACAAGAACATGTGAACACCATCATGCCGGTTCAGGTATTCAATCTCAGCATCACCCAACCCGAAATTATCGAAGCAACGCATGAGCGAATGCGAGAGTCGTATCAAGGGCAATGGGAACGCAGGATGATGCCACGTACGGTGATGGTCTTCCTGAACGAAGAAGAAGGTCTGAGTGAAGCGGAAAAAACAGCAGCGGCTCAAACAGAATCAGAAGGTGCCCTTTCGTCATACTGGTCGGCATTGGAAGGCACACTCGATCCGGCCAAAGTGGCCAAGGCAGCCAACAATGCTGTGATTGGAAATGCCACAGAAGTGGCTGCTCAAATGCGCGAACGATTCCACCCTGATGATCGCCTGATGTTGTGGTTCGACTTCTTCCGACACGACTCGGCTCGCATTTGTCGTGACATGCGCGCATTCATGGACAAGGTTGTCCCCCTCGTCAACGGGAGTGAGACCCAATGACTGATCATCGACCCTCTTCGGTGGCCCCCGGCCGTCCTGGTTCTGCGGTCTATCCGACTTCACCGATTTCAGATGGCGCCAAGGGCATCGCCACAGGTCGTGAGGTGGAGTGGGAGCCGTTGGTTGACTTTCGTCGAAATGATGTCAGCGAGAACACAATCCATGGTGCCATCGCTTGGGCACACGGCTCAGAAGTGTTCCATTCCTTTGGCGGAAATGTCCTTTGCTATGGACGCAGCATGATGAAGCCGCTGTTGATGAAAACGTTCGTTGATGTTCTCGATTCGGAACTAACAGACGAACAGAAAGCCATCGCTTGTTCTTCACACAACGGTGATACTGAACATGTCGCGGCAGCACAATCCATCTTGACAGAATCCGAATGGGGGCTGATGCAGTGTCCACTTGATGTGCCGCTAATCCAATTCGGACGGCAGGTGCGTCGTCCTCGTCGCTGGTTCCATACCTGTTCGGGAGAACACGCAGCGATTTTGCGTGCACTTCGCCTCATGGGCATCAATCGCGCCGGCTACACCCTACCTCAATCAGATTGGTTCCCTCTCTTCCTCAACGTGCTCCGAGGATTCCTCGGTGAGCCTCACTGGGAGCCAAAACGCGTCTCAAAAGATGGCTGTGGTCTGCCCACGGTATCCAATACGGTCAACGAACTGGCCGTGATGTTTGCCGGTCTAGCTCGAGACAAAGACAAGGATTGGATTTGGGATGCCATGTGCAAACATCCAGATCTGATTGGTGGATTCAATCGCCTCGATTCCACGGCCATCAAGGCCGGAAATGGGCTGGTTCTAGCCAAGGAAGGTGCTGATGGTCTTCTGGGACTTTCCATCATCCACGAGGATTTCCCAAAAGGTCTTGGAATTGTCGTGAAAATTGCCCACGGATGGAATTCACAAGCAACTTGGTATGTGGCTAGAGCTGTACTCGGCGTCCTTGGATTTGAACTAAGAAATCCGTATCCTCTACATCGACAAAAGGCCTTCATTGTCCCCGGTGTTGTCCCCCCTGACCGTCTGGAAAAGTTAGAGCAGGTCGTCACATGGGATGAGTGGGATCCAAATTCAGATCGTTGGTACTACGATTGGAAAAAGTACTCCAACCCGTTTTCTGGAGAAGGTAGCCATGAGTGATATTCCTGTACCTGGGGTTGAACTATCCAATTACATCAATGGAGAATGGCGAACCGCAAATTGTGAGCACTGGATTGTAGATTTTGCCCCCGCCACTGGAGAGCACATCGCTCGCATTCCATGTTCTTCCAGTGAAGATATTGATGCGGCTGTTGAGGCGGCTCTGAATGCAGCTGACGATTGGGCAGCACTCAGCATTGCAGAGCGTGCTGGATGGTTGGAAAAAATAGCCGAAGAACTTGAAGAACGGGCCGAAGAAGTGGCTCAACTTGAGAGTCTGGATACTGGTAAACCGATTACTCTAGCACGAAGCGTCGATGCATCGCGCTCAGTCGCCAATTTCCGCTTCTTCGCTGAACAAGGTCGTGAATTTGAAGCGGAAATCTTTGAGATGAGAGATGCCACAAATCGGGTGGTGTACAAGCCAGTTGGAGTGGCGGGCCTCATCACACCGTGGAATTTGCCGCTGTATCTGTTGTCATGGAAGGTGGCACCAGCCCTATTGATGGGCAACACAGTGGTCGCCAAACCCTCTGAACTCACACCGATGACTGCCTCACTGCTCGCCGAAGTCATGGAGGAAGTGAAATTACCCGCTGGGGTTTTCAATCTGGTCCATGGCAATGGATTGGATGCTGGCGCACCATTGACCTCCCATCCTGATGTGAATCTCATCTCTTTCACCGGTGGAACTGCCACAGGTCGCGATGTTGCCAAATCTGCCTCGTCTGGATTCAAGAAATTGAGTTTAGAACTCGGCGGAAAAAATGCAACGATTGTACGCGCCGATGTCGACATTTCCAACATGATGCCAGATATTGTTCGTGCATCCTTTCTCAATCAGGGCCAAGTGTGCCTATGCGGTTCACGGCTTCTAATCCATGAATCGATTTACGATTCCTTCGTCGGTGCATTCCTCGATGCTGTAACCAACATGGTTGTCGGCGATCCTTCTGATGAAGAAACTGAACTGGGAGCACTGATTTCAGAAGACCATCGTGACAAGGTTCTCTCCTACATCGACCTCGCTGAAGATGAAGGTGGCATCATTCTGTGCGGAGGTGGTCCACCTGTTGGAATTCCAGATGCATTCAATCGCGGATTTTGGGTGTCTCCAACTGTCATCGATGGGCTCGCACCTGACAGTCGCTGTGCAACAGAGGAAATCTTCGGACCAGTCGTTACACTGCACCCATTCTCAGATGATGATGAAGCAATCGAAATTGCCAACATGACGGATTATGGATTGGCCGGTTCAATTTGGACCAAGGATATCGATGCAGGAAGTGCGATGGCCGAACGAATCGATTCGGGAATGATTTGGATCAACTGTTGGTTGCACCGTGATTTGCGAGTTCCATTTGGGGGCGTGAAAAACAGTGGAGTGGGACGAGAGGGGGGCCGATGGAGTCTCGGCTTCTTTTCCGAAGCGGTCAACATCTGTGTCAAACATTGAGGATGGCACTCATCGCCCATGCGCCCATGAACAGACCAGTCAGTCCACCAACGCCCAACCAAAGACCGGTTCTGAACGGTTGGACGTCATACCTCCACTGATATGTGGATACGAACACCCATCCTCCAATGACGGCGAGAAACCATAACGCGCACAGAAGCAAGGCCATACCGCATATTTGAGGGAGGAAAACGACGATGACGCCGCTCATTACCCCGTAACGCATCTCTTTCTGATCGCCCCATTCTTTCGGGATTTTCAGCATGAAAATTGATGCAAGAAGAATCAAAATTATCCAAGACAGGACCAATGGTAAAAGATCAGACAGCATCTTCTCCTCAATCTCAATCATGGGGGCCAATTGAAAGCCAATGTACGATGAAAACAAACCAACAAGTGGCGGTATCGCGAAAAGGGAAAGGGGTGGATTGTCCCACTTCATCGACCCGAGGCAGGGTTGCAATCCTATGACAATTGCCGCGGGCATTGTTTCAAATGCCGCCTTCCTTTGGAAGGCGCGATGAAGGGTGAGATTGTTCTCGGGTGCCTCGCACCTCATCCACCCCATCTGGTCTACGCTGAAAATCCCGACGAGAACGAACCCATCAGTGAAGGTGGCTGGGAGACACTGCGATGGGGATATGCACGATTGGCTAGGAAACTGAAGAACATTGACTATGATGCACTGGTCATTCTGACTCCCCATTGGCAGACCTATATCGGAACTCATTTCTTGGGTTGCGATTCATTCAAATCGCTCTCCGTGGACCCAGTTTTCCCCAATCTGTTCCGTTATCACTACGATCTCAAAGTCGATGTCGAACTATCCGAAAAGATGTGCGAGCTTGCGGGACAAGCAGGCATCATTACCAAGATGATGCGCAACCCAGATTTCCGTGTTGATTATGGGACCATCACATCTTGTCATCTGTTGAATCCGGAGTGGGACAAACCCATCGTCACGGTCAGTAGCAATCGAAATCGTCACTATTACTCGGTCGAGGTCATGAACGAACAAGCCCGAGCTCTCGGACAGGCTTGTCGGAAGGCGATTGAAGATAGTGGGAAGCGGGTCGTTCTGATTGCCAGCCACAGCCTCTCACACCGACATTTCACTACCGAGGCTCCACTCCCTGAGGATATGAGTCGTGAGCATATCTACAACCACAGTCAATACGTTTGGGACATGAAAGTCATCGACCTCATGCGAAATGGGAAAATGCAGGAATTCATCGATTTGATGCCGGAATTTACAGAGCAAACCATGGCTGAAACCGAAGGTGGTGGACTCACTTGGATGATGGCAGCGATGGGGATGCCGAATTATCCCGCTGAGATTTATGGTTACCAATCCGTCATCGGAACGGGCAACGTCGTTGCCTGTTGGGATCCCAATGAAACAACCAGAGAGGTGGTTCTGTGAGTGATGACCCCGTCCTGTTCGGACTCTATGTCCCCCCTCATCCACATCCATTGCTCGCACCGGACCAGAACAAGGGTTGGGGGGAACTGAGAGCAGCATACGACGAATGTCGAAGACGAATAGAAGAGAGTGATGCGGATGTCATCATCGTCTATTCAACCACTTGGCCAAGCATCGTCGGACATCAATTCCAAGTCGAACCTGAACCCGAATGGGTGCATGTCGACGATGATTTCCATTTCCTAGGCTCAATGCCCTACAAGTTTCGGATGGATGCGGAATTTGGAAACGCCTACAGAGATGCCGCGGAGTCCAGAGGGTTACACTCTCGCACCGTCGCTTACCATGGATTCCCCATTGACACAGGGTCTGTGGTCGCGTTGAGTCTGCTCAATCCTGACAACAGGATTCCAGCCTGTATTGTTTCGAGCAATATGTATTCCAATCGAGCTGAGACTATCGTTCTGGGTAAAGCGGCACGAGATGCGTTGATAGCCCAAGGAAAGAAGGCGGTCATCGTCACCGTATCCAGCCTTTCCAACCGCATGTTTACCAAACACGTCGAGCCCGAGGACGATCGCATCCACTCAGCCAAGGATGAAGAATGGAATCGCAAGATTCTTGAGTTCTTTGAAAAGGGACGATTGGAGGATCTCAGTCAACTTAGTCGTGACATTCACGGACAGATTCGCGTCCAAAAAGTGGTGGCCTACAAACCCGCTTGGTGGATGGCTGCAACCATGGGCCAACACAACAACTACGACGGTGAAGTACTCGCTTATGCGGCACTTCACGGCAGTGGTGGAGCAGTGATTCAACTCACGCCTTCCAAGGGTTCTGTAGGAGACAAGGAATTCGACGAAGATGATGTGGAAATCTATCGAGGGGATCGCAATGTCCTCGTCACCGGCGCTGGTGATATGCAAGCCCCTGGGGGCGTGGATCGCCCTTTAGATGAGGCCGAAAGGCCAGTTGGTGAAGCGGAAGAAGAAGACGACTGGAGGAATCCTGTCGAAGTGATGGACGACCTGTATGATGAATATGGATCAACCGTCATATCCCATGCTAGTGGTGCCATTAGTGCTGCAGCAGGAGCAGCAATTGCTGGCCCAGTGGGTGGTATTGCAGCGTCAATCGTTGCCAAAAAGACGATGGGGAAAATGATGAGTAAAGACGGAGCAATCGTTGCTGAAAATGCACCAAAGGCAGTTGGGGCATATCCTCATGCCCGAAGAATGGGAAATTTGCTGTTCATCTCCGGAGTTGGGCCCCGAAATCCGAAGAACAACGAAATTCCTGGCGGACCGATTGAAGATGAAGAGGGGGGGCCTCTGGAGTATGATATCGAGGCGCAGACTGAAGCGTGTATCGAGAACATCCGAATCATCCTTGAAGCCTGTGACGCGGAATTGGATAATATCATCGATGTGACAACGTTCCTAGTCGATATGAAGCGTGATTTCGATGGCTACAACAAGGTCTATGCCAAACATTTCGAAGAAATTCAGGCCACTCGGACGACATTGGCCATTCAGGCATTGCCGACACCTATCGCCGTGGAAATGAAGGTCATCGCCAAAGCCCCTTAGTACCACGAAATAAGATACGTAGTATCTTATGGTCTATTGATTCCCCGGCGACGTAATGACAGGCGAAAAACCGTCGAAACTCATCGACTACGTCTACAAACCCATTGAATTTGTAAGTGAAACTCTTGAGCGTAAACTCGGGATTGTTTCTGTCGTCATTATCTCACTATCTGCGATGTTAGGTTCAGGTCTGTTTGTTCTCCCTGCATTGGCAATGCTCGATATGGGTGGCCCCGGAATTTGGCTGGCCTATGTGGTGGCTGCTCTGGTTGTGCTGCCCGGTGCAATCTCAAAATCCGAATTATCCACTGCGATGCCGACATCAGGTGGGTCATATGTCTTCATTGAACGGACATATGGGCCCTTACTAGGCACCATTTCTGGATTGGGTTTGTGGGCAACATTTCTACTCAAAGCGGCGTTTGCATTGATTGGATTCAAAGCCTATCTATGGGTCTTTGAGGAATTGATTGGAATTTCAATTAATGTTGAAATCGCAGCTTTGATCCTTCTAGTCGCCATTGTTGGTGTGAACATCATGGGAGTGACGATAATCAAGAAAGTACAGGCGCCCATTGTCACTAGCGCGGTTGGATTCCTCGTCATCATCTGCATATGGGCAGTATTGACAATGGAAATGGATTGGAATCGCCCAATTGGGCCGGGGGCATATGGAGGTGGATGGGAAGCGGTTGCAGGCACCGCAGCGTTTGTTTTTGTCTCCTATTCTGGTGTCACAAAGATTGCCGCAATCGCCGAAGAGATCAAACAACCAAGCAAGAATATACCTTCTGGAATTCTTATCTCTTTACTCATCAGTACGATTCTTTATGCGGGAATTGCCTACATTATGATGGCCGCAGTGGACCCTGCGAGTTATGAAACCACGAGCGGTGCGAGAGAGGACCCAATCTACGTGTTTGCGAATGCTGTCGGTGGAAAGGTAGTGGGTATCATTGCAGCAGGATTAGCAGTCATTACGATGACGTCGATGGCACTAGCTGGCATCATGGCTGCATCGCGATATCCTTTCGCGATGGCAAGAGACAACCTATTACCAGAAGCACTTGAAAATGTACACTCGCAATTTCAGACACCACATTTGGCCATTTTTGGAACCGGGTTGGCTATGGCTGTATCGATTATTGTCCTACCTGTGCAAGATGTGGCAAAATTAGCTTCAGGTTTTCAAATTATGATTTTCATTATCATCAATTTAGCGGTAATTATCCTCAGAAGAGCATCTGCAACCCATTCTTGGTACACACCTGAATGGAAATCACCACTGTTTCCTTTCTTCCAAATAATGGGGATTATGGGAGGTGGGACATTGGTTTATTTGATGGGGCAAAAAGCAATCATTGGCGCAGCAGTCTGTTGTATAATCGGACTGGTTACCTACTACTCATACGGGAAATCGCATGCACACCCTATGCTGACACCTTGGAGAACTGTACGAACTGAATTTACTAATTCAGATCAGTATGATCGAGAGAAAAGATGGTTGGTATTCCACGCCGCCGCTGACAAGACTCACCCTGATTATCTGACGGAGGGGGAATTCGTGCACGCTATGAGTATCATCGCGCCTCATTATGATGGATTCCACGTCCGCAATATGTTTCACGAAATCGACACCAACGGAAATGGCGTCATCGATGTTGATGAATTCCTGCAAGGTATCGAAGATAACTTTGAAGAGCAAGAATAGGTCTGTTTCAGCCGCCGTGCCCTTGAAGGGAGGTGCGCTTCTCGCAATCTCAGAGGGTCACGATGTCGATTGCAGGAAAGGCGATGAAAATCACCACCAACACTCTGCAAGAGATGAAGTTGGCAGGTGAGAAAATCACCATGCTGACCGCCTACGACTTTTCGATGGCGCGCATCCTAGATGCAGCAGGTATCGATGTCATCTTGGTTGGTGATTCCGCATCCAATGTGATGGCTGGAAACGATACCACGGTTCCAATTACGCTCGACCATATGATCTACCACGCCCAATGTGTTGTCAACGGCGTGAATCGCGCACTCATCGTCTGTGACATGCCCTTCGGCAGTTATCAGGGCGATTCAAGACAGGCGCTCAACAGTGCCATCCGTATCATGAAGGAAAGCGGTTCACACGCTGTCAAATTGGAAGGCGGATCGGAGGTTGTGGAATCCATCGAACGAATTCTATCAGCGGGTATTCCCGTGATGGGGCATCTCGGTCTCACGCCTCAATCCATCTACAAATTTGGCACGTATTCCGTGCGCGCGCGAGAGGAAGAGGAAGCGGCCAAATTGATTGATGACGCAAAATTGCTTGAGAAAGCCGGTTGTTTTTCCATTGTCTTGGAAAAAATTCCAGCGGAGTTGGCCGCGAAAGTCACCGCTGCGGTCAACATTCCAACGATTGGCATTGGTGCAGGTTCAGATGTTGATGGGCAGGTGTTGGTCATTCACGATTTGATTGGATTGACACATGAGTTCAATCCACGCTTCTTGCGCCGATACCTCAACCTGTATGATGAGATGACAAAGGCGGTCGGGAAATACATAGAAGATGTACGAAGTTTAGACTTCCCTAATGAGAATGAACGCTATTCCTGAGCCCAACCGTTGTCTTCTGTGTGAACCCAATGAGAAGGACGACCTTCTCGGTCAAAGTACCAACCATCTTCACCGGCAACAGTGCCTGGAAGAGGGCGTAGTGTTTGTTCGGCTGTATCCCGAGGGCCATCGCCACGTCGGTTTTCATGCTGTATCTGAGCGAATTCGGCTGCGGAAGTCGTCAGTGTGTCTCCTCCATCATCCCAGTCACCAGACATCACCCCCCACTCATCATCGGCCTGGGTGGGTGGTTCGAGTTCTGGTTCAGACATCTCCTCGGTTTCAGTAGTGGCCCAATCTTCCTCGATTTTCTCTTCAACAACCTCTGGTTCAGGTTCAGGTTCTACCACGGGTTGGAGAGCGGCGAATGGATCGTATGGGACGATGGGTGCAGGCGTAGAAATGGGTGGGAACGCAGGTGAGGTGGCAACAATAGGGGTCGGTACGGTTGCAACTGGGGGTGGGGTGGCAACCTGTGGAGATATCTGGACCAATGGAGGTGGGGGTAAAACACCACCAACATCAATGTGTTGAAGAGGCGGAGGTGGAGTATCCACCTCTTCTTCATTTTCTTCTTTGATCATATCAATCTCTTCTTCGATTCTAGAACCCAAATGCTTGAACAAAACGATAAGAATAGTAGAAATAAAGAAGATTATCAGTAAACTTCCACCGATGATGACCTGTGTATTGTCGCCCCATCCGAACCATGTAGGATGAACGGTGATGAAATCGCTTCCTTCAGCAGATGTGCCTTCGGATGACTGAATGCGGGCATGAACCACCAATTCGCCGGATGTATCCAAATCTATTTTCCAACCATTTTCGTCACATTCGGCCTCACCTGCATCTGTGGTGATGGTAGCTGAACACTGATGGATGTCAACGGGATTACCAGATATATCGAATCCTGTGATTTCAAAATTAACCGTTGTTCCTTGGTTACCCTCTACTGGTAAAATAACCTCGAGATAATCGAGAGGACCTTGCAATACCTGAACAATGAGGATACCTTGAGCTTGATTGAGGAAGACGGTGATACTGACATCACCAATTCCACTGGAGGTGAAAGTGTAATGACCAGTGCCACCGGCACTGGCATTTTCAATGGTGCCAAAGTCATTGAGGATGAACCAATCTTCAATGGGAACATCAACGGGATTTCTATTGCCATTTTCATCGACACCGTATAGAAGCAAATCGAGAGATAATCCGGTGACAATTACAGGTGATTGCGTCCCTAATCCATCCAGAACTTCGATTTCAAGAGTGACTGGGACGCCTGAAAGTACCTCTACATCGATGGCTTGAACACGTCCGGCCGCCATGACTTGGATTGTATGCTGTCCGACTTTATCTGGCACGAAGGTGACACCATCACCATCGGGGACGATGGGTTCCGTACTCGGACCATCGGTTACTGTCCAGTTCCAACCCTCGACGGTAACTGGATTACCGGCTGCATCAAAGCCTTCTGCCTCTAACAGATAGAAATCGCCAATGTGTATCTCGGTGGCGAGGTTGTCAAGGATGATTTGGGCCAATCTCCCCGGTTCAACAGAGAGGGTCAAACTGTTAGTCATTCCATTTTGATCATCGATTTCCACAGTCCAATCTCCGATGGGTCCTGCATCAAATACGATACACTCTCCCATGAAAGAAGACAAAGCATCATCGGCAAGACCTGCGTATGTCGACCAAGAAGCAGTGGTCGCCCAAGTATTACCACGTTGATCGGTGTAGAGTGCACAAAGATCAACCAAATCATCTGAAGAGACTTGATCTGAAACATGTTGGATGAAAACACTCACCGCAACACCAAGACTCACATTGAATGAAGTGGAGCCAGTCCAACCATCCCAATCAACGGATACCGTCATTGCACCAACAGGACCCGGTGTGAGAATCGGAGGGGTTCCATCATTGGGCAGAGATATGTCCACGCCCGCAGGCAAGTCCCAATTGACAAACGGAATGTTTGGGATCCATCCATTGCCAAATTGATCTCGTAGCAAGGGGGTCAATGTCAGCGTCTCATCTGCTGTTACATTCTCCTGAGAAACACTCAATTCAAAGGTGAGTGGGACTCCAGGCTGTACATTGACATTCAGAATGGTTTCAATCTCTCCATTACATGCGGTGACCGTTTGAGCGCCGACTGTTTGTGGGTACCATCGCGCACTGCCGCCCCCGAAGTTCTGAAGGGAACCAGAGGAAGACGACCATTCTACGGGGACATTCAATTCGGTTCCTGCTGAATTATAGGGGGTCGCGGTGATGTTGAGCGCTTGATCAGCTGGCATCGAGAGCGGCCCGCTCGGGGTGATTGTGATGTGATGCACCGCAGTATCCACAGTGGCGTTACATCCGTGAGAACGCGAAGATGTATCCGCACTGACAACCATAGAGAGTGGGGCGAGAAGAATCAGGGTTAGAAGAATCGCTTTACGGATCATATCACTTCACCTGACTCCATTGTCCTGTAGCATCTACCTGCCAGTATTGCGACTCTCCTTGTGCGGTTTGATACCAGCCCGTTTCACCTTGTACGGTTCCTTCCATTGCTTGTAAAACTCCACTTGATTCGACCACTTTCTCAATCACGATAGGTTCAGTATTCTCGACCATGGCTTCTGTAGCATCTTCCATGACACGAATTCGATCCTGTTGTCGCTGATGACTCAACTTTCTCCGACTGCGCCGAGAGACTGATGTTTTCACCTGCGGTTGAGAAATCTTCGTACTTGATTCTGTGCTAGGTGTGACTGTGGGTGCAAAGATATCGTACTCATCATCCCAATGCGGCTCGGCGACAGAATTTCTGCGTACGATGTACATCAAAAGGACAATCAAGAGAGCGGCGAGGATGAATCCGCCTAGAAGCATCTGTCCGCCCTGACTACTCGTCAATCGATCCAGTCCCGTGGGTTCAACGTCGATATATGTGACAGCGGTCCATTCCTCATAGCGCACGGTCACCACTTGTTCACCTCCTGCATTTTCCAATTCAAGAAGCCAGAAGGGACCAACATCGTGTCGAACGGTTCCAATATCAGTCTCAAACGAGAATTGAGATGTTTGAATTGGGACTGAATTTCCACCAAAATCAACGAGGGTTACCTCAAGTGAGTACATTTTGCCTTGTTCACCGACACCCCCATGCTGGCCAATCCTCAATGAACGAGGCTCGCCAATGAGAACTTGAAGGGTGAAATTTCCTGTAGCCGTTCCATTATGAACTTCGATGTCCCAAATGCCTTCACCAAGGCCCCTCGCATCATATACACCCAGTTCTGTGGTCTCTTCGATTTGGATAGAGTTGTGAGGTGAATTCCATTCAACTTGCCATGGTGCTTGATTTCCATCGATATCCTCAGCAAAGGTGGATATTTGGAATACATCGCCACTGTGAGTAACACTTCCGCCGATAATATTGATTTCTATTTCAATTCGGTGTGGTGCGCCTTGATTGACATAGATTCGAGAGCGAGCACTGCGCCCAGCAGCGTCCGCTTCAATCAGATAATCGCCGGTTGTTGTTGGATGCCATACACCACCTGATAATTGGAATTGGGGAGTCATATCTTCACCATCGACGGTCCAATTCAGTTGAATGCCTTCGATGAGGTTTCCATCCGCATCGCTGAGTTCAGGATTGAGGTCCACAGATTCATCGGAAGAAACGGTTGTTCCATCACCTGCCAATATAATTCGAGCGAGGCGGCCCGGGTGGACTTCGATGGGCAAATAGGTACTGAACGTGCCGTTGGGACTTGAATGACTGGCCGTCACATTCCAAGTGCCAGCAAGACCTCCGACAAATTTCACCCCATCGATGTTAGAGACAAGCGATGCCGCAACTTCGGGCTCTTGAACTCCCCATTCAGCAGAAATCGGCCAGCGATTTCCTCGGCTGTCTTCGGCTTGAAGAATGAGTGTTGTATCTTCGTCTGCGGTCAGGATGTCATGCTCTGCATCAATCCAGACACGAGATATTTCGCCAGTTATTACCGTGAGGTCGAGCCAAGTTTCAACACCCTCAGCGTGCGCTGAAACCCGCCAGGTTCCGGCTTGGCTTGGCAACCATTCAACAAAATCACCATTGACGCGGAAGTTCCCATTTTCTGCAGACCAATTCTCCAATGGCAAGAGGACTGAGACGTTGTTTCCGACGCGGTCATGCCAACGCAAATCGAGTGGAAGAGCCTCATCAGCACTGATGAGACGATTGGGATCAATTATTTCCAATGAATTGACCAGACCGGGGTCAACAGAGACCCAACCAGTGCCATTGGCCCCGACACCACTTGTGACATTAATTTGCCAGATTCCAACTTCTTGTCCGACATAGTAACCCGCTGAATCAATGGCTCCACGTTCCACCGCCCAATCTAGGCCAGCGGCGGCTGAGAGTGGCAATGGATTGCCCAAGCGGTCTTCAACGAATGCTTGGAGCTGAGTACCGACACCAGCGCGTGCTGTCTGTCCTTCGGGGATGATGATGTTTGCAGCACCGCCAACATCCACACTGACGTTTGAAACTGCGACATGGTTGCCCCACTGGGCTGCAACCGTATGTTGGCCAGTCTCGGTTGGAGTATACAGTCCAGTATTATCGATGATGCCGGAAGAAGTCGCCCAACTGAAGGTCAATCCCGAAACGGGATTCCCATATTGGTCAAGGCCATGTGCTATGATTGGGATGATATCGTCCACAGTAATCGAATAGTTCTCTTGTGCCATTCCCAATCCCAGTGGAGCGCCTGGTCTAATGAGAACTTCTTGACTGCCCAATACACCGGTACCATCTGCACCGATGGTGACGATGCCCGATTGTGTGGGTGAAAGGCGACCACTGCCATCAATCGAACCCGAGGTGGTCGACCATGAAACGGCGGCATTGATGATTGTACCACGCTCTGAACGGATCTGTCCTGAGAAATCGAGGGTGCTATCTGCATCTGAAATACCCAATTTCGGTTGAATATCAATCCAAGACGGGGAACTGCTGAGTGAGGAAGGAGTGGACCATCTGAATGTAATCACCACTACAGGACGATGAGAAGGCAGGGAGGACTCAGAGGAATGGAAGGATGCAACTCCCATTTCGCTATCAAAACCAGGCGTCAAAAGGAACCCTGCACGAGAATCTTGGCCATTGATCTGGCGATATTGAGCGAGTTCAACCGTGTGTGTGACATCGAAGTCAACAATCGATGCATTGGGCAGAATCAATTTACTGTCTTGCCACCCACCACTGTCCAAGTTTCCAAGACAACCAGGGGTTGCCCACTGGGAATTGAAATTGCGGGCAATCCACGTTGCATCTTCCAACGTCCAATCCTGACGCAATACACTCCATGCTTGAGTGTCTACAGGACCCGAGGATACATCGAGGTGTAATCGAAGGGATGCTGCCTCAATCGTCGTGTTTGTTGGGAATCCCTCCGAATTAAGATCCAAGCCCAACAATCCGATACGCGTCTCCGCTTGATTATCCGTCCAACCAACTTCGAATCGGGAAAGAGTGTCTCTGGTCGATGTTGCATTCCCACTATCCATAGTCGTGTCCATTCCAATAGAATAGGTGACAGTCCACGTTCCATCACCGTTGTCCGTCAGAGAACTATTTGTGAGTTTTGAGGGGGGTTCGGAAGCAAGAATCTGCGAGGGAGGTAATAGTCCCGCGAGAATCTGGAGAAGTAGTAATCCAACGAGAAGGGCTGCCCAATCACCGGACCGTGTCTCCACTCGCATAGAACGGCGACAGAACTCATGGGACTTGAATAACGCGCCAAACCGTCCGCCTACGGCGGACGGTCAAATGCTGTCGAATCGACTTATTCAGTCCACTCTGCCCAGTCGTCCATGTTGGAGTCCCGATACCACCAGACACCATCATCGTCCTGCCACCATTCAGTGCCATCCTCATCGACGCGATAGTTAGGGTCATCTTCCTGACTGTAATCATCTTGTGATGCTGGTTCTGAAAATGATTCAGTGGCCGGTGCAGCCGCTGGCACATCATATTCTTCATTGTCAAAGAGATCATCATCATATTCGTCATCACTGTCTCCGCGGCGCATAAGAATGACAACCACAGCGAAGACACCAAGCAACATAGTTGCGACGATGACTAAGCCAATCCAGGACCATGGTGCATTGGCTTCAAAGAAGCCCGTGATAGTGCTATCAACCAAAATCTGAACCTGATTGCATACAATGCCTGAGCAGATGGTGATTGTGTTCATACCCTCATTCAACATGTAGACCTCAGCCGATGTATCATTCAAAATCGTTGCTCGATTCAAAGAATCTAGGTCCTCATCGATGAAGATATCTGAGAGAGAAATTGGAACCACATTCCCAAACTGATCGAAGCCTGTGACGTCAATTGTCACCATCACCTGCTGTTCAACATTGAGGATATTCCCCGACCCACCAGATGAACTAGCAATCGCAGTCAAACTGAACAGACTCGAATAATCAACCGTCACATTCCAAGCGCCCGAACAAGTTCCGCAAATTCCAGCGCTGTAAGTCAATTCGTAGACCTGATTAGTTAATCCGGTGAAGCGATAATTACCAATCTCCAACAGTGGATTGGAGTTTGCTGCGATAATCTGAACTTCATCGGATCCAGAGGTGGTACTGCTCCAAGAAATCAGATCCGTCTGGAATTGATTTCCATCAGCATCGGCAACCCAAATCTCGACAAACGGATACTCGCCGGCATTGATGTGAGTAGAAGTCTGTACGACGAGATCACCGGACTCATCGAAGGTCGAGTAGGCCTTGTGCCAAACGTTGGCAACTTGCCCAACGGTCACGTTTACTGTCGACATAGATTGAACATTATTGCTTCCAAACCCACAGATTGTGTATCGGCCGACCGTGGTCGCCTCCCAGACGTAATTAGCATCGCGCATTGCGATTGTAATATCTGTCCACCCTGATATTGTTGTAGAACAGGTCTGTGGAACGAGTTCAGTGGTTGAATCCCATGCAACCCATTGCAGAGACTCCTCTGAGAGGTCGTTGCCGTGCCCATCTAGTGCATCTGGCATCAAATCATACGTTTGATCCGCAGTAATCGTGTCATCCGCAGCCGTAGTAATGGAGTTGAGTGCACCCGGCATTACAGTGAATGTCACATCACTGTAAACGGACTGCTCACCAATCACTGGTACGCTGAACACATAGAGGACGTTGACGGTCCAATCACCGACGAGAACGGCTTCAAACACAGCGGTTGTTCCGTAGCCCTCAAGCCAACTTTCTCCGCCAGATGGTAGGCCCGTGGTGTCCATACTCCATGTTGCTGAAACACTCCACTCGTTGCCATCGGCATCAGAGGTGAAGGCAGAGATAGTCGCGGAATCTTGGCCACTTACCAGAAGGGTGTTGGTGGTGCGAGCTTCAATGGTCACAGGGATTCCATGGTCTACTGCCATCGGAATCACCACATTTACACCCTCAATGGATGCCTTGACCCAAGAAGAACCCTGTTCGGCCGCATCCCAAGTAGTGGGTGAACCCGCATTGACCATTCCATTAAGCCAAGTCCAGCCACTGATGGGCAGATTAACGGTTTCCCGATTGCCCTGGACATCGATTCGCATAACAATGAATGTAACAGTATCATCAGAAGTCATCGAGATGCTGTCCAATGTCGCTGAACTAGTGACAATGATGGTATTGGATGGACCTAATGCAGTCACTTCTACGTCTGAGATATCACCGTAGGTTACATCGATAGAACGCTCACTGTGAATCCCCAAATCACTGTCGACCCACACATTCCATGTTCCAGTCTGATCTCCAGTGAAGTCACCGGTGGCGTTGTCCATCGCACCGTTTTGTGCACCCCATGTCAGCGTCCCTGATGAACTGATATCTTTCGCATTGCCCTTCTGATCATAGACCTCAATATTCAGAGTGGTTGTATTACCAGCCTCAATTGTGGTGTCTCCTGTGACGATGAAGTATGATGGTGCTCCGGTATGGACTGTGATTTCAATCGATACGGACTGGGCACCCCATGAGACATTCATCCACTGAGTGCCTGTAGACCATGGCATCCAACTAATCGCACCGGCCGGAGTGGTGACGGAATAATCCATGCTTGAAGGATTGTAGGTCACGCCTTGAGAGAATGTTCCATTGGTAATGGTCATCGTGATAATTTCACCCGGTACAACGTTGGCATTTGCATCGATGACCTCGAGCATGGTCATGTTGAATACTTCGTCTGCTGTCAGCGAGATAGCCAGAGGAACCACAACGAGAATCGTTGGTACACCTGCTGTGACCGTGAGGTTGACCGTTTCAACAACTTGACCGTAAGATGCAGAGATGATTACGGTTCCAGTGTGATCAGGTGTGAAATATCCATTTGCGTCAATGGTTCCATCCGAGCAAGCCCAAATGACATCGCCCGCAAGCGTGTTACTTCCTGCGTCCAGCAATGAACCGGAGAATTGTACACTGGTGTCAGCATCTGTGGTTGTCGGTCCGGAAAGACTGATCGAATCCACGAGTGTGTAATTGAAGTGCAGCATCGGC
>JAPKFG010000025.1 GCA_028821675.1 Candidatus Poseidoniales archaeon
ACCAATTACACGACAAACAATGGAAACGTGCACTTTGAGCCGAGCCTGTTTTCGACGTGGGAGATTCCGACAGCATGGAGCCATTGTTTTGGCAGTTCATGTGATAACAATCCCATTGGAACTACATCAGAGAACGCAGGAGAAGAATGGTTGTTGTTCAGTCCACACAATCTCGACAGTGTCTATTTTCCAACCAATGACGACAACCTGCCAGACAATAGCCATGGAGGTACATGGGATGGTCGACTATACGTCAGTCATTATCATGGCGGAATGTGGGTCGTGGATGTCGAGACGCTCATCCATGCTGGATATTCCGGACAAGATCGCAACGAAACCAACATGGATGCAACGATTGGATTCTATCTTCCTCATGGTAGCGAATATGGAGAGGCACTAGACAGTCAATACTACGATTTCGGCTGGATTCCATTTCTTTGGGCGGCTGAATATCACGATGGATACACCTACATGTCCTGCATCACGAGTGGGCTCTATGTGGTTCAACTGGACATTGACGAACCCTATCGTGGCGTCTTGTTGAACAATGGATAATCGGCCCATAGGGCCGATACTTTCCAAATCTATCAAGGGTTGGTTTGAACAATGGGATGCGTCACCGGGAGTTCATTGGCCGTTGCCGATGGGTGTTGAAATGCGTAGAGAATCATTGGCATCAGATGAGATAGCGGCGGACAAGATGGTCGTTGCGGCCGCATTGACACTCCTCATGATATCAGCAGTCTCGATTATGGTCTTACTGTCTTCAGATGCGGATAATCTTCCGTCATCAAATGATTGGGAATGGGTGGATCCGATTACTGAAGTTGAAGATGATAATCACAGCCACTCAGATCTCCTCGCACATCGACTTTCAACTCCGAATATGCAACTCATCGATTATCACAATCTCAACTGCGATGGTGAAATGTTCCCGCCCACTGATCTCGATAACACGGCAGGCCGCCCTTGTGATCCTGAAATGAAGAACACTGCCCCGACACCGGGCGATAATTCAGAAGTTATCATTGAAGGGAACTTCCATGAAGGCTGTGTGATTCATGGAGATGGATCGGGTGGATGTTTTGCATATGTCGCAGCATACAACCAATTCCATATTCTCGATATTTCAGAACCCAACGACATACAGATGTTGAGCACGTATTATGCTGAGGTTGCTAGAATCATCGATGTGAAGGTCACAGATGACAATAACTGGGTACTCATTAACCACGAATTAACCAACAGTGAATTGGATCCTATTCCGAATGATGATGATGCCAATAGTGGCACCAACCGATTGGATGTCATCTATGTCGGCGACAAAACATCTCCAATCAAGGTTGCAGAATGGAACAATCCACCTGCTGGTTTTCACAATCAGGACATTCATGTCTACTGTGATTGGGATGGAATCACCAATCCAGATGAAGAGTGCAGTCTGTTCCTCTTCGGTGCGGATCCATACCCCGAGATTGTTGCAGGTGGACTGGGATACAAAGGCACCCAAATTTTCTACGTGCCACTCGGATTTGAGTCATGGTTGCCCAATCAGAATGATGAGCAGCAAAACTCGAGTCGGGAAATTTTGCGTTGGGGCGGATACACTCCAGATCCTGACACAACATGCGGCGGGACTGTATTCAATCACGACAATGTCGTCTCTAAACACCCCATAACGGGACAAGTTCTACTCTACATCGCATACTGGGATGCTGGACTGCGCATTGTCGATGTCTCAGACCCTGCGACCATTGCTGACCCTTTTGGAATTAGTTGGCCACAGAATGATGAGGTTGGACGTTGGATGGGGTGCCCGAGCGCAGATGATGGGTGGTATGGCCCTGATGGTGGAGGACACGCCAACATGACTGCGAATCAATGGGGAGGTTCTTCTGGAGCGGCCAACGGCAACGGATGGATTCACTATGTGGTGCCCTACGATCACCTCATTTGTTCAGGAATATGGGAGAGCAGCCCGCAGCCCTGGCCAGAACAATGTGGAACAGGGCCCAGTGATGCAACCTACGGAGTCAATTGGCGGCACTACACTCTGATTGCACCCGAATATGGTAGTAATGACAACCACACTGGATTCGTGAGAACCATCGATACCACCGACCCAGCCAAGCCATTCTTGGTCAGTGAATGGAAATTGCCGGGCAATGGTGTCAGAGAAAATGGCAGTGCACATGACAATCATTTCATTCCGAATATGTACATCTACAGCCCTCACAATGGAGATACTGGATTGGATGGACATGTCTACTGGACACATTACCACGGTGGAGCGTGGGTGACCGATCATGGTCGAATTTGGGATGAAATCGTCTGGAATACTGCCGATGGAACCCCTGCACCCGATTTGGGGTGGCAAGGAATTGCCAGTCTTGCGCCAACGCATACCATGGGATACTTCCTGCCATCGGGACCAATTTGGATGGATGACCCGACTGGATTCCTTGAATACGATATGGCGGATTGCTGGGCGTCATGCATGATTCCATTCAACTGGGGATTACAATTCGACCCCCGCGGATTCATTGTCATCTCAGAGATGGTGAGTGGAGTCTATATCGTTCAAATGGATGAAGATTATGATGCTCAAAACGACTTCCCGCCAATCTGGAATGCTGAAGCTGCTGTCGAGGAGTGAGGCGAATGGCATCTGGCCGGTTTGGTGCGCTTGTTATCGTGTCAATTCTACTATTGTGCAGCGCAGCCCCGTTGGCTTCCGCTCATGGTGCGAATACGATGTGGATCATTGCCAGAGGAACATATCTGCAACCGGATGCGGTCGAGGTCGTTCAAAATGATACTGTGGAAATACACAATTCTGCTGAATTGAACCGAACCGTGAGAGTTGATTTCGATGGCGACGGATTATACAATGGAACCAATGATGTCTATTGTAATCTGAACAGCAGTGAATACTGCTCATTTTGGTTGGATCCGGCAAATTGGAGTGCAGGTCAATGGGATGTCGAAATCATCGAGGAAAATGGATCGACGATGTACGCCAGAATCACCATTCAAGCAGATATCCACGTAACGGGGAATCCACTCGGATATCAATTTGGAATAGATGATGATGACGAGATGGAGGTGGAAGCTTCGGAATCCCCTCAAAATTGGATTCAAATGATTGCTGTGATTAGTGGTTTGACCGGGATACTTCTACTCATCACTCTAATGAATAACCGTAATGGCTCAGTATGGACGGAGGAGGAATGATGATGAAGACCTGTTCAGCAATTTCTCTCACGATATTGATGTTGATGACAACCACATTGGCAGGTTGTGTCAGCAATGAAATTGAAGCATTGGATGTATTTCATGGAGATGACCTCCCAAGCGATGATCCGGAGTACGTAATCAATGAATTCAGTCTAATCAAACCTGATGGGAATATGACAAATCTATCAGATTATGAGGGGCAGGTCCTCATTGTCTCATTCATCTATTCCCGATGTCCGGATGTCTGTCCAGTGGTGAGTGCCAATCTTCGTTGGATTGCCCAGCAACTGGCAGACGATTATGAGACGAACTTCAGCATCGTCTCCATCACTGTAGACCCATGGTGGGATTCTCAAAACGTCCTAGGTCAATACGCGACTGAGAGGAATCTTTCATGGCCTCACCTTACTGGAGATGTGGCTGTTCTTGAACCCATTTGGGAATCTTTCCATGTTGGACTGCAGACCTATATCAATGAGTCCGCCGATAATGAATCGAACAGTACATCGGGACGACATCATCCAGATTATTTGGTCGACCATTCAACTGCGACGATTATTATTGACAAGGAACACAATCAACGCGTGCGCTGGAATGATACCGATTGGGAACCAACGCTGTTCGCAGAAGATGTTCAGCAGTTGATGGATGAATAATCACAGATTTAGGGACGATCTCGCAGCATCGAGCGCGGCGTCGAGTCCGTCTGCGTTTGATCCTCCGCCTTGAGCGAAGGTTGGTTTGCCACCACCGCCACCTCCGATGTGTCCGGAAATGGCGTTCAAAATCTCCACAGCGTTATGATTCTCTGCGGCTACAGTGTCTTCGGTGATGGCGACAATAAGTTTGCCTCCACCTTCGCGGCTTCCGACTACAGCCACCGTCGGCTTGGCTGCATCTCGAGTGAGTTCACCGACCATGTTCTGCATCTGCTTGAGTTCGCCGGTGGCTTCCATGATGACATAACGAATACCGTCCTTTTCCACGGCCTCATCGCCACCACCACTGGTCCGTAGGCGAACGATTTCGGCTTCGAGTGACTCAATTTTCTTCTGTTGAGCCTTCCACTCCTCAAAGAAGCGATTAACGGTCTTTGGAAGATCCTCTACCGAGACCCCGAGGGCTTCGGCTGACTCGCTCAGTAACCGCTCTTGGCGGCGAGCATGCTCTCGTGCAGTTTCCCCGGCCACAATCTGCAACCGCTCCACCCCGTCTTGGACTTGACTACTGCGGATGATGCGAACCTCCCCAATTTCGCCTGCTTGGTCGTGATGCGTGCCTCCACAAGCCTGTACATCATGGTCACCGATTCGAATGACCCGAATCTGACTGTGTTTGGGTGCTCCGCCCTGATAGAGTTCGAAACCAAACTGAGCGTCAGCATCAGCGCGTTCGAGTACCAACTTCTCCACAGTGGGATTGCTAGCGATAATTTCGTTTGCATGGTCCTCGATGGCGTCGAGATCGTCCCGTGTCAAGCGCTGATAGTGTGTGACATCCAGGCGAGCATATCGCTCACCTTTGGATGAGCCGGCTTGCCATATGTGGGGGCCGAGCAGAGCTCTCGCGCTACCACCAATGATGTGTACCGATGTGTGGTGATCCATCAACTGTTTGCGTCGCTCCCACGAGACTGTTCCCTGAACAGTGCCCGAAAGGGGTCGGTCCGTAAGGTGCATAACCACAGAGTTCTCGATACGTGTGTCGAGAACAGTGGCCCCCCCAAGAGTGCCGGAATCACCCAACTGCCCTCCGCCCTCTGGGTAGAACAGTGTGTGATCGAGGATTATGGCGTGTGTTGGTGTCCCCTGAACCTCACTGGAGAGATTGAGTGTGGATGAGTCGATTTCTGTGCAATGGAGTACTTCGGCTTCAAATTCAGTCATCGATGTGTCATCGTAGTAACGCATCTCTGTGGCTGGCCAATCACCCGTCAACAGGCCACCCTTGTCCTTGGCCTTGGCTGCCGCTTTTGTCTGCTGGGCATTTCGGGCCGCCATATCAGCTGCGAAGCCCACTCGAATCCCAAGTTGAGTCCATCCGAGACGATTGGCTATCCCAGCGACCATCTCTGGTTGCAGGCCCCTCTCTTCAGCAAGACGGAATAGGATATTGTCTGGGGCATCGTTTGCTTCCTTGGGTAGTTTCGCCAATGCGGTATTGACTGCTGCTTCGCCCTTTCGAAGCATCTCGTGATAACGAGACTCCTCCAGTTCAAGAATGGTTAGAATTCCTTCTCTGGATTGACTGAATCCGGCTATGTCGAGATTCACATCCATATGGTGAGCGCCCAATTCGGCAAGGCTCATGCTTAGACCAAGATCATCCTTCATCCGACAGACGCGACGGGCCAACATTCGTGCAAGGTAACCGGCTTTGGCATTGGATGGCACCAAGCCATCTCCAAGCATATTGCATAGAGCATGCATGTGATCAGGAATCGCATAAATGGATGACAGAGGCTCTGTGACGGATTTCAATTGGTCAACTGACAGGGAGATTCCTCGGTCCTCTAATCGCTCACATAGACGCGTGTATAGTGATTCGACATCAGTGCCCACATCGATATTGAGAATCCCTGCCAATCTCGACAACTCAGACAGGAGTGCATCGATATCCACGTCACCAAGTTGAGTAAGTCGTGAATGGAAATCGGATTCTGTCTGAAGCCATGAGACGCTCTCTGGATAAATGGCTTCGTAGATGGTTGGTGTTCCTGCTGCAGCCCAGCAAAAGCGCTCCAAGCCATATCCTGTATCGATAATCTGCAATGGCATCTCACCATAACGAATGCCCTTAATCTCAACATCGCCATCTTCACGTTCTTCCAAGTTCATGAATACGAGAGTGGCCAATTCAAGACCACCTACGATGACTTCGACGGCAGGGCCAGCGTTACCACCACCAGACCACGGGTTCTCCACATAGGTGATCTCGTTGGGTTCGATTCCCAATCGGTTGACAAAGAGATCATCGCAGTAACGAATACACTCATCCATCCAATACTTCACATCACCATCATCTGGACGATTGAAGCAATGATGTGCCATCATCTCAAAGGTCGTCAAATGTCGACCTGAACGGCCGACTGCAGCGACATCTGTCAAACGGATACAGGGTTGTGAAATCGTCAGAGGATTGGCAGGAGGCGGGCAGATTCCCCCTGTGACATGAGGTTGGAAATCGGCGATGGAAGCAATCGTCAGGTGGATGTCATCACGCCATCGGGCAATGATTGGGTAAGGTGCGACCCTGGCATGGTCATTTTCCTCAAAATATGTGAGAAATGTTTCACGCATGGCATCTTTCAGTGCTTTTCCACGCTGAGAGAATCCACCGATGATTGGAGCGCCGATGAATGTGTATTCATCTTCGGTTGTATCCCCAGAGGTCTCACGGGTGTCATCGCGAGTCCAAAACCACAAATTTGTGACCTTGCAAACCTTGCGCACAAACCCTTGTTCGTGGAAATAGGGTATGTCGATGTCGCCGAAGGTCATGGCCATCCTCAATAGACCCGAATTCAAGGCCGTTCATGAATGAGTCGGCCGGCACCCATAGGGTGCCGTCGCCGAAAGCGACTTCAAACACGGGTCACAGCGCGGGGTGTGACTGACACGTGGCGAGAACACATTGAACCAGCGGGAGCCGGTTTGCATCGGATCAAGAAACACGGTGCAATGAGGGTTGATGCGATGCTGATTGCTGATGATAAGCATCTGTCAAATCAATCCGACCAGTCACCCGGTCAGTTGGCTAACACCGCATCTCTGCCTGGAATCGTCGGCAATGCATGGGCCATGGCCGATTTTCACTTTGGATATGGATTCCCCATCGGAGGAGTTGTGGCAACTGACATCGAACAAGGCGGTGTAATTTCTCCAGGTGGGGTTGGATTCGACATCAATTGTGGTGTCAGATTGTGTGCATTGGATTTAGAACAGAAGGACATTCCTGATATGAAGAAATTTGGACGGCGATTGAAGGGTAGAATTCCTGCTGGTCCTTCCGGTAAAGGAGGTGTCGATTTATCTGATACCGGGATGGAAGCCATCCTTTCGGAAGGCGCGAAGGCCGCGGTCGAACTTGGGCTTGGACATCATGAAGACTTGGCAGCCATGGAATCTCACGGATTGCTGGAAGGGGATGAGCGTGGTCTTTCTGAACAGGCTGTGAAGCGAGGGATGCGGGCGCTTGGAACCTTGGGGTCAGGCAATCATTTCCTTGAATTACAAGTTGTCGACACCATTCTCGATGAAGAGGCGGCACGTGCTTTTGGCCTTCGTGAAGGGCAAGTGACTGCAATGATTCACACCGGTTCAAGGGGACTGGGCCATCAGGTCTGTTCGGACCACGTCAGTGCGTTGGAACAACGTTACAAGAAAACCAGTCAGGGATGGTATGCTGAAGAATGGGACATCACATTACCAGACAGACAACTGGCTTCAGCGCCATTCCATTCCAAAGAAGGGCAGGATTACTTTGAGGCCATGCAAGCCGCGGGAAATTACGCCTTCGCCAATCGAAGTGCGCTGACCCAACGTCTTCGTGATACACTGAGAGCGCATCTGGGTACAGACGGTGAATTGGAGGTCATTTACGATGTGTGTCACAACATCGCCAAAATCGAACAACACGTCGTTCATGGTTCTTCGTGTACCTGTTGTGTACACCGAAAGGGTGCGACAAGAGCCCTGGGGGGGGATCATGAAGAATTGGCATCGAAATTCAATGGGATCGGACAACCGGTTCTCGTACCAGGTGACATGGGGACGGCTTCCTATGTCCTTGCAGGACCTGTGACTGGTTCAAATCAGGCTTTCTCATCTTCATGCCATGGGGCCGGGCGTCAATTATCCCGGACACAAGCTCGCAATTCAATCGATGGTCTGGCCCTTCAAGAGGAATTGCGTGAGAAAGGAATAGCGGTCTATGCAAACACCCCGAATGTCCTGTCGGAAGAAGCCCCGGATGCGTACAAAGATGTGGATGAAGTGATTCGTTTGACAACTGAAGCGGGACTAGCACGACCCGTGGCCAGACTGCGGCCGTTCTGTGTCATCAAAGGCTGATTAGGACAAGGTGAGAACCAGTTCCTGACCCTCCCCCAGAATGTGATTACGAGGGTCATCAACCAATTCTCCATTCACTGAGAGTGATATTGATTCACCATCTCCAACTGTCGCATCAAGCAATTGTGTGGAAGTGAGGGGTTGCTCCCATATCTGGAAGAAATGTTCGAGGCGTGCTTCCATCGCCTCGGGCGTTTCGATGTGTAATTTCCCTGTGTCATCATGCGTGTGAATGCCTCGCATACATCCTGGAATCACACCTGACTCCGCAGGTATCAACTGGCTTTCACCTCGAATCACGATTGAGAGTGTGGCATGATAATGCAACATGTTTTCAGAATGACCCTGTAAACAAACCTCTAGAATCCTATTATCTTCTTCAATCGGTTGAGTGGAGTCCCAAAGATTGGCAACCACCAAAATGAGAGCCATGCCCACAGACAAAGATACGAAGATGAGGGTGCCACGTTCCATAGACGGCGGAGTGGCCACTCCATCATAATTCAACCGCGTTGTCATTGCGTTGTTGTTGACGGTTCTTGATGAATAATCCGATACCGATCCACCAAGCCAATTCAAAGGAAATGAGGAGCATGGCCAAACCGAGGCTCATATCAGCGCCGACTTGATCAACGCCGGTGGTTTCTGCTGCTTGGTTCCAAGCTTCTCCGAATCTCATGTGCTGTTCATCCCATGTGTCACATGGAAATGCCCGCGCGAGGCGTGCCCGCGTGGACTGGTGCCGCTCCAGACTGTACTCCGTCTGCTTCCTCCATAATGATGGTCAGCAACGTATTGACAAGTTTGCGGAGGTCCTCCACCTCCCCTTGTAAACTGGCCATATCTTTTGCTATCACAATTCTTCTATCTTCGCCTGTAGTCATATCGCATCCCATCATGAGGGATTGCTCCCTCAAACAGACCATCTCATAGGACCGGTCTATAAAGGAAACGATTTTGTTCGGTTTCGGAAACCGTTTCGAAACATTATTGAGAAAAGCCAAGATGGGTTTCAACCCAACAGACGTCCAACGATATCGGCCTTCGTCCCACTACTGTTGATGCCTTGCAGATTCGCCAGTTCAACTAATTCTGCCTTCTTCAAACGCATGAGAGATTTGGAGGTTGCAGATTCGGGTTCTGATTCAATCGCTTCAACTTCCTCAACAACGGGTTCGACCGGTTCCTCGACCACAGTTTCCACCACAGGTTCGACGTATTCATCACCGAACCCAGCCGGTGCTGGTGGTTGAACGGGTTCTGCGTGGTCTTCAATAATCTGTTGAGCGGCCCAGCCTTTGTCCATCCAAGAATTAATCTTCGATTCGGACCAATCAGGTAGAGCAGTGCGAACTTCGGCTATCGCTAGCAAACGTGGATCGGGGGTCGTTTTCTCAGGAGCAGGGACGTTACGTTCCGATTCTACGAAATCGGCAGCAGCACGGCTCAACTCGCTGTGCTTGAGGTAGCCATTCTGATCTTCATCGTAGTCGTGTGCAAATTGAAGGAAAGCCTCCTTGTCATGAATATCATGGGATTCAATCACGTGGGCTACAGTATCATCATTGAAATCGAGAGGGTACTCAACTTCTGAAGGAGGGGTCGCCTTCGTCATCATGGATGTGAAATCGGCGGCTGCTCGATCGAGTTCTGTAGCATCTAGGAATCCATCGCCATCTCGATCATATCGCAGAGCATGCGCTAGGAATGCATCCTTATCGTAAATACCATGCCTTGAGACGGTGTTCCAAAGGGTATCATCTTCGTAATCGAGACGGATGTTAGTAGATGCACCAAAAGATATCTCATCTTCATCTTCCCACACGTCATCTTGGTAATCATCCATTGATTCACTGGGCTTACGCAATACTATGACCCCGAGCAATCCGACCACCAGGATGGCAAGAAGGCCTACAACCGCGATGAGGAGGATGGTAGTCGAACCACCTGCGCCTGACTTCTCTTCACCTTTGACGGTGAATTCATCGACAGTCAGGGGATTCTCAGAATCTCCATCGATGTAGATGTAGAGTTCGGTAGGTCCTGCTTTCCAAGCCTCCCACTCAAAGACAAGCGTTGCATCGGTGTCAAGAGATGTGAGGTTGAGAATTTTGGATGAATGAATATGCCACTCATCGTCAATATTCTCTACTAGTGTCACATTGATGCTACCAGCGCGCAGACCGTCGTTAGCGAAGATGGCTTGGATCTGAACGTTGTCTCCATAATCTGGTGATACAGGGGTGATTTCCCAAAAGGACAAGGTTGGCACGAACTCGATGATTTCGAGAAGAGGGACCCGTGGTGAATTTTCTGTACCATCTCCCTCAAGGGCATTTCCAGCTAAATCAAAGCCCTCGAACCAGATGATGATTTGGTCACCCACCAACAACTTCTGTCCGTCTGTGGGACGCATGTCGAGTTGATTCATGAAGTGGGACTGTTCCCCTTCTGCACTGACGAACGCCAGTTCTCCAGAGCCACCAATGCCCAGACGTGGCAATCCGTTGCGGTAGAATTCCCAATTCACAGTGAGATTATCTGTAGGCATGCCGCCCGAATCCTCGACTAGAATGTCGATATGTACGTCACCCAATTGGTCGCTCTCCAAGCGCAACAGAGACGAGGAAGGGAAGCGGAATTGATCGAAGACAAGAATTGGGGAGTTACTGTCTATGATTACGCTTGAATCCGTATTTGACAATGATGATCCAGAGCCAGGTACGTTGAGAACAACCAACTCAATGGGCAACTGTTGAGCAGGAGGGGTTCTTTGAGGCAAGACGAGGGGGGCGTTGAACAAACCACCCATCTGGACGTCAACGACCTTTTCGACCACAACACTACCGACAAGAATCTGCGCACGCACAGCTAAGCCTTCACTCGGAACGGGTATCGGGACTGAAGTGGCACTATACTGCACAACACCTTCGACAATAAGTTCGTCACCTTCCTGTACATTGAGTGTTGTAGCATCACCTTCGGAAATAGGTGGTGTTAAATCGACCAAATCTGTGGTGACTGCGACCAATACATTGTCGAGTTGCCAACGCATGGCGTTTAGATTATTCATATTCGCGACTGTAGCAGTATCATCTGTCACTGTGACACCAGGGACATACCAGTTATTCGAAGTCGGAGTATTCCAATCCATGCTGAAAGTGATGTCCAATCGAGATGTATCTTCAGACATTGGAGTAATCGTTGCAGTTATGGGTTCTACGTGACTATTGGCAATCGTTGTCAGTACATCTTGGCGCGGATCATAATTGAATTGGCCCAATGGTGCGTACGACTGACCTGCAAGATATACAGCAATGTCGTCCAATGTTTCAACACCATTGGCATCCTGTATAATCATCGAGAATGTGTGAGTCTGTCCAGCGAGAAGATGTTCGTCCCAAGTATCGAGTGAGAAGCCTGTATTGAGCAAGGTGGTTTCCGTGTTCTGCGCAGTTTGCAGAGTGGCCCAATCGGAAGAGAGACCGGGGCCTCCGCCAGTGCCACCTTCTTGGTAGCTGTTACCTGCCCAGTCCGTGCCCTCGACCCATAGACTGACCTTGGCGTTGAAGCCGTTCGTCGCGATCTGGATATCTGAGAAGGATACCTGCTGGGAACCACTGCGCAATGGATAGAGGCTCTCAGTCCTGGTGAGATACTCGTTGCTTTGGGCAAAGCCATCACCATTAGTGTCATCAATGCCCTCACGCCAGTAATGGAGGATCAGTTCCTCGCCTCGATCCTGTTCATCAGAAACCGTGATGTGGACTGTTAACGGATTGATTGGATCCCACACGTAACCGTTGGCGTCGAGTTGTCCGACCGAGGTGGATACGAGGAAGGAACCGGCTACAGGAGCCTCATCATCCATCAACACGGTGACAACAGGTGGGCTCACTGTCGAATCGTTCGCTCCAGTGGAACCAGTGACAGGACCGACACGGCCGATACTCGGGGTGAGGGTGTGTGAATCGGCGGCGGCAAGGGGTACTGTGCTTGAGAATATTCCATCACCATCTGAAGTCATGGGCATTTCATTGCCAGACACGTTGACAATCATAGCAAAGTCGCTCTGAAGCGGGCGTAAATCGACAGTGTTCTGGAACCGAACGGTGCCACTGATGGATACGTTGTGCCCGCTGCGCGAGTGGAATGGGTAATCGGGGGAGAATTGATTGGACAAATGACGGTCTTGGTCGTCATAGACCTCGAAACCGCTGACCTCAAGATCATTCTCGACAGCTTGACTTCCTGAGCCACCCGATTGAGCAACCGCAGGTGCAATCGCTTCCCCTGTGATGTTGTAACTCAATGCAGACCAATCAATCTGTGTAACGTCATCCCATGTCCAAGATACCCGGAAGCGCCAATCAATCTCAAGGATACCGGCATTCTCAGTGACGGTGCAATCTGCCTCCATCGGCAACTGATTGCTTCCAGACACCTGCGAGAATGTAGCGGTAGTCGATGGAGTAGCCACTTCAAACACGATGATTGTGCCATCACTAGCCATTCCTGTGAGAGAAATCTTGGCGATTGCATCGTTGTCGTACAGATGATTGTGTCGAGTTGTAATCTCAACGATATTTCCATCAGGATACAGCGTAATTGGCACAGTGAATGGATGATTGGTAATCATCAACTCATGATGGATGCCTCCATCGAAGATTACGGCACCCGCATCTGCTGTGTAGGTCACGGGGATGTCGATGCTCTCACCTGCGCCCTGCGCAATGGTCACACGATGGTAATCGACCATCTGTTGTGTCAATCCAGTGATGTTTTCTGAAATCGAATATCCTATGGTAATCGCATTGATGTCGACGTATGCCAATCCACTGGTGGACAAATCGAATTCAACAATGCGCCAATCTCTCCCCGTTTGTTGCTGAGTATGTGATGGTAGAGCCATGTTGATGTATGCAATCATCGAAGGTGAAAGACTCGTTGTTGTGTAGCCATCTGTGAATGTAATGGCTTGAGACGAACCGATTGAAAGATCAACCGGAGAAGGAGTCGGGTCCGTTAGAGACGAGACATATGCGGAGACGGCCGCGGTTCGAACTGTTGCATCTTCAGGAATTAGAACAGATACTATGGAACCTGCCGAATCCACATTGAAATTTGTCGAAGCGGTGTCCTGTATATGCGTCACAGTCCCAGATGTAGATGTGGTCTGATAGAGCAACTGTTGCCACCCATGATAGCCATACACAGTCCCAGTTGGGAAACTCCAATCGATGGTACCATCGCTTGTCACATCCGCTTCTGGATTCACTGCAGGTTGGCCAAACTCACCTTCCGCCCAAAGTGATGATATGTGTCCACCCGGATTGATTTCGATTTGAACACCGAAGCCGGGCTGTGGTTCAGGGAAATTGATGGTTCCAGAAAGGCCTGATTGACCCACAGTTGCACCCGTAGCATCGATGGCGCGGATGGTGACTTGTGAACCTATACCTGTGAAATCCACAGATGTGATTGGGCGACTTGAATGCGTGAACTCACTGTCAATTTGGAGGACAGCTGAACCATTGTTGGTCAGATTGCCGTCCCAAAGATCCAACGTGGGTGCAACGTCCCATCCGTTTCCGGTTCCACGCGCATCCATCGTTCGGATGGAACCGACGTGAACTGCATCGATGAGAGGTGTTAGGAATGGATTGTCCGTACCCATATGGACCTGGACCCTAATGTTTGAATGCGTGTCTTTGTCAAGCCCATGCAAGGAGACTGGGAAGGATCGATTAGAGAAACCATCGATGACCATTCCGGATGCATCGAGAACCGACGCAGTTGCCCAAGTATCGCCAGGAATCATACCATCGATATCGATGAATCCACCACCCAGGCCGTCGGTCTGAATAATATCCGAAACCCAATTGCCCTCATCGTAGAAGTAGTCCACTTCGAGGCCGACGTCATCAATATACCAGCCTTCATTCGTGGAGAATGTAAATGTCGAAGGTTCGAAGGTGAAACGGAACCAGACGGTCTGACCTGAATAGGCTGTCAAATCGGCAACTTTCGTGTCCCACACATTGTGAGGCCCCACACATCCAAACTGAGTTGAAACCACGTTTGAACCGTCGAAGACGCCGACACTCTGCAAGGTACCTGTGCCCCATGTGTAACCTGTGACATCATACCAGTTGTTGCCCGGGTCGAAATGGGTCCACGTGCTGTTGTCGGTGGAGATGAAGACAGCACCACCGGAATAGCCGATATCAGCACACATCCAGTGCTCAAATGTGAGACGCGCGCTGGCACCAGCAGGGATGGTGTATGGGGGTGAATAGAGGTGGTCTATGGAACCATCATTGGCCGAACCGGCCAAATGTGTACCCAAGCCAAATGGTCCTGAAGGCCAACTGATTGGCCCCATCAATGTGGTCTGAAGTGAGCCGTATTCCCAATCACCAGTTTCGTACCAACCCGGCGCCATGGGAGTCGGGGCTGTGGCCGTGCTATCCTCAAAACCGTAGGCGCCATTGAGGGCACCGGCACCGATTGAAACGTAAGCCCAGTCATGTATTCCACCTGTAGTCAATGCGCTAGCCGTCATCGTCGTCGAATTGGAAAGGGGATCATCATCTAGAATCGTGCCGTTTCCAGAAACAACTGAAATCCGGTCAACAGTCAGACCTTCTTGCCCGTCGGGGGTGCCTCCATATTGAACCGAGGAATCGGTATCCACACGAACCCGAATATCCGTCACACCACTGTTCTGGAATGCCGATGGGATTGGAAGTTCCAATATGACGAAGCCATTTGTCTCATCGCCATAAGTGGTGCCGTTTGACATGGTGTATCCATTGGTTGGGATGGTGCCTGTGCGACTTCGGCATGCAAGAGCCGCGGATCCTCCTGCTGTACCTCCACCTGACGTGCCAGAGGAAATATCCACTCTTGTTGTACCACTGGATAATTCAACACAGAAATTATCCCAACTTGAGCCTTCAAGATCCCATTCCAGTCGGATTTGTATCTCCGAACCTGAACCTGCATTTGTGAGGTCCACTTGGCCATCGAGGGCACCAACGGCGTTGTTGCTGTAAAGGCAGGTTCCAGTGACCACGTAACATCCGTGATGCCAGTAACCGGATGCGCCGCCAACGTTTGATACGGTCAAATCATCGATGAACCAACCGGGGCTTGCAGAACTATTGGCATCCGTGACGATACGCCAACGGAATTCTATGTTTACAGAGGTATTGACGTTGGGCAGATTGTCGAGATTGAAGGTCTCAAAATCCCAACCAGTTGCATTGACATCGGACCAGACAGGAAATGTCGTGCTGTTGTTGGGAGTCCCTGTTGGTGCAGATGTTGCATTCAGTGTAATGTTTGAATTATATCCGCTCACCGGTGCCATCCATGTCCATGGTCCATTGTCGAGTTTGTACTCGACCCAGGTTCCATCATTGGTGTCGGTATGCCGCCAATTCCAGAATGTGAGATTGAAGTGATTCACAGGAGAGGGGATGGATAGTCCAGAATGGAATCGAGCATCGATTCCCGCAGGGACGCTAGAGTTCATCAGTGTCGCTGCAACAAGTGACCCGCCATGAGCGGAGGCGGGCTGATCCCCGTAAGGCATCTGCATCGTATTGCCAACCTGCGTCCCATTGACTGTTCCTGGAAGGCCGGGTTCCCAAATCGATGTATTGCCTGTTTCTTGGACCATAGATGGCTCAAACTGTAATGAAACGAGACCGAGGAATTCATCGACTTGACTGACTGCATCATCGGGTTCGATTGAAAGACGGCCATCAAAATGGTCCATGGTCGCATCTGTGAATTGTCCTACCGAGAAATTCGTCGTCGTATCGACCCGCCATTCGGTCCCGTTTCCGTCCGAGACCATCTTGTCGTCGGCAGTCATCCAACCATCTAGGATTGTGGCGTTGCTAGGGACATTCCAACCATCAACCTCGACATTTTGACCGTTCGATGCGATTTGCGAGGGGCCGACCCAACTGCTGATATCTGCAGCAGCCCAAGGAAGGGAGATCATCATGAATGTCATCAAAATACTCAACATCACTTTCCGATTGCTACGCATATCGCTTACTCCTACGGAGTCTGGCGACGCTTATTCGTTAGAAAGACCTTCGGGGCATAGGTCAGACCCTATGGGTCTGGAAAAGAGCCACTGGCGTGAATTGAACACGCGACCTCCTCATTACCAATGAGGTGCTATACCGCTAAGCCACAGTGGCAGTAAGACGGCGACCGACAGGCTTGATTTAACCACTACGGACACCATATTGAGTATGCGTTTGTGAGTATCACTGCCATCATGCTCATATCCGACAGGTTGCACGCCGAAACGCTGCCGAGGTCGCATAGCCTGGTATCGCGCATGACTGGAAATCATGTGGGTTTTACCCTCCGGAGTTCAAATCTCCGTCTCGGCGCCATATTGGATTTTGACAATGTATGGATTATCGGTCCATCAGCCTACGGCTGACAGAGTATTTCTTAATGCGAGGTTGTCGCACGACACTGTGATGACAGAGGAGGGTGTCCAGAATCCGGGGGCAGATGAGGGCCTTGTTTTTCACGAAGGTTCCCGCCTCACTGATCTCAAAATTACGCAGAATCTATCCATAGATTATCCCCGATTGAAGCCTTTGCACCACTTGAAGATTGAATTGATGTTTCATGTCTTCAAAATTCGCAACACATGGACTATGGCCCATTGGACGACCTTGGCCATCGGATTTCTGGCCGTGATTCTAGCCGGTTGGGACCTCGGAATCAATGAGATTTCAAATGGAGGTGATTTCTATTCGATTGGTATTGACCCCAGTGATGAGAGTTCCGGTATTCGAAATGTATCCAGTGCAGCCGTTGCTCTATCGTTGATTAGCCTCGGATTGTGGGTGATTCTTCTGGTCCGATTGTGGGCGATATTCCCCCTCATGCGTTCTCAGGCAATCAGTCTCTATGTGGCATTGCTTGCGGCTGAAATCAGCCAATTCTGGGCTCATGGATTTGATGCAATATACCCATTCGGCGGTGATTCGTTCGCAATCGCAGTATCCGTCGTTGGTTTGATTCTCATTGCCTTCGTTGGTTTCATTTTACAGCGAGCTGTGACTGAAACACGAGATGTTCATGTCGAAGAACGACATTGGCACCCTGACCCTCGTCAGGTGGATATTGCGAAACGTGACCACTCGCTCATCGCATGGAGTTTTGCTCTTCTCACATTTTGTGTTGTAGTGGTCATTCATGCTTGGTCGGGTGCACACTATGTTTCTGTTCGACAGCCGGGGGAACTCTCAGGATGGTGGATTTTGAAGATGGTGCATTTGGTCACCGGACTTCTGCTTGTCTGGTTAATTGTGCATATCCTGTGGTATCCCCAGATTATGCTCGGTGGTGCGCAAATTCGAATTGAGTCCGACCGCGCACGTCAAGTGGGGGGCCTTCGACAATCCACAGATGCTGTACCGACCCAGCAACCCTCACGATCTGGAAAATGTCCAGATTGTGGAGCAAAAACAACCGTGCAGATGCATCCAAATGGAGAAATCGACGCGACTTGTGCAATTGATGGTTGCAACGGCAACGGCGCACCAGGTGATAAATGCGGAGTTTGTGGGACAAGAATCTCATCCCGTGTAATATGCAATGGATGTAACACAAGCGCCCCTGTAGACACTCATTTTGCGGATGAAGAGGCATGGTGAGCTAATGGATGTGACGAAATTTCGAGAATTTTTTCCTCCACTTCTAGAGGATAACCCACCCGTTTACCTCGACAATGCATGCATGACTTTACGGCCACAAAGTGTGATTGACGCGGTACAAACATACTATGCCCTCAATCCATCATGTGCGGGTAGATCTGTACACAGATGGGGGATGTCGATTTCACAAACGGTCACCCGAACGAGACGTAAATTGGCCAATCATATCGGGGCAAACAATGCGAGTGAAGTCATCTTCACTCCAAATGCAACGCATTCGATAAACCAAGTCGCTGCAGGAAGGAAATGGGAGCAGGGAGATGTTGTCATCACCAGCGACAGAGAACACAATTCGAACCTCGTGCCTTGGCTACAACAATCGAATGCTGGAGTCAAATTACAGACGGTGAAAAGTCACCCTGACAACACATTCGATCTTGAGGGGTTTGAAGCGGCATGTGCTGAAGCTGGAAATTCACTAAAGATGGTTTCATTGGTTCATGTTGGCAATCTGGATGGTGTAGAGATTCCAATTGCCAAAGCAGCCAAAATCGCACATGATTATGGGGCCATAGTTCATGTTGATGGAGCACAATCTGCTCCGCACATGCCCATTGATGTCAAAGAATTGGGTTGCGATCTCTTCTCTTTCAGTATCCATAAAATGCTGGGTCCAACCGGTGTTGGAGCACTTTGGGGACGTGAAGAAATTCTATCGGAACTAGAGCCGATATGTGCGGGCGGCGGTACTGTGGAATCGGCAACTGCGGAGCAATATACACTCCGATCAATCCCCGATCGCCTTGAAGGCGGACTGGGGCATTATGCTGGAATCTGTGGCACTGAAGCCGCCTTGGATTTGCTCGCTCAATATGATATGAGAGATATGGCCGAACAAGAGGTTCAGGTAAATCGAATCATGAGTGAGGGAATCAAACATCTCCCAGGTGTAGAAATAATCGGACCCGAAGATGCAGCACAGCGTGGCGGAATCTGTTCGATATTGCTGGAAAATCTAGATGTGCAAAATGTGGGCATCCTCATGGATGAAGTAGGCAGCGTGTTCGTGCGCTCGGGTTTGCATTG
>JAPKFG010000026.1 GCA_028821675.1 Candidatus Poseidoniales archaeon
GACGTTCGCATAGCCTGGCCATCGCGCTGGATTGCTAATCCAGTGGGTTTTACCCGCGGGAGTTCAAATCTCCCACGTCGCGCCATCAATCGAAGAAGTCTTCGATATCGTCAGCGAACTCATCACTATCGGCTAATCGTTTAGCGCGGGCGCGCTTTCGCTTGACCTTGATCTTCTGTATCTTGTATTTGTTAACGAGCATTGGAATGAGGAGGAGGTTCATCACCATCAAGGCCGTGCATACAATGGCAGCTTGCTGGAAGCGACCGGCATTGATGTCATCCAAGAATCTCCCATACCAAGGAGAGGGACCTACCCCCGGCAGAGATGGGGGTTCGGGTTCAGCGGGTGGAGGTGGAGCAAGATGGTAATCCCAGAACATATCGTCGACTTCGATTCCGACGGCATTGTCTTCACGGACTAGGTAATCGCTGTTTTCAACCTCATCAAAGGGAATGAGGACATAATAGTAAAATTGTTCAACCTTAATCGATTCTCTCAAGCCACTTTCAGTTTCGTTGAACCAACCCTCTTCTCCTGGTTCGCCCTCTAATCCAACTTGTAGCGGATCCATGTAAGTGACACTGTCCACGACGACTTGAGTTCGATACAGATTCCAAGTAACTGGGCCTTCTTCATCAACTTCTGGCCAGGTCCAACTCACATGGATTGTGTGTGCCTTTGTTACATTGTTGAAAGTCACTGAAGCATGCATTTCTTCGACGACGGTTTCAGGATTAGAATTGTCAACACACACTTCGTCAACATCCATGCGCTCGGTCGTTGAGTTCCAAACGGCATTGGTGACATTACCAAACTGCCAATCGGACAAACCCCCACGAGTGTGAGACACGACAAGGTACGACAAGCACGTCCCTTGCTCCCAGAAATTGGGATCCTGCCAAGATGTTGTGTCCTTTGAGACATCTAGAACCTCATACCCAGCCGTGGCTGTATTGAACTGAGTTTCGCTAGTAAATGGATAACTAAAGCGGAAGGTGTCTTTTCGGTAAATTCTCCACCCACCGAAATATGGATTCTCAGTGTCACCTTCGTTCTCCCAGGTAATCTGAACTTGTCCATCCTTCTGTAGAACGATGGTTAGATTATTTGGATTGACAATGACCGGGTCGAGTTGACCAATCAGCATGAACGTTCCACCAGTATCGTCAGTCGTCATCATGAGAGAACCATTGCCAACGATGACGTATGAATCACCACCTACCAACTCTTCTGTCATTGTACTAGTCCAATCTGATAATCGCAACAACTCAACGGTTGTCTGGTCGATTGAAGGCGGCAGGAAACTATCCAAATTCAGCCATGCCTCGATGCTATCAACATCGATATTAACACCGTACGGTGAATCCATCGAGAGATTAAACAGCATTAGGGGTTCCTTGCCCTTGTTGAACGCTGCTGGATAGAATACACCAGGGGGAGGAAGTTGAGGTTCATCAAAGATGAGTTGCATCGAGTAGGTAGAGATTGAAACCCCTCCCGTTACGTATGGCAGCGATTGAAGTTCAACTCGGTTCAGGATTCGTATGGGTTGTGTGGTGATTTCAAGATTGCCGGCTTCATCAGTAACATAGAGCGTTAGAATCCATTCGCCCATAGGCAAGGTGATGTTAGTGACTTGGCCGTAACCAAGAATCTCTAAGAAATTCATTTTCCATGTGTAATTCAAAGGCATTGGTGCCTGAGGATCGACACCCGCTACTGCGAGAATGTTCTGGCCGGTTTCATACACTTGCGAAGTGGTTGGATTCGCAATAGTTGGATTTATGGCGCCGAAATCAATGATGATGGCTTGCTCAAACCAGTTGTCACTCGGCAATGAATCAATGTGACCATCGGTTGTGACAATCGAAGCGTTCAGTGTGTAAACACCGGTTGCAGAGAAATCGAAATCACAATTAATCTCTTCCCCAGGTGTTAGAGTTAGATTGCATGAAAAGGGACCTGCTGCAAATTCAAGGGTCTGGAAATCATACAAATTGACTTCAACCTGTGCATCCGCAGTCACCCAACCAATGTTGCCGGAGACCACTCGAATAGATTGCTCACCGTATGGATATCGAACCAAATATTCTCCGTTCTGTAGGACGTATGAGGTCGTACCTCGTGCTGGAACTACTTCACGAATCCACAAATCCGTCGTATCATTGACTGTAATATCAAAGACGGCCATATCATTGTAATCATTCGGATCGTAGTCAATTTGTAGGAATGTTCCGTTTATGTGAGCTCTGACTTCAAAAACACCCGGGAATGGGGCAACAATGTCAGGAAGGGGAACGCTGGCCGAAGCGAAGGTTCCGCTGAAACCTCCTACTTCGTGAGATGCAGCAGCGACTTCAATTTCAGGAACCGTCAGTATAACTGTAAAACAGAGGGTGCCATTTTCAAGATCCGTGTTGTATTGAGCGCTCTGGAGTGTTCCATCACCTGTGAAACCCCAATTATCCGTGTAGACTTCGCTACCATTCCACGTGACGATGATTTCCACATTATGTTCGAAACCAAACTCCGACCCAGCGACGGCGATATTTCCTAGAAGTTTCGTTGACGTATTAGTGAGCCCTACCTGAATGTCGTAGGGGGAAAAATAGGAGGTTGAAATCGCGTCGTAATGAGTCGCTGTGTGAATAATCAGTTCACCGGTTCCACCCATGGTCGCTTCGCCAGTGAAATTCATATCCCAATCTACACAATCCTGTGATTCGGCCACAACTGGATTAATCAGATTCATGGACCAACCGGTTGAGAAGTTCTGTGATTCGGGCCAAGAACGACTTCTGACGTCGAGATTGGCAGGAATGGGTTGGTTACTGTTGTAAACCTCAGAGGTATCCACATCATGCCCATTCACAATCAAATCGACCAAATTATCTTCGATGACAAGAGTGTATCGCAAATGATCATTGATAGGATTATTGTCTTCCGCACTGAAGTGGAACATGACGGTGAAAGTTCCAGCGAACGTCGAAATATCTCCTGAATCAATGAACCACAAGAACGAGTAGAATGTGACAACTGCAGAATCGCCATCTGCGCCTGACCGATTCAGACCGGGGGACTGAGTAGAGGCTTCTTTGAGGACCTGCGAGGCTGGGCAGGCGGCCAAATGGGTCCAATCACCACCACATATCTCAAGATTGATGTTTCGAGCACCTGCATTGAGATTGTATTGATTCTCAACCAATACTTGGGGTGTCCAATCAAGAACATCGGAATCGTCGAAATGAATGTTCGGTGTCGGTTCAATAGCCGTAACGATGGCAACATCGTCATTGCCGAAACTGGCCTGGACTGGATTTGCGAATGCAGCGAAGGAACTCAAAATCATGAGTAAAACAAGAGCATTGGCGTGGTATCGGTTACGCGCCCTATGGGCGCGCTGGACTGAAGCCATCAGACCCACGACCACAAACGGCCCGTTTATACCCCTCGGCGAACCGACACACCGGGAAAAGGATTGTAGCAGGCATCAAAACGGGCCACAGGGTTGATGGATGCGACCTTCATGGGGGTTTGATGATGCGGGGCGGGGACTCGTTCGCCAACGCACGAAAAGTGCGTGATGAGAGGGGAGTAACCGCTGTGGTTGAGTTTCTCTCAGCATTCGTCCTTTTTTTGGTCATCGTCAGCGCATTTCTTGCTTTGAGTCAATTGAAACTCGGGAGTAATGTGGCGGATGTGGATAGACTTGATCAGATGGCCATTGACGGGCTTGAAAGGCTCACTGATTCCAAGGGACACGTCGTACTCAGAAATGCGGGTATCCGAGATATCGCAAACGCCAGCGATGATTGGCATATACACAGCGCCAGTACGTTGTTGACAGCGGATTTACTACCGGCGATTGGAGATGGTGCGGGACACCTAGACATGAAGCGAATTGTAGCGCTTGGAAATGTCACTGAAGATCGTCTCATTCATGGCCTTGGAATTGACGAAGGATTGAGCCTCAATCTGACAATCATCGTGGTTCAGAGCAGTGATGAATCGAGGATTGATGAAATCATCTTTTCAGATGGGTCTTCGCGCTCAGGTGCAACCCGTGGCTCCACCGCCAGTCGAATCATGCATCTCGATGATGATGTGGTTCGAGTAACTATGGAAGTACACAATGCCGGACGCGAACCTTCGGGGTTGCGAATCACGGAATTCATGGCCGACCCATTGAATGGACCGCCTGAATGGATTGAACTAGAAAATCCCGATGGATTTGCCATGAATCTATCCGGTTGGAGTCTTGCACGACCGGGAGCCTTTGAATTGATTCAAGATGGAGCATTGGCTTCAGGGGGGCGATTGATTTGCACCGGTAATGCTGTCACACAGTACAATCCGACCAATGCCATGATGATTGATATGTCCGCATCGGGTGTTCTAGGAACGGGCACAATCGATGCATTGGCAGCAGAGGGAGATACCATCACCCTTGGTTGGACGCGTGCGGGAACAGTACTCACGTATGATGTAATTGTTGTGACTTGGGACGGTACTTGGAATATCCAAGACAATCATTCGATGACATACAATTTGGGTGGCTCACCAGGCAGTTCAACGAATTGGACGGCCGTTGATGGTGGCACGCCCGGTTGGTGAAGAAGCATCATAGTAGGGCCGTTTAGGCATTGTTCAGTCAATCGGCTTATCTACGGCCTGTGGAATCGGGCACTGTCCCCATGATGCCAACCCCCGTGTACGAGCGTGACAGATGTGTCACCGGAATTGCTGGATTGGATGAAATTCTACGTGGGGGAATCCCCTATGGTTCAACGGTTCTTGTCGCTGGCACCTGTGGGTCTGGAAAAACAACGATGTGCATGGAATTTCTAGTCAATGGAGCGGAGAATGGAGAAGCGTGTGCTCATTTTTCAGCCACAGAACCCTCCGTGAAACTTCTGGAGAACGTTCGACAATTCGATTTCTTCGACATGCGTTTGGTTGATCGAGGATTAATCAACGTCTTTGACATGGACGTTCTGTTCTCTTGGTTGGGAATGACAAAATCAACCTTCGAACTGTCTGATATCGATGCTATGGTGAAATCGATTACGGACATTGTCAATACGATTGGTGTGACTCGACTGGTGATTGATTCGGTGACCACACTGTGCTACAAGATTCCAAGCGAGCAGCTCATCCGCGATTTCCTATTCAAACTTGGAAAGGCCCTTTCGACCCTCGGCTGCACTGCGCTACTGGTGTCTGAAATCACATCCTCAGGTGCGAAAGCCTACTGGTCATCTTTTGGTGTAGAAGAAGCGATTCTCGATGGTATCATCGTTCTTGGTGATGTCGAACGGATGGGACACCTGCTGAGATTCATTCAGGTTGTCAAGATGCGAGGCGCGTCACACGCTCGCGCGAAGTACGCGCTTGAATTGACTCCGAAAGGCGTGATGCTCACACCGATGTTGAAGTGGGGTGCTGTGAATGATTGAGTTGGATGCAGGAGTGGCTCAACAATTAACTGAAGAGGTGACACCTTCTTCGGCGATTCAAGTTCGCGTTGGGACAAGCAATTCAGAACTCATCATCGCCTCGATTCTGCAACCTTTGATTCAAGGTTTTGAGATGAGGGGGGTGTACATCTGTGCATCCCGAAGTGCAACAGAAATAATTCAGTCGTTAGAACAAATTGGTGTCGATTCAAGTGGGATACAGTTCATTGACACCGTGTCGAGCGGTTTCATCGGCGGTACGAATGTCCCCTATCCTAACGTGCGCTTCGTTGACAGCCCCATCATGCTGGAATCCATCATGCTACAGACCTTGTATCACTTGGGGGAATATACCGAGACGGGCAATTTTGTGATTATTGATTCTGTCAACGCACTTTCAATTTACAACGAGAAAAGAATGCTCGCTGAGTATCTACACACATTCATCAACACATTCCGCGCACGCGAGGTGTTGACTATCATCATCAACGTTCCAGACCAGACACCACCTGGAGTGTTAGCCAATCTGGATTTGTACTGTACCGACCTGATTGATCGAGGGCAGGTTGTCATAAATTGAGGTGTAGAAAATGGTAACATCAATTCGATTCGACGGTGATGACGAGGAGTTCTATGGCGACATGTGCAGCATCGGCTCCGCAAAATTCGATGCGCTTCTAACCGGCAATGTACTGAATGAGGGGAGTATACCTCGCGGGTTCATGTTGTTGGCCATCGGCAACCAAGGTGCAGGTATGGATTTGTTTGCCAAACAATTCTCATCAATCGCTGAAGATCCTGAGAACACCCTGCTCATATCCACCGCAGAAAGCCAATCTGAGATTCTCTCACTGTACCGACGTTACAATTGGCCCACCGACATCAAGGTCAGAACCATGGGTGAGGAGTATAACAGCAATGTTCTGGAACGCGATCTACGCGCTAGCAGATTTCGACTTGAAGGGTTTACAATGGAAGATATTCAGCGTCTCGCCCAGACAAGATTTGTGGAGAATCAAATCCACGATTATCTGACTGATTTGACCACTCAGTTGACCTCGCTCCCAGCATATTTCAGAGCAGCTGTCGACAATCTCGACTTCTTCTTCGCTCGAAATGAACCGGCACGTGTGATTTCGATGTTGCGCATGATTCAAGCGCATACACAATTGCATAGAGGTATTCTTCTGCTCAATGTCTCAAGTGATATGGTAGACAAAGCTGTTGAGCGTGAATTGTACGCGATGTGTGATATTGTGATGGAGTTTGAGGTCGGCATGCTCGGAACTGATTTCGAAACTCGCATGGTCATCCGCAAGTTCCGTAACGCACCTGAGAACCTCAAGGCGGTTTCATTCCGAGTCACCAAGGATGAGGCCATCACTCCAGAGACGGTGGACCGTATCGCTTGATTGTCTCAGAATAAGCCGAATATCCAAACGATTGGGTCCCCTAGTAGGACTAATGGAAGGATTGCAGGGAATACGAACAGCAGGAACGGATGCTTGGCGGTTACCCATGCTTTCTCCAATCCTTCCGCAGCCAATTCCTCCAGCACTGCTCCAACATCTGTTTCGGCGCGACTACCGCGAACGGGGCGCATCCGTCTAGTGACGCCCCGAGTGCCATCGGGTTTGTCGATGATTTCCTCCAGCAACCAGACATGCTTGTTGGGTATTTCTGACAAGGTCATGCGTGAAGCGTGCCAAGACATGGAAAGTGGCATCAAATCACCAGCGCTACCATTTCGAACAATCATCACAAATGGAAGAACAAGAAAGGCAAGTCCCGCCCATATGAGTAGTGAAAGGGCTGGGGGCATGGAAGTCGAGAATGTCTCGCTGGAAGTATTCAGTGGGAAGCTCGCACCATTCCATGAAGGCAACAATAGTGTGGCCAGCATCATCGCTTTGGCATCTGCACCACCGTGCAGCATCCTGAATCGCCACGCCATTTCAAAAAATACCAAGACAATACCCATGATGACCATTTGACCCCAGAGCAATGCCGATTCAGTGGTGGATGCGGATGTGTCCATGTACACATTTGCATCGAAATAGTCCAGCAATGTAGGCGCGTATTCCATCGCACCCATGACCAAACCAACGCCACTGGCAAAATACCAGACTGTCACAAGGATGTCGACAATTGAACCGTGCATGATATCATCGAGGGAGGGTCGCCCAATCAATGCAGTCGAAGCGAAGGCGACCGCGGCGGAGGCTGTCAGCCAAATCATCCAACTGGCTTCAAGAATTAGCAGTTCAAGACACAACAGGAACAAAGCAGGTTTGGCCCAAGCCCACCACCATTCGTTTGAAACCCTGCGAGTTTTGTGATCCAGCCATGCAGCGCCTCCAAAACACAAGATGAGAACACCAAGGCGAACCCACTGGATTAGTTCCAATTCGAAGTTACCATCAGTCATGCGACTCAACCCTTGCACTGGAAAGCGCCTTAAAGCAGCCTCGGCCCCGCACAGCCGTGAGTACACGTTTGGAGGAGTTCCATGACAAGCGATATAGAGAATCGGATGCAGCAAATCGCTAGCGTGATTACACAATTGGATGACCCAAAAGTACCCCGCAACATCCGCAAGGGCGCGAAAGATGCGGTAGAAAAGTGGTTACTCAACAAAAATAAGGAACTCGATATCAGAATTGCGATTACGCAAGCCAAATTGGAAGAACTCTACGAAGACCCAAACATTCCAATGGAATTTGGGACATTGATTTTGCAGATTAATACGGCGCTTGAGCAGATGCTTACTGATCTGCACTCCTGATGGTCCACGGCATCCCCGTATTGGCCAACCCAAGTCCTTCTCCTTGAGCAGTGAGTCCAATCAGTCCAACCTCGATGGAAGGGTCGAACAAAGAGAGTCCATACTCAAGTCGTTCCTGTAGAGTTCCGGTTTGGACGGCAATTCTATGACACAACATCTTGATTGTGATTTCTTCGCCGATTCCGGTCGCTGCTAGTGCGATGTGTTCGTTAACCCAAAAACCAGGCCCCCACAATGGAGTATCCCCGACTCTCCCCCGGGGTCTTCCCGAACAACCCCCGGTCGAGGTTGCTACAGCCATCAGGCCATTGGAATCTATGGCTACACTACCCACTGTATCATTGCCAGAAGGAGAATCACTACCGATAACTGTGGCCTTAGGATAACCGCGTTCATCAGCCCAATCACGAGCCCCTTGGCCAACGAGAATGTGGATCTTCTCATTGAGCAATCCTGCGGCAACATGTATCGGATTGGGGGTGTCTTCAATGGCCATGATGGCACCAAGGCGGCCATCCGAAGTCGCGACAGCTGCGTCCAATTGAATCGAGCCGTCCGCCCTCTTGCGTCCACCGGTCCCAGCATTCAATACAGGGTCATCCTCCATGATTTCTACAGCAGCAAGAACGGCGTCGAGTGCCGAGCCTCCAGCCGATAGAATGGCCCAACCTGCATCAGCTGCGATATCCACACCGGGCTGATCTTTAGCGGAATGTCCTGCACCACCATGGCAGACAATCATCGGCTTGGACATCAAATCCTCCCCCGGGATTAGCTCATGCTGAAGGGCGGCCACTGGGGTTTGGTGTCAGGCGATCAATGACCGCACTAAGACGTTCCACCAAGGAACTCTTATTCTCGTTGGAGACAAGCGCATATTCCATGACTTCATCGAGAGTATCGACTGCGATGACCTCGACTATGTCCTTGTAAGCATCATCGATGAGAACATCCTTCATGTTGGCGCGAGGAATAATGACGCGACTGATTCCACTCTTGGCTGCGGCCTCAATCTTCGCTGTAACTCCACCAATGGGCAGAACTTCGCCGCGAACGGAGAGCGATCCTGTCATGGCTAGATTCTGATCGATTGGAATGTCCTCAAATGCCGAAATAATGGCCGTTGCAATGGTGATACTAGCGCTATCGCCATCAACACCATGGGTGTCTACGAATTGGATGTGGATGTCATAATCTGAGACATTTTTGCCTGTCAACTTCTTGATGACGGCACTGACATTGGTGACGCTTTCTTTGGCCATATCGGATAGGCCTCCGGTCGCAAAGACCTGGCCGCCCTTGGATTGAGATGGCGTCACGAGAGCCTCCACGGGTAGCATGATTCCACTGAAGTCGGACATTCCGCTGTCTGCACCCAGAACGGCCAGACCGTTTACGCGCCCGACACGCTCACCGCTGTTCACCAGAAGTGAGTAATCCAAACGATGTTCAATCATGCGATCGGCAACCTGTTGTTCAAGTGGACGAGCGATGCGACGAGCACCGAGTACATGCTTGCTCGTGGTGATACTAGCATTCTCTTCGCAAGCTAGGTCGCCTGCAATGCGTACCAATCCACCGAGTTCACGAAGACGTAACGTGAGTTTCCCACGGCGGCCGGCTCGTCGTTGTGACTCACGCAGAATGATTCCAACCGCGGAACGGTCAAAATGAGGAATTGGTTTGCCGGTTTTCTTATTCATTTCATTGTTCACTTCCTGGGCTATGAATCGAATCAAACGGCGTCGATTGCGATCGGTATCTCGCATAGTTGAATTGACGTAAACCTCGTATCCGTATCCACGAATTCGACTGCGCAGTGCAGGGTGCATATGCTGAACAGCATCGAGATTGCCTGCTGCAACGAGGATGAAATCACAAGGAACTGCTTCGGTCTTGGTCAGGGCGCCAGATGAACGCTCTGAGCGTCCCGAGATGGGGAAGGCCTTCTCCTGCATCGCGGTGAGCAGGGCTTGCTGCTCTTCCAAGCGTAGCAGGTTGATTTCATCGACGAATAGAACACCACCATGGGCCTTGTGAATGGCACCAGCCTCGACTCGTTCGTGAGCAGGAGTTTCCATCCCACCGGACTGGAAGGGGTCGTGGCGAACATCTCCAAGTAAACTTCCAGCAAGAGTTCCAGTGGCATCGATGAACGGTGGCATATCGCCACGCTTTCGTTTGACAAGCAATTTGGGAATCCTTGACTCCTCGTTTGAGACTAGACGATTCTTGATGAACATGTATCCAAAGGCGAGAAGGAACATGCCAAAGAGGAGCATGATGATGTCTCCAGATTGGATTGTCGCCAAAAGAAGGGCAGCACCGATGAGAAGGGCGACGAACATCAAAGTCCGGCTGGTGCGGTCACGCTGTTCGCGGAGTTGAGCACGACGGTCCTTGACGATTCGATCACCACGGCCCGCTGGGACCGTGCGAATTCGAGGTTCGTTCTCGTCGTCATCGTTCACATAGCAGAGGGTGTCCTCCAAGGATTCGTTCGGCATAAGTTCTGTCATCGCTTTTGCGAGCATGCTCTTTCCGGTACCCGGATCACCAATCATCATCATGTGGCGTCGCTGCTCAGCGGCTTTACGAATCACCATTGCTGCATCTTCCTGACCGATGACTTGGTCAACCAGACAATCAGGAATCGGAACATCGGCTGTTGATTCAAATGATATGCCTTGGAGCCATTCATCAATGGGTTGATCGGTGATGGGGTCATCTGCACCTTCGGCAATAGAACCAAGTCCAAAACCGCTCTTTTCAGTAGGAGGCGGATCAAGTTCATCGATGATGGCCACCTCTTCAGCGACCTCTTCATCCACTTGTTCATCCGCCATGGTGACCTCTCCTGCATAATTCTGTGACTCGGCTACGTTCTTGAATGTGCGGTATTGCGTCTTCAAGCGCCCAAGGGGGCTTTAGCCCCTTGGGCGGGTGGTCTTCATCCATCGTCGAATTGATATTGGAGACCATGGTCGGAAACACATCCACTCAGCCGCCTCAGGGTCGGCACCTTGCTTGCAGGGTCGAGTTCTTCGGAATTGGGACGTGAAAAAATGACAGAATACACCGCATTAAGAGAAGAAGATGGGCGTACTTACATCGTTCCCATTCAGGACGATGAATTGAAGATCAAAGGCATCGGAAGGTTTGCACCAAAACCCTTGCTTGAAGGCATACAGAATGGGGAACGGGTAACCATCGGACAAAAGGTACTGACCAAGGTCGAAATCGGTCTTCCTGAACTACGCAAAGGCATGAAACGCCGAGCTCAGATTATCAATCCAAAGGATGCTGGATTTCTGATTGCATGGATGGGAATCGGGGCAGGCCAGCGTGTGCTTGAAGCGGGTCACGGTTCAGGTGGATTGGCTCTACACATCGCCAACGTCCTCGGAGCGAATGGTACGCTTGTTTCGGTAGAAAACCGACCAGAACATGCAGAAGTAGGACGGGAGAACATGGAACGGGCCGCCGGTTCGTTGAGAGAATTCCCGACTTGGATTCTATTAGAGGGAGATGTCGCGGAAGCATCCTTCGATGGAATCGTCGACGATTTTGATGCCATCATCTTGGATCTTCCCGAACCATGGCCGGTCATCGCCACGCTGTCGAAAAAACTCCGATATGGTGGTAAAATCGCCTGTTATTGTCCCGTCTCAAGCCAATTTGAGAAAGTCTGGAATGCCTGTGAGGAGGCAGGACTCTCCATCGATTGGGCGGGTGAAATGATGGAGCGTGTTTGGACCAAGGCCAGCCGTGGTGGAGTGCGACCTGGAAACACACCGATGGGACACACCGCATTCCTGTTAATTGCAGAACGAACCTGAATCAGTCTTCTTCTCGTGGAGGCATTACGCGGTTCATCTCTTGACAGGTGGGACACTTGAATCGGAATGGTGCTTCTTTGTCAGTAGGTAGACGGATGCGTGAATCACAAGCATGACAGCGGGCAGTTCCATCTTCATCTGCGCGAATTTCACCGTGTTTGAGATCTGCATCCTTGTTCTCTTCCTCGGAGGCTTCATCCCACGCATCTTGGGCACTCTTTTTGTCCCGTGATTTAGAACTGTAGCGAATCCACATGATGAGTAAGCCTGAGAAAATCCAACCCGAAAGCATGGCGATGGCGAGGTTGGCGGCATTGACCATCGGTCCGCCGCTCCACAGTTCTGCTTCCTTAGGAGGGGGGTCGTCAAATTCAACAATCAGCGTGTTCGATGGGCTGTTCACTGAGAATCCTTGTCCATCGGTCAAGGTCCCACTAGCTTCGATTCTAATATCGATACTGCCGATGGTTGGCTCGCCGTTGGGTCTCAGGGTCAATGAATATGTGGAGACGCCACGTGGTGCGACTGTGAATACACTCATCGTTTGATTTTCATCGACGAGATTCCAGTCTGGATAGAGATCTTGAGCATATTCTCCAGCGAGGTGGAGGAATCCGGACACCTGTTCATTGCCATCGTTGCGAATGGTCACCGTGTAGGTCGCAGAACTATTCCATGGAAGCGACCAGTCATCTCCAGTCATCGTGACCACCAACATCGGTCCGCCGTCGGCATTGCGATGGGGTTCAATGTCGAGGTCGACAGAATCGGTCGAATACACGCTCGAATTGGAAAGTGAGGTCGCTGTGAAGGCGATTGTGTGGGTCCCGGCCAAGAGTGTGCTGCTTGCCATACAGGTGACTGCGTGGCTTTCTGCGGCTGCACCTGCTGCGAGAGTTGTCTGTGCTGGATGGTCGCACATGAACCCTGATGGTCCGGTAACTAGCAGGGTATCTTCGGCCTCTCCAAGATTGGTGAGGAAGAGGGTCAGGCTTGCACTTCCTTCAGCCGCAATGGAGGCCACGTTGGTCGTGACGGTCGCTTGGACTGAGACTTCAGGAACTGTAGCGAATAGGGACAGTGAATCGGTAATGGCATCATCATTCTCACTTTCAACAACCAATGTCATCTCGACATCGTCACTCGCCCCTGTGCGACGCAAGGTGATGTCCACCTCACCACTTTCACCCGATGCAAGGGTAAGTGTCTGCGGCGAAATACCAACTTCAAATCCAGCCGCTCCCGTCAATGTGATGGCAAAGGTGTCGGGTTCGTTTCCGTCGTTAATCACGGTGACTGTAAACACGGAATCGGCGCCACTGGCAACGGGCAATGAATCACCTGCAACCAATACGCGGACCTCGGCGCGCTGATCGACCTGCGCATTGATGGTCGAAGAATCCCAGGTACTACCATCGTCCGGATTCATGGCAAGGACGGTGAAGGTGTATGTGCCTGAAGCGATATCGTCGTCAATCTCCACGGTCATGGACAGGGTCGCGTTGTAGCCGTTAGGAGCAACCGATGTACTGGTACTGACGGTGATGGTGAAACCCTGTGGAGCGCCACTCCAATCCAGTGAAACATTGGCTGAGCCAGTGCCGTCATTGGTCATCGTGAAATCAACCATGGTAGGAGCATCCGCACCCACATCGAATGCACCACCCAGAGGCCCATTCATCCATATCGAGGACCAAGGCAGAATAGTGACTGTTCCGGTAAAATTCAATGTTGAAGAGCCATCCTGAGTCTCAGCACTGAAGTCTATCAATTGATTGCCAACCAACGGTGTATCTGAGGACGTTGATGTCGACCAACTCAAATCGATAGTTTCCTCAGATTCTACAGTAACGAATGTGGAACTAGTATCGATTGTCAAATCAGGAGACGAGGCAGTGAGACGGATGTTTGTAGCCTCTGTGCCGGTATTGCGGATGGTCATAACCCCCGATGCAGAGCCCCCGGGGCTGAGTGAGATGACCTCATTACTGACAACAGACAGACCGTGTGCTGCACCAACGGTGAGGGTGTGAATGTGAGTATAACCAACTTCGCCAATCTCATCCCATGCAGACAAAGTGAGGTCACAGGATTCCCCTTCACTGGCGTCCACAACAATGGTCACATCCGCGGTGACGGCTTCAGTCGATTCCGATGAGATACGGCTCCCATCAGCTTCCATCGCATCCAGACTGGTTGTGCAGATACCAGTTGCAGAGATCGAATACAGTGATTCAGCCTCAGAGGTTCCAGCATTGTAGACATCGAAAACGACCATACCAGTTCCGTTGGGCAACCAATTGGTGGTCGAATCATTCGCAGAGAATGTCAGATTGTGCGTTCCATTGACACGGACAACGATGGTTTCTGAAATAGTGAAGTTGCCCATGGCCGAACCAGCCGAGAGGAGGAAACCGTAATCACCGGGCGCTTCGCCATTCGGTACACTGACTCGCAGTGTGCCCGTTCGACTCTCCCCCGCACTCATATTCTCAAGCGTTGAATCCAGCCATCGCACCTCCCATCCAGCAGGCACCGCACGGCCCATCCCGGTTCCGTTCCCTCCACTGCTCCCACTGCTGACTGTCATACATGTCGTCGCGTTACCAATAGCACTGAGATTCTCAGTCAGGGTGGCAGAGATGCACCATTCCCCTGCGGTGAGGTTCCACGTTTTTGTCCAAGTATGATTGGTCCCGTTGCTGGTCCAATTGTATATCCCGGCATCATGTGGGAAAATGGATCCGTTCTGTTGGAGTGTCCAATCGACAACATAACTGAAATTGGCGGTCAGATTCACAGAATCTAGAACAGCGGTCAGGTTGGTCGATACTGCAGAAAGTGATGCAATAAATTCAGTGGGTCCAGTTGTAACATTGCCAGTTCCATTACTGGTGTTGTTACCTGTGTTATTCCCTGTGTTGTTTCCGGTATTATTCCCAGTATTGTTCCCTGAGTTATTTCCACCTGTATTGTTGCCAGAGTTATTTCCACCGGAATTATTGCCACCACCAGACCAATTGGCCCAAAAATCGCTGAGATCTGCAGTTTCATCCACAGCGAGCACGATGTGGTCAATTGAGGAGCCTAGGTTTGAGATTGGGACATCGATATCGATAGATTCGCCGACTTCAATTTCGAGCAAACCATCGTCTCCAATGGCCGTATGTTCGATATCAGGCAGATAGGAGGGGGTAACCGAGAGGTAGAGAGTGATGGTGGTCGAAATGTTGGCACCCGACTGGGCGACGTTGATGTCAACAGTACCACTGTCCGATAATTCCGCATCAGCTGCCAAGTAAACGATGATGGTCGTTGTCACCGAAAATGTCGGTAGAACTGTTGATAGCGTCTCATCAGCAAGGGTGACATTCCAAACAGAAGAGGTCATCGAATCATCGACAGTAAGGTCAAAGTCGCGAATTGAGGTGTCATTGTTCTCAATAGTCAGGGTGACGTTGGCGCTATCGCCTTGAATCAGATCAATTTGGTCATCGGAGAGATCCAGCAAAATGCGGCTATCTGCAGCGGCAAGTGGTGCAAATGCGGTCAAGAATGTGCTTGAAACCAGCAGGAGGCACAGCGCCAAAGAACGGCGTCGCTGGTGTGACATCAGAACGACCGTGTTCGCGACATCCTTTGAGGATGATGGGAGAACGCGTAAGCGTTCTCAGAGATAAACTCAGATTCAACCATTCCGAAGAGCGGTCAAACGTGTCTCATCTAGACGTTCCCAAGGGAATGTGTTTCCAACCGGTTCGCGGCCGAAATGACCCCCTGCAGAAGTGGGTGAATAGATGGGCTGTAGAAGGCCCAAATCGGCCACCATTGCACCTGGTCTGAAATCGAAGGTGTTCCGCACCCGACGAGTAATCTCATCCTCTGTGATTCCTGAGGCGGCACTCCCGTTGGTCATCACTCGGATGCTGACTGGATCGATGACCCCAATGGCGTAGGCCAATTGAATCTCACACAAATCTGCTAGCCCCGCAGCAACGACGTGCTTGGCAGCCCATCGAGCTGCATAGGCTGCGGAACGATCTACCTTGGAGGGGTCTTTTCCACTGAATGCGCCACCCCCGTGTCGGCCCATGCCACCGTATGTATCGACGATGATCTTGCGACCGGTTAATCCTGCATCTGCAAACGGACCTCCCTTCACGAAGCGGCCAGTGCCATTGACGATTACATCGGTATTGGAATCAATCAGTTCGGAGGGGATTACCGCGTCAATGACGTGCTCTCTCACCTGTTCGGTGATGAAGGTGTGTTCCGCTTCCTCGCCACCGAGTTCGGCACTCATGTCATCGTGTTGTATGGCAATCACAATCGCCCAGACACGGCGCGGTTTGTTGTACCCCCCATATTCGATGGTAACCTGTGCTTTCCCATCGGGCCGAGCCCATGGTAGAACCCCCTGCTCTCGGGCCTCTGTCAATCGACGTGTCAACGCCTGAGAGAGCAACGCTGACAAGGGCATGAATTTGCCTTTCAAAGCAGGATACACTTCGGATTCGGAAGTGGCATATCCGAACATCATGCCTTGATCTCCGGCCTTCTGTTCCGACCCTTCACCCACGCCTCTGGAAATGTCCTGACTTTGGGTAGATATGAGCATGTCAACGGAGCAAGAATTCGCATCCATTCCCACATCTTGAGATGTGTATCCGATGGATGCCGCTGTAGAGCGCGCAATCGCTTCGTAATCGGGTTGTGAGCCAGCAATCGAAATCTCACCGGCGAGAACAATGTGGCTGTGCGCCTCCGTCCCTTTGACCAGAGTCTCGCAAGCCACCCGTGCTCCAGGATCCTGTGCTATACACGCATCGAGAATTGCATCGGAAATCGCATCACACAATTTGTCTGGATGACCAGAGGTCACAGACTCTGAAGTGAACAACAAACGCTCGTGAGACATTAAACCCGGCGAACCTCCTTCTGCATATCAATGGTGAGGGCCAAGGCGTTTCATGAAAGAGGCCCAAATGTACCCTGATTTCCGCCGTACGGTTCAAGTGATGGACTCGCACGCCCATGAGCATGACCGGACGCGATGGTCGCGATTGGGAGCCCACCCACTATCGCACCCACACCCTTGGTGAGGTGCGCGATCAGGGCGCCCAAATGATTGGGCATGAAGTCACTGTTGCTGGCTATGCTGAGACCGTACGTGGCCGCGGCGCCATCTGTTTCCTAATGCTGCGCGATGGCACCGGGTACCTCCAGGCTTTCCTCAAGAAGGACAACATGGACGAGGATACCTTCGATGCCATGCAAGGTTCAAGTCGCGAATCCACCATCCAAGTCACGGGAATTGTTGCACAGAAGCGACCACCCAAGGTCGCTGAGGGTGAGCCAGAGCCTCCTGCAGAATATGAGGTCAATGTCACATCTGGTCAAATTCTTGCACTCGCAGAAACCCCACTTCCCGTCGGTGTGTCTGATGATGTGAACGTCGGACTCGATGTTCGCCTTGACAATCGTCACCTCGACCTACGACGTGCCCACGTTAACGCCATGTTCCAATTGAGGGGGAATGTCCTGCAATACGGACGAGACCACCTGATTACCGAGGGCTTCAACGAGATGAATTCACCGAAAATTATCGCCAGTGCCTCCGAAGGAGGCACCAATCTGTTCCCAATGAAATACTTCGAAACAGATGCCTACCTTTCACAATCACCTCAACTGTACAAGCAACTGGCCGTTCTCGGCGGTCTTGAAAGAGTGTTTGAGGTCGGCCCAGCCTTCCGCGCTGAAAATCACGATACCTATCGACACCTCAACGAATTCATCTCGTTCGATATCGAAGGGGCATGGATGAATGATGAGGATGTCATGTGTGTGCAAGAGAGAATGATTCATCACATTTGGAGCCAAGTTGCGGCCAATGATCAGAACCTAATTGACATCATCAACGAATATCGAGAATCACAAGGAGACGAAGCGATTACCGTTGAAGTTCCCAGTCTACCTTTCCCCCGAATCCCATACTGTGATGCCATTGAAATCGTCAAGTCTGGCGGCGGCAAAATAGAGTGGGGGGATGACATAGAATCACATCACTGCGACCTAATTGCAGCGAAATATCCCGGCTTCCACTTCTTGCCTCGCTGGCCGATGTCAATGAAGCCGTTCTACATCTTCCATGATGAAACTGAAAAAGGTTCGACAGGAGGTCAATTATCGCGTGGATTTGACCTCAATTACGGGCGTGACGAGATGACCAGTGGAGGTCAGCGCGAGCATCGCTTTGAGGTTCTCGAGCAAAACCTGCGCAACATGGATCTCAACCCGGCTGAATTCACATTCTATACGGATGGATTCCGCTATGGTGCACCACCGCACGCCGGATGGGGATTGGGTGTCGCCCGATTACTGATGGTTCTCACCGGAGCAGGCAACGTGCGCGAAGTCGTCCTCTTCCCAAGAGACCGAAATCGTGTCACCCCCTGATGGATTACAGGACAGTGGTCTGTTGACGCCGGAGAACTCCAAGAAAATCTGGAATTATATTCAGGAAGCAGGAGATAAATTGGTTGGGAAACTCCCAGAATCTCACCGTCATCCCAGTGGCAGAAATCCGTATGCCCACGTCGCAATCTGTGTCAAGCACAAGTTTGGTCAATCATACAAGGATCTACCCGATGAACAGATGGATGAGGTGATGGAGTACATCGATAATCTGGTCGAGAATCCATCTTGAATGATTAGAGGTGTGAACCGAAAAGAACGGGTATCTTCCACCCCTTCGGGGTGAACATGGGGGATACGCCA